>JAILJO010000102.1 GCA_024694675.1 Bacteroidales bacterium | reverse complement strand
CGTTCATCCAGGTACTGCCCCAGTCCAGTTATACCCGCATCGAACGCGCCGGTCATCTGTTCCTTTCCAGCAAAGCGCATGTCGCCCGCCTGCTGAAAGCCTTTTTCGCCGATAAGCGGTAACGTCTCTCTATCGGCGCGTTTTCGCTAACCAACTGAAACATAAAACACTACGCAATCTCCTTGCAGCCCACGGGCCGCAAGGAAAATCGATATATAGCTATCAAACAAGCAGTTAACAAAAACAGCGCGGGGACGTTGCGCGCCGCAAGCACCGGAAAGCGAAATAATTTCGTATATTTGTATCCCTCACTAGAGACAGTTATGGCAAAACGCGAAATCAAGTTTTCCCTGGTGTACAGGGATATGTGGCAGAGCTCCGGCAAGTACGTACCCCGGGTGGACCAGCTGGTGGAAGTGGCTCCAGCCATCGTGGATATGGGCTGCTTTGACCGGGTGGAAACCAACGGCGGCGCTTTCGAGCAGGTGAACCTCCTTTTTGGCGAGAACCCCAACAAGGCCGTCAGGGCCTGGACGGCACCTTTCCACAAGGCAGGCATCCAGACCCACATGCTGGAGCGGGGCCTGAACGCCTTGCGCATGAATCCCGTGCCGCTGGATGTGCGGGAACTCATGTTCAAAGTCAAGAAGAAGCAGGGCACCGACATCGCCCGCTCTTTCTGCGGCCTCAACGACCACCGCAACCTCAAGGGCTCCGTCATCGGCGCCAAGAAGGGAGGCATGATCTCCCAGGTAGCCCTTTCCATCACCCACAGCCCCGTGCACACGGTGGCCTATTACATAGATATCGTGGACAAGGTGGTGGCGTACGGGGCCGACGAAATCTGCCTCAAGGACATGGCGGGCATCGGCCGTCCCAACGTGCTGGGAGAGCTGGTGGCCGATATCAAGAAGAAATACCCCCACATCAAGGTGCAGTACCACGGCCATACCGGGCCCGGCTTCTCCCCGGCCTCCATGCTGGAAGTGGCCCGCGCCGGCGCCGACTACCTGGACGTAGCCGTGGAGCCGCTTTCCTGGGGCAAGGTGCATCCCGATGTGATCACCATCCGGGAGATGCTCCGCTGCGACGGGTTCCTGGTGAAGGACCTGAACATGGACGCCTATATGGAAGTGCGCCGCCTCACACAGAAGTTCATGGACGACTTCCTGGGCTACTGGATCAACCCTTCCAACGCCCGGATGACCTCCCTGCTGGTGGGCTGCGGCCTCCCCGGCGGCATGATGGGCTCCATGATGGCCGACCTGAAAGGCTTCCAGGGTGCCATCAACGCCACCCAGCGCGCCCATGGCCGGCCGGAGATGTCGCTGGACACCCTCATGGTAAAACTCTTCGAGGAAGTGGAATACGTATGGCCCCGCCTGGGTTATCCGCCCCTCGTGACGCCGTTCAGCCAGTATGTGAAGAACACGGCCCTGATGAACCTGCTGAACATGCTGCAGGACAAGCCCCGCTGGACCACCATCGACAAGGACACCTGGGGAATGATCCTTGGCAACATGGGCAAACTGCCCGGAGAACTTGCACCGGAGATTGTGGCCCTGGCCAAGGAAAAAGGCATGGAATTCTACACCGGCAACCCTCAGGACATGTATCCCAACGAGCTTCCCAAGTTCCGTAAGATGATGGACGAGGAAGGCTGGGACTATGGCCAGGACGACGAAGAGCTCTTCAACATGGCCATGTTCGAGCGCCAGTACAGGGACTACCGCAGCGGCATCGCCAAGGAGCGTTTCAACAAGGACCTTGCAGAAATGAAGGCCAAGGCCGGAGCTCCCATCGTCATAGAGCGCCCTGTGGTGGAGATGCCCAAGTTCTCCGTAGAGGAATACGTTGCCAAGTACCCCAAGGCCACGCCCGTACAGTGCCCCGTCAAGGGTCAGATAATCTGGGAACTGGATGTGGACAATGCCTCCAAGGCCCCCGTCACCGGAAAGAAGGTGAAGGCCGGAGAGGTAATCGGCCATGTACAGACCTACTATGGCCTGGAAGACATTGTGGCCGCCGTAGACGGTATCATAGTAGCTTCAATAGCCAAGCAGGGAGACAAGGTTGAAAAAGCAGAAATAGTAGCCTTTATCCAGTAAAATTTCATATCTTTGCCGGGAAAGAGATTGTTCATTATGGCCAAATCCAATTTGTGCCATGAAGATAAAAGACCTTAGCCCGGAAGACCGTCCCCGGGAAAGACTGCTCCTGAGCGGAGCCAGTTCCCTCTCAAACTCCGAACTCCTTGCCATAATCCTTGGCAGCGGAACAGGAGGTAAAAACGTAACAGAAGTAGCCCGTGAACTGCTGTCAATGGCAGAGGGCTCTCTTATGCTCCTGGCAGCAATGCCTGTGGAAAGGATTACCGCTCAGAAAGGGATCGGCCAGGCAAGGGCCGTCACCATTGCCGCCGCCCTGGAACTGGGAAGGCGTTCCTTGCAGGAATCCACAAACATCAACAACAGCCCCATTACCTCTCCGGAGCTTGTCGTCCAGCTCATGCTTCCCATTCTCCGCAACCTTCAGCATGAGGAATGCTGGGTGTTGTTTCTCAACGGCAAAAGCCGTCTCATAGGAAAGGAAAGGATAAGCACAGGAAACCTTGAGAGCACCGTCCTGGATGTAAGGACAGTGCTCCGAAAGGCCATAGAAAAGCAGTCCCGCCACATTATTATGGTTCATAATCACCCCGGAGGGTCACCGGAGCCCTCGGAGGCAGATATCCGGCAGACAGATATCCTCCGGAAAGCTCTCTCTGCCCTGGAGATTGATCTTACGGACCACGTTATCCTTGGAGACCGCAAGTTCTTTTCTTTTGCTCAGGAGCGGTTTGGGAGGTAAGCAAAAATTGCTATATTTGTATTCCGAACCCATATTACATAGCATCATGAAAGTAATCAACCTCGGGGAGAGCAACTCTGTTCTCAACACCTTCATCGCAGAACTGCGAGACATCCGCATCCAGAAAGACAGCATGCGTTTCAGGCGCAATCTGGAGAGAGTGGGAGAAGTTTTCGCCTATGAGATTTCAAAGCACCTCTCCTATTCTGAAAAGGAAGTGACCACTCCCCTTGGGATTGCCACGGTATCCACACCGGACACTCCGCTTGTGATTGGAACAATCCTGAGGGCAGGTCTGCCGCTGCAGACTGGCATGCTCAACGTGTTCGACCACGCGGAGACCGCCTTCCTCGTGGCATTCAGAAAATACGGCAAGGGAGATTATTTCAAGATTAAGGCAAATTATTGCACCACGCCTGCTCTTGAGGGTAAGACGCTCATCTTGGCGGACACCATGAGCGCAACCGGTTCTTCTGTGGAAGTAGGCTTGCAGAAACTCTTCGAGCAGGGCGGCGGAGAGCCGGACTACATCCACATTGTGTGCCCGGTCACCAGTACCTATGCGGTAGACCACCTTAAACAGACTATGGGAGACAACGTAACCCTTTGGGTTGCCGCAATTGACGAGGAACTCACAAGTCACTTCTTCGTGATTCCCGGAATCGGGGACGCCGGAGACCTGGCCTTTGGCGGAAAACTATAATTCCCTGCGGAATCTTGCTTTGGGAATATCCAGCTGCGCGCGGTACTTGGCAATAGTACGGCGCGCTACTTTATAGCCCTTGGCGGAAAGGGAGTCCACAAGCTCGTCGTCAGTGAGAGGACTGTGCTTATCTTCCCCGTCTACGAGCTCCTTGAGGGCTTTCTTGATTTCACGGGTGGAGACCTCTTCGCCGTCAGAGTTTTCAAGGCCCTCGGAGAAGAAGTATTTGAGCGGGAAAATGCCAAAGTGGGTTTCTATCCACTTTGAGTTCACCACCCTGGAGATGGTGCTTATGTCAAATCCGGTACGCTCCGCTATATCCTTGAGCACCATAGGCTTGAGAGAACTCTCATCCCCGTCCAGAAAGTATTCCCGCTGGTACTCAATGATCGCTTTCATTGTGCTCTCAAGCGTGTTCTGGCGCTGACGGAGAGCCTCCACGAACCACTTGGCGGAGTCTATCTTCTGCTTTACAAAACTTGCCGCCTCCTTGTCTGCACGGGAGTTTGACAGGCGGCCGGTTTCCATGATTTCCTCGTACTTGCGGTTGATGCGGAGCTCCGGGATGGAAAAGCGGGGCATGGAGAGAATCAGTTCCCCATGCTCATAGTCCAGACGGAAGTCCGGAACCACCTGCTGGGCCTGGTCCGTATAGGAATCGTCAACGTCCCCCCCGGGGGAAGGGTTCAGGCGGCGAATCTCTTCCAACACTGCCTTCATATCGTCTTCAGAAAGATGCAGACGAGTCATAATCTTCTGGAAGTGGCGGTTCTTGAAGGCATCAAACTGTGTATCCAGAACCTTTATGGCATTTGCTATGGAGGGGGTGCGCTTCTTGTCCTCAAGCTGTATCAGGAGGCATTCCCGGAGGTCCCGTGCGCCGACGCCGGAAGGTTCAAACTCCTGGATAACCTTGAGCATGGCCTCAACTTCCTCTGCCGATGCCTCGATGCCCGCACGGAAAGCGAGGTCGTCCACCAGGGATTCTATGTCACGGCGGAGGTAGCCGTCATCGTCAAGGGAGCCTATGATGAAGGTGGCGATGGTTCTCTGGTGATCTGTCAGATTGCGGTAACCAAGCTGCTCCTGAAGGCTCTGGGAGAAGCTTTGCTTGACGGAGAAGGTGTTGTACTGCGGGCGCTCATCCTTGCCCCAGTTGTTTACGTGGAGATTGTAGGAAGGGATATCGTCGTCCTGGGGACCGTAGTTTTCTTCCAGTGAGCCGCCGCTTTGCTCGCGCTCCTCCACTTCCGATATGGAGACGTCGCGGGTTTCTTCGTTACCCTGGGGGGCGGTATCGTCAATTACGGGGTTGTCGTTAAGGACCTCCCTCACATGCTGCTCAAGTGCCTGGACGGGCATCTCGATAAGCTTTATTGTCTGGATCTGGAGCGGAGAGAGCTTCTGCTGAAGTTTCTGTTCCAATCCCTGTTTGACGACTGCCATTGCTCTTTACAACGGGTAATTAATATTCTCTTTAATGATGTAAGCAGTAGGATAAATACCCTTTAGGGCCATGTAAATCCTGAGGGCTTCTTCCTTGGAACGGAAGTCTCCCACGGTGACTTTATAGTTGGGCGTCTCAAAGGTGCGGTAAACGCCGTTTTCCGGATACTGGCTGCGGACATAGGCCGCTACGCTTTCGCTGCGGGTTCTGGCCTGCGGACTGTTGTCATAAAACACCCTGATGCGGTAGCCCTGGATTTTCTTTCCGGTATTTGAAAAGATGTAGTTATTCAGGGCAGAACGAACGGGCGAAGACTGGGTAACAGTTACTTTGCCTCCTACCAGCGACATGATGTCACGGCCAACAAGCGTAGTGTCCATGGAAGCCCTTGTAAGGGAATCCAGCTGGGCGCTTGCGGCAATGCTCACGGTGAGGAGAGCCAATATGACGAGTATACGTTTCATCGGGTGAAATTGAGTATCTTCAGATCATTGAATACAAGGTCCGTGCCTGGACCGTTCTTAAAGGCAACATGCAGGCTTACATCTGCCTTCAGGGCATCCGGAGCGACGGTAAAACCCGGGATGAGGGAAAGCAGCGATACCCCGTCCACCAGGGTTGCCGTACACGGAACCTCATATACCTGGCTGCTCTTTTTCTGCAGGTCTATCCCTCCGGACGTTACATTCACAAGAGCCCGGTCTCCATAGCTCACAGTCCCCTCCAGGGCCGATATCTTTATGGCCGGAGCAGGATTGTCTATCCCCAGCAGCAGCACCGCGTCAAGGCTTCTTGCCGATGTTGGCGTGATGTACTTGAAATCCACGGATGTGACTTTTATGTCCTTGACCTTGGAGACGCCGCATGACGCCGCCACAAGTGCCGACAGCCCCAAAACGAATATCTTTGCGATATGGACAAACCGTTTCATATCGCAAAGATAATCATTTTTATTCGAATCAC
>JAILJO010000100.1 GCA_024694675.1 Bacteroidales bacterium | reverse complement strand
CCCGCACCAAAGATGAGATTCACGCCCTCTTCTTCCGCCTCCGTGAAGAACTGGGCCAGACAGTAGTAATCGTCACTCACGACCCCTCCCTCGCCGCCCTCTGCGACCGCACCTGCCACATGCAGGACGGCCGGTTTATCTAAACAGAAAGGCGCAGAACCCAAATCCCATCAAGAGAGAGAGCGCGAACGTGCTCATGACCAGCAGCGGAAGCATTGGATCCAATGCACGTCCAGTGCGTGTCCATACGCCGCGGAGGTGGACGATGTAAAGCGGCAAGGTGAGAACCCAGAGCCAGTGACGCCAGTCAGGCCAGCACAGGAGCGTGAAAGCTATCATTAAGCACCAGCCCAGGCAGATCAGCACGGTCTGATAGACTTTTGCACGATGTTCTCCCAGCTTAATTGCCACGGTGACGCGGTTGGCGGCATCCGTCTTCATGTCACGGATATTGTTCACGTTTAGAACACCCACGCTGAAACAGCCAATGCCTGCTGCCGGAAGCAAATGCTTCCAGGTGAGGCCCACGCCCTGAGTGCACACGAAATATGCCCCCAGCACGGCCACAAGGCCGAAAAACAGGAAGACGTAGATATCTCCTTTAGCACGATATCCATAAGGATTTCTGCCAAGCGTATACTTCATTGCACCGGCAATGGCGGCCGCGCCAAGCATCAGGACCAGGATTGGCGTGAGATCCCACAGGGTACCAAAAGCACGCCAGGTCATAAGAACTCCAAACACTATGCAAAGCCCCACGAAAACGCCAATGAGAACCTTCATCTGCCCCACGGTCATCTCCCCGGTGTTGAGGCCGTAGCCAGGGCCTTCACGTTCCTCCGTGTCAGTGCCACGAAGGACGTCTCCAAGCTCGTTGGAGAGGTTGGAAAGTATCTGAAGGCACACCGTGGTGAGCACAATGAGAACAGCGGCCCACACGTCTACCTTATAGTCTGCAACGGCTAACAGTATGCCCAGAAGCACTCCTGCCATGGAAAGAGGCAGGGTGCGGAGGCGCATGGACTTTATTGCTGCTTTCATGTTAGTCAAGCTTAAGGACGGCCATGAAGGCACTTTGGGGGACTTGGACGGTGCCTATTTGGCGCATGCGCTTTTTACCTTCCTTTTGCTTTTCCAGAAGCTTGCGCTTACGGGTGACGTCGCCGCCGTAGCACTTGGCGGTCACGTCCTTACGGACCTGGCGGACGGTTTCACGGGCAATGATTTTGGCGCCTATTGCTGCCTGGACGGCGATGTCGAACTGCTGGCGGGGGATAAGTTCCTTCAGCTTGAGGCAGATCTTGCGGCCAAAGTCGTAGGCGTGGTCTTCGTGTATCAAAGTTGAAAGGGCGTCGGCGGGGTCTCCGTTCAGGAGGATGTCCAGTTTCACCAGGCGGGCGGGGCGGAAATCCGTGATGTGGTAGTCGAAGGATGCATAGCCCTTGGAGATGGATTTCAGCTTGTCGTAGAAATCGAAAACGACCTCTGACAGGGGCAGGTCATAGTTGAGTTCCACGCGGTCCGTGGTAATATAGTGCTGGCCGATGAGGGTGCCCCTCTTGTCCATGCTGAGTTTCATGATGGGCCCGTAAAAATCGGACTTTGAGATTATCTGGGCACGGATATACGGCTCCTCGATGTGGTCTATCAGGGTTGCCGGGGGAAGGCCGGAGGGGTTGTGGACATCGACAACATCGCCCTTTGTGGTATATACTTTATAGGATACGTTGGGGACGGTGGTGATGACGTCCATGTTGAATTCGCGGAACAGGCGCTCCTGGACGATTTCCAAATGCAGCAGCCCCAGGAAGCCGCATCGGAAGCCGAATCCCAGGGCCAGGGAACTCTCCGGCTCATAGGTGAACGATGCGTCGTTTAGCTGGAACTTCTCCAGCGTGGCGCGGAGCTCCTCGAACTTGGAGGCGTCCACGGGGTAAAGGCCGGCGAAGACCATGGGCTTAACCTCTTCGAAGCCGGCAATGGCCTCACGGCAGGGCTCTTCCACGTGGGTGATGGTGTCTCCCACCTTCACCTCCACGGCCGCCTTGATGCCCGTAATGATATATCCCACATCCCCGGCACGGACCTCTCCGGTGGGGTTCAGCTTCAGTTTCAGGTTGCCGATTTCTTCCGCCTCGTACTCATTCCCGGTGGCGAAGAACTTCACCTTGTCCCCGGTCTTTATGCTGCCGTTCACCACCTTGAAGTAAGCGATGATGCCGCGGAACTGGTTGAAAACGGAGTCGAAGATAAGGGCCTGGAGCGGTGCGGAAGGGTCTCCCTTTGGCGCCGGAATCCTGTCCACAATTGCGTCAAGCACCGCCTGCACGCCCTCCCCGGTACGGGCCGATACCCTCAGAACCTCCTCCGGTTCGCAGCCAAGAAGGTCGCACACCTGGTCCTGCACCAGCTCCGGCTGGGCGGAGTCCATGTCAATCTTGTTTAGCACCGGAATAATCTCCAGCGAGTGGTCTATGGCCTGGTACAGGTTGGAAATAGTCTGCGCCTGAATGCCCTGGGAGGCGTCCACAACCAGCAGTGCGCCCTCACAGGACGCTATGGAACGTGATACCTCGTAGCTGAAATCCACGTGGCCGGGAGTGTCGATGAGGTTGAGCCTGTAAGTCTCCCCGTCCCTCACGTAATCCATCTGGATGGCGTGGCTCTTGATGGTGATGCCTTTTTCGCGCTCCAAATCCATGTCGTCCAGGACCTGGTTTTCCATCTCCCTGTCGCTGAGGGTGCGGGTGAGTTCCAGCAGCCTGTCCGCCAGGGTGGATTTGCCATGGTCTATGTGGGCTATTATGCAGAAATTGCGGATGTTCTTCATAGGGTGCAAAGATAGCACTTTTTTATGAACTGAGGAAGGTCCGGCGTGAACCGAACCTTCCTCAAATACAACTACTCAACTAATCAATAGAATTGCTAATCTTCGTTCAAATCCTGTGTACGGGGAGGGAACTGTCCGTTTCCGGGGCGTCCGCCCTGGAACTTGCCACCCTGGGGACCGCCCTGGTGGCCTTTCCCAAGCTTTCCAATCTGCTGATGGCGGAAACGCTCCTCTCCAAGGATCAGCTTTGCCACTTTCTCCTTGGGAAGAACCTTGGAGTACTTGTTCACTGAGTCGTTCTCAAGCTCCTGGATCTTCTTCTTGATGGCAATGTACTTGTCCATGTGCTTTTCCGTGTCTTCACCTTTCTGGACGGCCTCCTCAAGGGCCTTCATGGCCTTGTGGGACTCTTTGTAGGCCTCGCGGCGGCTGGCCTGGACTTCGTTGTAGACGGGCCAGAACTTCTGGGCCTCGGCCTCTGTGAGGTCAAGTTCAGATGTGATGAAAGCAACCTGTTCAGCGCGGACTTTTTCACGCCACTGTTCCCTGTTGCCCTTCTTTTCGTCCTTCTGCGCAAAGGCAACTGCGCCAAGGACTGTTGCAAATACCAAAATACTAATGATTTTCTTCATAACTAACCAATTCTTCTAATGTAACACCGTCGTTGACCAGATAATCCACAATGTCTTCGTCCTCAAGAGAACTGTCTCTCCAGTCATAGGTGGCGCCGTCCGGATCCAGCGACTGTGCCAGATATGAAAGGTAGGACCACTCTGAGGACGATTCCTCCTCCGGAGTTACTGCAGTCCTGCGGAGGATGAAGGTGCCGGCAAGGACCAGTACCGCAATGGATGCGGCATAAGCGAAGTACGGGGCCAGGTGCACCCTGCGGGGGCTCTTCGCCTCCGGGATGGTGAGCAGCCTTTCCTGCAAGTCGCTGAAATACCCGTCCGGGACCCTTATGTCTGTGTTCTTGGTCATAACTGCTTACTTTGACAATTCATCGGCCTTAAGGTTTAATGCGGCCTCAATTTTTTCCCGGGCAATGTGGTAAGAGGCCTTCAGGGCGCCGATTGATGTTCCCGAAATCTCTGAAATCTGCTCGTATGGGAGTTCGTCCCACCAGCGCATGATGAAGACCTGGCGCTGCTTGTCCGGAAGCTTGGCCACGGCCTTTGCGAATTCCCTTTCCGCGGCGGTGCCGTTGAAATAGGGATCGGCCATGATCTTGCGCTCCATCTCCATATCCGGGGACGACAGGCGGATGGCAGCGCGGACCTTTTCCCGGCGGAGGAAGTTGAGGGTTTCGTTGGTGGCGATGCGCCAAACCCATGTGCCAAGCTGCGCCTCGCCGCGGTAAGAGGGGAGAGCGGTCCATACCTTGAGGAATATGTCCTGGAGAAGGTCGTCCGCGTCCTCATGGGAGTTCACCATGCGGCGCACGTGCCAGTACAGCTTCTCGCTGTTTTCCTTCACTATCTGGTTGAATATGTCCTCCATTGTCTGCACGGCAGCCATTTCTGCATAACCCGTGCCATGGCGGCTTTGGAATATCGGCAAATAATGATTACATTTGTGAATACGAACAATCACTTATCTATCATATGCAAACGAACGATCAGCTCAAGGCCATTTCCACCCAGGTGAGAAGGGATATCCTCCGCATGGTGTGCATGGCAAAATCTGGCCATCCGGGCGGTTCAATGTCCTCCACGGACATCCTGGTGAGCCTGTACTTCAACCACATGAACCAGAACCCCGCCGCATGGCGCAGGGACGCCAAAGGCCAGGATGCATTCATCCTCTCCGCAGGCCATCTCACCCCTGTCTATTACTCCACGCTCGCCCGCGCGGGTTATTTCCCGGTTAGCGAGCTCGCAAGTTTCCGCCAGATGGGAACCCGCCTCCAGGGCCACCCTTCCGTGCGCAAACAGCTTCCCGGCGTGTTCCAGGCATCCGGCTCCCTGGGCCAGGGCCTTTCCGCCGCTACGGGAATCGCCCTTGGAAAGAAGCTGGACAAGGACAACAACTTCGTCTTCTGCCTCTGCGGAGACGGTGAAAGTGAGGAAGGCCAGATCTGGGAAGCCGGCATGTTCGCCGTGCATCATCACCTGGACAACCTCATCGCCTTCACTGACTGGAACGGCCAGCAGATAGACGGTCCCGTTTCCAGCGTCGCCGGAGAGGGTGACCTCGCCGCTAAATGGGAAGCCTGGGGCTGGAGGGTAATTGTTGCCGATGGTCACGACTTCGACTCCATCGCACAGGCCTTCACCCTTGCAAAGGCTGGCCTTGGCAGCGGCCAGCCCACCATGATCCTCTTCAAGAGCGACATGGGTCACGGCGTGGACTTCATGGCCGGCACCCACAAATGGCACGGCTCCGTCCCCAAGCCGGAACAGCTTGAAGACGCCCTCAATCAACTCGGTACAACACCTTTAGGAGATTTTTAGCATGAAAAAGTATATAGATACAGGTAAAAAAGACACCCGCAGCGGCTTTGGCGTGGGTCTTCTGAAGGCAGGACAGGCCAATCCCAACGTGGTGGCCATGACCGCAGACCTCAAGGGCTCCCTCAAGATGGACGCCTTTGCTGCGGAATTCCCGGAAAGGTTCATCCAGTGCGGCATTGCGGAGGCCAACATGGTTGGCGCCGCCGCAGGCCTTGCAATCACGGGAAAGATTCCCTTTGTAGGCTCCTTCGCAGAGTTCGTAACCGGCCGCGTGTATGATCAGATCCGCCAGGAGGTGGCTTACGGCTGCACCAACGTCAAGATTGCATCGTCCCATGCAGGAATTACCCTGGGTGAGGACGGCGCAACGCACCAGACCATGGAGGACATCGCCCTCATGCGCGCCCTTCCGGGAATGGTGGTGCTGAACCCCTGCGACTTCAACCAGACCATGCAGGCAACCATCGCCGCCGCTAAGTACAACGGCCCGGTCTATCTCCGCTTCGGCCGTCCTTCCGTCCCCAACTTTACCCCCGAGGACGAGGAGTTCGTGATTGGCAAGGCCATCGTCATGAATCCCGGTAAGGACGTCACCCTCATCGCCACCGGCCATACCGTTTGGGAAAGCCTCCTGGCTGCGGAAGCACTTGAGGCAGAGGGTATAAGCGCAGAGGTGCTGGACATTGCCACCATTAAGCCTTTGGATGAAAAAGCCATCCTTGACAGCCTCCGCAAGACCGGCTGCGCCGTGGTAGCGGAAGAGCATAACCACGCCGGCGGTCTTGGTGAGGCCGTCGCCGGAGTACTTGCCCGCGAACTGCCCCGTCCGCTGGTCTTCGTTAACGGCGAGGACAAGTTCGGCCAGTCAGGAACTCCTGCTGCACTCATGGCCGCTTACGGCCTTGATGCTCCGCACATCGCTGAGGCAGCTAAGAAGGCCATCGCCAAAAAGTAATAATTTTTATTATGGATTTTTTCTCCCGCATGCGCACACATGCGGATTTTTTATTATATTTGCTTGACTGACCGCACGTTATTAAATCTTATTATAAACACAGTATGGAGTTCAAAAAATTAAAAATCTTCGCTGGAGCGCTCCTGGCGCTGTTTTTTGCCGCGTCCTGCGGTGAAGACG
>JAILJO010000043.1 GCA_024694675.1 Bacteroidales bacterium | reverse complement strand
GTTACCTTCGCAGCCAAGGCAATCCTTAAGGCTATGGCCAATTACAACAATGGTGGTTGGTACTATGGAAACTCCGACGTGTGGAGCATTACATTCCATCCCGGAGCAACGCTTGACTCAGATCCTACTGCTGGCGCTCCTGCTATCAGCAAGGCTTCTGTAAAGAGCGCAAATCTTTACAATCGTACCAAAATCAACGCTAAGGAGCTTGTCTTCGAGCGCGATGCCAAGTCTGTAAAGGTTTCCGCAACCGTTTCTTATGAACGTAACCCTAACAGGGGGGAGTCTTTGAAAGCAAAGAAGGGCCCTTCTGTAAAGTAACGTTAACTGAACATTTTTAATCACCCTGAGCCCGGCGGGATGACCCCCGCCAGGCTCTTGGTGTCAAAAAGAAAAAGAATGAAACTGAAGAGCTTTTTTCTTATTATGCTTGCTGTAACGGCTGCCGCCTGTTCCGTAAAGGAAGAGGTGCAGGAGTCGCAGGAGCAGCTGGCAGTAAGGAAGAAAATCCTTTTCAAGGGCGCACCGCAGGTAGAACAGAGTTCTTTCCTTGTAAAGTTTGAAACGGTTCCGTCATCGGAAATGATTTCAGACATAATGAAAGGCAATGGCGTGAAGGAAGTAAAACCCCTTTTCACCCATATGCCCGGAAAGGAAGAACTGGAGGCCCGTTTTGGCCTTGACAGGTGGTATGAGGTAACGTTGGATTCAGACGCTAACCTTGATTTTGCCGTGCTTGAATGTGCGGGTTATAAGTATGTATCAACTGTCCAGTATAATCTCTCCTGTTCACTTTCGGACACAGAGAAGGAAGTGATACCCGCGGAGGAGTTTCTGGCTACAAAAGGGACTGTCTCCTTCAACAACGTTTCCGACACTATGTTCGGAGATCAATGGAGTTTAATCAATACAGGCAATACCCAGTATGGAACAGGAGCAGTTGCCGGAGCGGACGTTAATATCAAAGACGTTTGGGCCCGTCTCACCTGTGGAGACCCTGATATTATTGTCGCTGTTGTTGATGAGGGTGTAAAGTACAGTCACCCGGATCTCCAGAATAACATGTGGGTTAATAAGGGAGAGATCCCGGGTGATGGCCTTGACAATGATGGAAATGGATATATCGACGATGTATACGGACATAACTTCGTTACCAACGGTCCTATATCCTGGACAATTATTGATAATAACGGCAACGGAGATTCCGGACACGGCACACACTGTGCTGGAACCATAGCCGCAGTAAGTAATAACGGAAAAGGTATTGCGGGCGTAGCCGGCGGATCTGGAAAAAAAGATGGCTGCCGTATTATGTCCTGCCAGATTTTCAGCGGAACTTCGGGAGGAACCGGTGCTATTGGTTCCCGCGCAATTAAGTATGCCGCAGATATGGGCGCGTCTGTTATTTCTTGCTCTTTTGGTTTTAAATACGCATTCCCTTCCGATAACGCCTACATGAAGAGCCAGGGAACAGCTGAGATAGATGCTATCCATTATTTTGAGGCCAGCAAGAACAATGATGTGCTGGATGGCAATATAGCTATTTTTGCGGCAGGTAACGAAAGACAGGATTTTGCACACTATCCTGGCGCTTTTGTTGACATAATAAGCGTATCTGCCTTTGGCCCGGATTTCATGCCGGCTCCTTATACTAATTATGGTCCCGGCTGTAATATCTCTGCGCCCGGCGGAAATTTCCAGCTTGGTAATAAGGCTGCGATCTTATCCACGCTTCCTTCTGAGCTCTATAGACAGGATTACGGATATATGAATGGCACCTCAATGGCATGCCCTCATGTTTCCGGAGTGGTTGCCCTGGGGCTTTCCTATGCAAAGCAGCTTGGGAAGAAGTTCACCAGAGAAGAGTTCAAGCAGATGATACTTGCCTCTACTGACGATATTGACCAGAGAATTGCCAATACCACCCTGGACGGATTCGCAAAGTATTATCACCAGATGGGAACGGGCGCTATTGATGCATGGCGGCTTATGATGCATATCGAAGGCACGCCTACATCTACGGCGCAGGTTGGCCGCAAGCAGTGGATTAATCTTGAGAATCTGCTTGGAACATCGTCAGTGAGCCTTACTTATCTTGACGTGGAAGTGCCGCAGGAAACCATCAACGCGCTTGGTCTGCAGAAAATAAGTGGAGCAAACGACGCCAAGTACCCCGCTACTCCTTCCGGAGAGTGCTATGCATACATCCAGTTCGGACGTCTGTATGTGCACCCTACCAAGATGGGGTCCGGCAAGTTCGTCGTAAAGGTAGTTGGTGGCGGCGACCACGTTGGTGGTGGAAACAATCCTCCCGGAGGCATGGAGCTTGACAGGGAAATATCCCTCATAGCCCGTTATGCCGACGGCGGTAATGGAACAGGAGGTTGGTTATGAGAACGAGAGCATTTGTTATGGCGGCGCTCGCCGCACTTGCCTTCGCGTTTTCCGGATGTAAACCCGACAATCCGGAGGAAGGCGGAGAGCAGACACCCAAGTCTCCTCTTGCAGGCAGCTGGGAACTTACAGGTGTAGCCACAAAGGTTTCTGTAGGCAACGTTGACGTCAGCGTCTACCTTCTGTTTACGGACACCGACTTCGAGATTTACCAGAAGATTGGCGAGGGACGATACACCAAGTTTGAAGGCACTTATGTCTACGGCTCGGATAAAACCCTTTCCGGAAAGTATTCCAACAGCAGGCCCTGGGGGCCGTACGCTGTGGAATTTGCTTCAGATAATAAGACTCTGACGCTTTCCATCGGGAATGAAGCTGACACATATAGAAAGATAGATTCGGTGCCCCAAACGGTGATGGACAACCTCTACTAACAGAAAACTCCGGTTCTTAAGCGAGCCGGAGTTTTTGTTTATTCTACGTTGAAATAGTATTCTGCGAAGATAGGAGAACCATCGTCCTTTATGCCCTGAATCACGGCTTTGAAGGTGCCGGAGTATTCCGGCGTGTGAAGGGTTATCCTGAGATCGCTGCCGGCGGGGATATCAAGTTGCGGATGCCAGAAAAGAAGCTCCCTGAGATCTTTTCCGCCAGGCAGGGCACCGGTATAAGCAACCGGGTAAGAAACGCCCTTAAAGTCTACGATTTGGGTGTTTTCCGGGAAATTCAGGGCCATTACGTACTTGTTCTTGGAGATGAAATTGACGGCGCCGTTAAAGGAAAGGCCACCTACAGCAATGCGGCTGCGGTAGACGTCGATATCTTCCAGAAGAAGAGCATCGAAGTCCCTCAGGATACCATGGTCGGAAAGCACAATCCCATCCATCATAACAAGGATGTTTTCCAGGGTATAATGGCGGGTTTCCGTAGCGTCTGTCGTGTGCAGTCTCAAGATCCACCTGTCGTCCTTCCTGCCAAAGCTCAGTTCGCGGATGAATTCCGTGCAGATTTCTTCTACTGTAGGGAAGCGGGTGTAGTCGTCAAGATGGTAACGTACGGCAGTGTTTCCCTCCAGGAGAAGGTCTTCCCTCTTTGGAAGGAAGTTTACCAGCGTATCCAGCGGCGCTACGGCCTTGATTGAGGCTTTCCTGTTAATAAGGTCTCCCCTTTGGGAAGAGCAAAGCTCAAGGGAAGGAATTTGCCCCGGAGAAGGATGCGTGAAGGGGCTGTTAAGGCGCACATGGCCGGTTTTTCCCTCCATTGACAGGAGTTCGCAGACAAGTTCGCGGTCTCCGTATATGTTATTGGTGTAGAAGTTTACCTTTCCGCCATCGGCCTGTCCCACATACACATTCTGTGGCGCGCCTACCGTAGAAATAATTGCCGTTCCGGGACAGTCTACAGAGGCCGATATAACCTCTCCCTCATATTCTCCCCGGGCGTCGCCTGTCTTTTCTGCGCGGCCGCCAAGAACATTGGCAAGAATAGGATTATGCTCCTCCGGAAGGCCGTCCACGTGGGATACGGAAACGCAGACCTTTGCGTCTTTGTCAAAGCCGCCAGCAAGCAGGGTTGTTTCCTTTCCCTGACGGAGCCTTGCCGGAATGGATATGGAAACACCGCCCACTCCATGCCTTTCCACCATGTTTTTAGTCTTCTGGCCCGATGTCAAGACAACACCGCCCTCCACCCTTTCCGTGGAGTTTACATTGAATATGGAGAGCACGGGAGAAAGTTCCGTTTCCGCAGAGCCTCCGGCTGTGTAACCCATAAGACGATAGTTACCCGTGGGCGTTGCCTTGGGAATTCTGAAGGAACCGCACCCCATGCCGCCGATGAGGCTTATTTTAGCCTCTGCAGCCACTTCCTGTGCGGAGATGAGTTCCAGGTAGGAAACGGCACTATGGTCCTTTAAACGGCCATTTTGGTCCAAAGCGTAGACGCTGCAGAAAACAAGGTCTCCTGCAATATATGTATTGCGGTCAGTTACTATGAAAATGCGCTCCGCCGCAGCCGCGGTGGCTGCGGAAACCAGAATCAGAGCCAGTAATATCAGTCTTCTCATATTCTATTCCCAAAAATCCGGTTTTTCCTGTGTTCCTCCGGCCACGATGCAGTTTATGCAGCGTTCCGGCCCCCAGCCCACACCGCTTTGCTCGTCCCTGACAATGTTCTTCACGGGCCTGTACCCTCTATCATTGTAATAGTACGGATACTCTTCTTCCGGGACTATTACAAGGAGAGATTCGTCGGGGGCAACAAACTTTAGGTATCTGCTGTCAAGGAAGGCCCTGGAAGATGTGGCACAGGCCGCCTGGACCAGCCCCATAACCTTCTTTTCCGGGTTGGTTTCGCAGTGAAGGTTTCCTTCCATGGTTCCGGGGTCCGGGGTGAACAGGTTACTGCCTCCAGATGCGACGTCCTGGACATAATTGATGTACTCATAGGCCTCTTTTGACAGGTTTCGGGCCCTCATCTGGATGGAGTATTTCTTATGGTTGCGGCTGTCTGTCCTGCTGAAACGCTGGACAGTGGCGCCGTTAACCTTTGTGCCGAGATATTTGCTATAGTCTACAAGGACCATGGTGTGTGTCTCCATGCTTTTCCAGCACCAGTAATAGGGGTACTGTTCCATCATAGGCGGGAACGACCAGGTATCCGGGTCGATTACAAGTTCGGCCTCAAGGTCAGAGTGGAATTCCCACGTCTCGTCAAAGGTAATTCCTATATAGCCTGTGGCGCTTTCTCCGCCGTTAAGGTCTGCTTTGACATAGACGCTGCTCTCGTCTGCATCGAAGGAAATCCTGGTTATTTCCGGGGCGGAGACGGGTGTAAGCCATTCCGAATAATAGGTCTCTCCGTCAACAGTCATACCTGCGCGGTATTTGTTTCCGGCTGTGAGGCCAAGAGTGGGGATGTAAGAAGTTGACTTCCAGGCACCCGTGCCGTCATAATACTTGTTGCCAGCCTCGTCCTCCACCCACGCTTTTCCCATGGCTGTTTTAGTAGTTTCTTCCTGGAGCCCCTGTGTATAGAACAGGCGGATTACGCTGGTTCCTCCGGCCACTATCTCGCCGTCCACAACCAGGATCCTTTCCGTTTCCTCTTTTGACAATTCCGGACTGTACGGATAGATGCAGGCGCTTGCAAGGGCCATACATATTATATATAATGCTGTCTTTTTCATCAGAAGAGGATATTAAGGTTTATGTAGGGAACCTGGGTGGCGAAAACAGAGAGCATGTAGCCCTTCACTTCGCCTAGGCCGTTTGTGCGGAAGAACACGGAGTAAGGGTTTTTCCGTCCGGTAACGTTGTACACACCAAGGGTAATGGTGGTGTGTGCGATGGCCTTCAGGTAGTGTCCCGGGTCGATGTTGAACGCCGCGTCCACACGGAAATAGTCCGGGATGCGGTGGGTGTTGCGCTCAGAGTACAGCAGGCGGTAGGCGCCTCCGTAATAGTATTTCCCCACAGGCACGGTCACTGGCCTTCCGGTGGAATAATCCACGTTCACCGATGCGCTGTAGCGGTGGGTGAAAGCGTAGTTTCCGGCCAGTTTGAACTCATGCGGCTTGTCGTACGGAGCGTTGTACCAATCGCCATTGTTGATGGTGTTTGTGCCCCTGTCCTGCATTTCCTTCAGGAGGCTCCTGGAGTAGCTGTAGGACATCCAGCCGGTGAGTTTTCCCGCCGGGCGTTTGAGCATGACCTCAACGCCGTAGGCCTTTCCTTCCACGGGGACAAGGTCATCTGCCAGGTTGGGATTCATGATAAGGGTTGCGCCGGGCTTGTAGTCAAGGGCGTTACGGGACTGCTTGTAATAGCCTTCCACGGAAAGGTCCAGGCCTATGCTCAGCAGCGTCCAGTATGCTCCAGCGGCGCCCTGCCAGCCCGTTGTGGGGGCAATATTGCCGTCGCTGAGCTTCCACGTATCCATAGGCGAGACCGATGAAGTATTGGAAATGAGGTGGATATACTGGCGCATGGTGTTGAATCCGGCCTTGAAGGAAAGGTTGCTCACGGGAGAATACTTTCCGGACAGGCGGAATTCCGGGCCGCCGTAGAATTTTGGATCGTCCAGGAAGATGAAGCCTCCCAGGCGGACGCCGGCCTCTACGGAGAATGGGTCGGATATGGTCCAGTTGTCGCTGGCGTAAAGGGCGGGTTCAAGGGCGTGTTCATCGGCAAGGGCCGATGCTTTAACCGTGGAGATATCACCGTACGGATCCATCTTGCCGGGGGTGAGGGAATAGCCCACGAAATCGGCCCCGTAGGATACTGTGTGGCTGCCGAAGGGGCGGGTGCGTTTAGCCTTCAGAAAGGCCTGGCGGATGGTGGTTGTGAGGTCGTACGAGGCCGATGACCACGAGTGCGCGCCCACTACGTTTCCGTAATAATCGAAGCCGCCGCTCACTTTCATGCCGGAGCCATCGTCCCCCTTGTGGCGGAAGACTATGGAGGCGTTGAGGTTGGTGTAGTTGAACGTGGTGTCGCCGCTGAAGGAGAATTTGTCCGTGGCGAAGTAGGCGAAGCCCTGGAGGGTGTTTCTGTCGTTGAAGCGGTGGGTCACGGAGAGGTTGGCATCGGTGAATCCGGCGCTGCCTCCGGAGTATGCGCTGTCTTCCGGAAGCTTGCCCAGAAGCCAGTCTGAATAGGTTGTCCTGGCCCCCGCCACCAGGGTTGTCTTGCCTTTGACGATTGGCACTTCCACATGCGCCCGGCTGGTCAGGAGGCCTATTCCCAGGGAGCCCTTGAAGCGGTTAGGGTCGCCGTCCTTGCTCTTTACGCTCAGCACTGACGATATCCTCCCCCCGTACTCCGCCGGGATGGAACTCTTGTACAGCTCCACGTTGTCCACCAGGTCCGGATTGAAGGCGGAGAATACGCCGAACATGTGGCTGGGGTTGTAGATGGTGTTGTCGTTGAAGAGGATGAGGTTCTGGTCTGCGGAGCCGCCCCTGACGTTGAAACCGCCGGAGGCCTCACCCACGGTCTTGACGCCCGGAAGGGTGAGGACAGCCTTGATTATATCACCCTCTCCAAAGGCGGAAGGGATCTTGGCTAACGTCTTGATATTCACGTTTTCCATGCCCATACCGGTTGTCCTGTGCTGCTGCATGCTGCTGGCGGACACTATGGAGCCCTTCAGGAGGTTGATTTTCTCTGTCATAACCACCTCGAAGGTGCCGGCGGAGAGCATGTTTATCTTCAAGGGAAGGCTTTCCTTGGACTCCGCCTCGAAGTTGAGGGTGTTCTCTCCAAGTGGAAGGGAGATGCTGTAGCGGCCCCTCTTGTCAGAGCGGGCATAGGTGCCGGAGTTATCGTCATGGATTATAACTCCCGGGAGGGGCATGCCGCTTTCCGCCTCGAAGACGGTTCCGCTGAGGATGGCAGTTTTGCCTTTCGCCTTGCCCTCTTCACCTATAATATATGTCTTGTTCCTGAATGTGGCCACCATGGCGTTACTTACATACTCTACCGTGACAGTGTCTTCCTTTGTGATTTCAGAGAAGTACCTGTCAGGCAGGCCGATGGAGGCGCTCAGACGGCCCTGGGGCTGGACGAAACCATCGTCCTTTGCATTTTCCAGAGGGTGCCATACGGTTTTTTCCTTCTTGAAAGGGCTCTCTTCAGGGTTGGAACTTGCAGCCATGCGCTTTTTCCATTTCTTGGCGCTAAGCTTCACAAGGGTGCCGTTTTCGGTGGCCCAGAATGTCTCTTCTGTGTCGAAATAGTTTACTACGGTAGCGTCATAATTGCCGTCCATCCTGGCCTGCATCTGGGGGCTGAGGCCGTTTGCGCTTGTGCGGAAGACTTTCTTTCCAAGGATAAGGAGAGGAGACTTGCCGTCTTTGGCAATCTGGTAGTATGCGTCTTCTGCTTTCTCTATACCATAGTATTTGAGATTGATGAAGTGCTTGCCGCCAAGGGTGAACCAGGCAACCTGCTCGCGGAAAAGAATGGTTGCGCCGGATTTTTCTTCCGGTTTTGCCAGAAGGTCCATGGCGTATGCATCCAGGTTCATGTAAATATCCTGGTACTCTTTTCCATTATAATATACGCTGCCCTTCTGGAATTTTTTAGACTCCAGGTAGAAGGTTCCGTTGTACTTGAACGGGTAGACATTTTGGGTCCTTCCGCGGAACAGCGCAAGCTCTTCCGGACGCTGTGAGAAGGCCAAAATTGACGCTTCCAACAGTAAAAAGACGCTTGCAAATAACGCTTTTCTATTCAAGGTAAACACTACTTTTTATAAATTCAAAAGAATTGTTCTTTTTATTTCAACTGGCCGGTCAAAAACTGTGGTATTAGGGGAATAATAGGGCATTTTGGTGGTCTTCGCCTGAAAAAACGCTATCAATTACCATAAAAAGTTATTGAAAGGATAGCGGCCGGCGTGGATTTCCGACACTATCTTGTAGAGGTCGTTCCTCAGTTTCTCTACTCCAATTCTCTCTTTTGCCGACATGAAAATGCAAGGTGTTTTTTCTTCCGCAATCCAGCTGTTTTTTAGCTCTTCAAGGGTCCGGTTTACAGGCCGTTTTGGCGTCAGCGAGAACTCATCATATGCCTCGTAAGTGTAGGCGTCCACCTTGTTGAAGATGACATACACCGGCTTGTTCAGAGCACCGATATCTTTGAGCGTCTGCTCCACCACCTGCATCTGCTCCTCGAAGTCCGGATGAGAAATGTCTACCACGTGGAGGAGAACATCGGCCTCCCTTACTTCATCAAGGGTGCTCTTGAAAGCTTCCACCAGCTGGGTGGGAAGTTTGCGGATGAAGCCTACGGTATCACTCAGCAAGAAGGGGACATTCTCTATCACAACCTTCCTTACAGTTGTATCCAACGTGGCGAAGAGCTTGTTTTCCGCAAAGACATCAGATTTTGCCAGCAGATTCATGATGGTGCTCTTGCCTACATTGGTATATCCAACCAGCGCCAGGCGCACCAGAGAGCCTCTGTTGCCTCTTTGTGTAGCCATCTGACGGTCAACCTTTTTCAGATCTTCCTTGAGTTTGGCTATACGCTGCTTCACTATTCGGCGGTCTATCTCTATCTGGGTTTCACCCATACCGCCGCGGGTTCCCATACCGCCTCTTTGGCGCTCCAGGTGCGTCCACATGCCAGCCAGACGAGGTAGCATGTACTGGTAGTGAGCCAGTTCCACCTGCATTTTGGCGTATGAAGTCTTGGCTCTCTGGGCAAAAATCTCAAGTATAAGGCTTGTACGGTCTATTACGTCGCTGCAGGAGATAACCTTTTCTATGTTTCTCTGCTGCATGCCCGTGAGCTCATCGTCAAAGATTACGTACTCTATCTCGTTAGCCTCGCAGTAATTCTTTATCTCCTCAAGCTTGCCTGGGCCTATGTAGGTGGCCTTGTCCGGTCGGTCCATGCGCTGGGTGAACATCTTGTCCCCCATTGCACCGGCGGTCTCTGCCAGGAACTGGAGCTCCTCAAGGTACTCCTGCACCTTGAGCTCCGCTCCCTTTTCCAGGATGGCCCCAACAAACACTGCTTTATTGGTCTTAAATTGGCTCATATCACGCAAATTTACTAATTTTGCAGAAACTTTAAAATATGGTCTCCTATTTTACACAGGACACATCCTTTGTTTTCAAGTATAAAAGGCTCAATTCTAATTGGTTAAAGCAAGTATGCGCCAATGAAGGCAAGAAGCTAGGTGCTGTTTCGGTTATATTTTGTTCCGATAAATATTTATTGGGTGTCAACATAAAATATCTGGGACACGATTATTATACTGATATAATTACTTTTGATTACTGCGAGGGTGCTTGTGTTTCAGGAGACCTCTTCATCAGTGTTGACTCCGTAAAGGAAAACTCTGTTTTCTATAAAACTTGCTTTGAGGACGAGTTAAACCGCGTAATTGTTCACGGCGTCCTTCATCTTATAGGATATGATGATCACACAGAACCTGATGTGGCCATGATGCGTTCCAAGGAGGATCAATACCTCGAACTCAGGAAGACTCTCTTATGACAAACCGCTTTGACATAATTGTGGTTGGTGGCGGACATGCCGGATGTGAGGCTGCAATGGCTGCGGCCAACATGGGATCGTCGGTTTTGCTCCTAACTCCTGATTTGAACGGTCTTGCCAAGATGAGTTGCAACCCAGCTGTTGGCGGAATTGCCAAAGGTCAGATAGTCCGGGAGATTGATGCCCTTGGCGGATACATGGGACTGGTCACTGACGCCGCAACCCTACAGTTCAGGATGCTAAATCGCTCCAAAGGGCCGGCAATGTGGAGCCCCCGCGCACAGTGTGATAAACAGCTCTTTTCAAAGACGTGGCTCTCTTTCCTTCTAAGTAATTCAAAATTAAAGATTTACGCGGATTTTGCGGAGAGTTTTCTCTTTGAGAATCAAAAAATCTGCGGAGTCAGGACAATTACAGGTGCTATTTTTTACTCTGAAGCGGTTATTTTGACTGCGGGAACCTTCCTTAACGGAAAAATGTTTGTCGGCCGTCACTCCTTCGAAGGAGGCCGGATTGGAGAGAAGGCGAGTTATGGAATTTCGGATCAGCTCGCTTCAGCCGGAATTCCGGTTGCCCGGATGAAGACCGGAACTCCTCCGCGAATCGACATCCGTTCCGTCGACTTTTCCAGACTTCTCCGTCAGGAAGGAGACGCTTCTCCGGAACGGTTCTCTTTTCTGGATGTGCCTTCAGCTGTCCAGGACGGACGCGGTCAGATGGAATGTTATATCCTTCATACCAATCTGAAGGTTCATGAGATTCTTAAATCTGGATTTGATGAGTCTCCCCTCTTTACCGGAATGATACAAGGGAAAGGTCCGCGCTACTGTCCAAGTATAGAGGATAAGCTTCGCACTTTTGCCGATAAGGATTCCCATCAACTCTTCCTGGAACCGGAGGGAAAAGACTCCCCAGAGTACTATCTGCAAGGGTTTTCATCTTCTCTCCCCTTGGAGGTTCAGATGGAGGCCATGCATGCCATAAAAGGCCTTGAGAACGTTGAAGTATTCAAACCGGCATATGCCGTGGAATACGATTATTTTGATCCTCAATATCTTAATTATACTCTAGAATCCCGGGTAATCGAGAGCCTTTATCTGGCCGGTCAGGTCAATGGTACAACTGGTTACGAGGAAGCAGGTGCGCAGGGAATAGTTGCTGGTATAAATGCACATTTGAAGGTTTCAGGACGTGAGCCTTTTATCCTTAGAAGGGATCAGGCTTATATAGGAGTTCTTATAGATGACCTTATTTGCAAGGGAGTTGATGAGCCTTACAGGATGTTTACCTCGCGTGCTGAATATAGGATTCTTCTGCGTCAGGATAATGCAGACAGCCGTCTAACGGCGCTTTCATATGAGCTGGGATTGGCCTCAGAGCAGCGTTATAAGCTTGTTATGCTCAAGCAAGAGCAGATAGAAACCCTTTCTGAATACTGTGATCATCGTAAAGTAAAAGCCTCAGAGGTTAATGATTATTTGCTTTCAAAGGGCAGTTCAACGCTATCTGAGTCTAAGCATTTGGCGGAATTAGTCTCTCGTCCTGAACTTAATCTGGAGGAATTGCTCCAAATTGTTCCACGTGGAACAAATGAACATTTTTCATCCGAAGTTGTTAATTCGGTAGAGACTGCCATTAAGTATTCCGGATACCTTGATAGGGAGAAGTTGCAGGCTGAGAAAAACGCCCGTTTGGAGTATATAAAGATCCCTGATAACTTCGACTTTGACTCTCTCTCCGGACTCTCTATAGAGTGCCGTCAGAAACTCACAAAATATAGGCCCGGAACCATTGCCCAGGCCTCTAGAATATCAGGTGTTTCACCTGCCGATATCTCTGTTTTACTCGTGTTTTTTGGCCGGTAACCACCAGCCTTCCGCCGTTTGCCACTAAAGTTTCTTCAGTGCGGCCTTGATGATTTCTTCCACTTTTGCGGTGGGATTTTCCTTTAAAATTGAGGGCATTACCTTGGAAATATTTGCCTTTGTAAAGCCCAACATCGTGAGCGCCGTGGTGGCTTCTTCCACCAATGCGCCGCCGTCTGCTTTGAAGAGTGCGGGAGTCTCCGAGCCCTCTCCTTTAATCACCTTATCCTTGAGTTCCAGGACAAGTCTTTGTGCGCTCTTAAGGCCAAGACCCTTTACGCTCTTGATCTTATTGACGTCTTCTGAAAGAATAGCCTGGCGTATCTCTTCAGAAGTTAGCGTTGATAGCATCATCCTGGCCGACGCTACACCAATGCCAGATACGCTTATAAGCAGCCTGAAGAGCTCTCTTTCGTCCTTTGTGGCGAAGCCGTAAAAGAGTTCCTCATCCTCCCTGATATAGTGGTGTACGTATGCCACGGCCTCTGTTTTGAGCTCGAAAGCTTCATATGTCTGTAGCGAAATAAGGAGGCTGTAGCCTATTCCGTGATTCTCCAGAATGAGCTCCGTAGGAGTCAATTCAATTATTTGTCCCTTTATATAATCTATCATAACGCAAAAATATGTAAATTTGCAAACTTATACAAACATATGACCGTAAAAGAAGCAAGAGCACAGTTCCCTATTCTGGACACTACCGTGTACGGAAAGCCCTTGATTTACCTGGACAATGCCGCTACGTCGCAGCGTCCGGAGTCTGTGGTTGCCTGTTGGAACGGCCTTGTACGTGGTTGTAATGCCAATATTCACCGTGCCGTGCATAAACTTGCGGCAGACGCTACTGATGAATATGAGAACACCAGGAACGCGGTCAAAGAGTTCCTTAACGCAGAGCTTCGGGAAGAGATAATATTCACCTCCGGAGCCACAGCCTCCATCAATCTTGTGGCTTTCAGTTTTGGAGAAGCGTTTGTCCACGAAGGAGACGAGATCATAGTCTCTGAAGCTGAGCATCATTCCAATATAGTCCCATGGCAGATGCTTTGTGAGAGAAAGGGAGCGCATCTCAAAGTCCTTGAGACTGAGGAAAATGGCGCCCTTCTCCCGGAGAAGCTGGAAAAACTCTTTTCCGAGAAGACCAGAATTGTGGCTATCTCTCACATTTCCAATGTGTTAGGCCTTGTTAATCCAGTGAAGGAGCTCGTGGCAATAAGCCATAAACATGGCGTTCCTGTCCTTGTTGACGGCGCCCAGGGTGTAGTTCACGAGAATGTAGATGTCCAGGACCTTGACTGTGATTTTTACGCCTTTTCAGGCCATAAATTATATGCCGCAACCGGTACTGGCGTTCTATATGGAAAGAAGAAATGGCTGGATATAATGCCTCCTTATATGGGTGGCGGAGAGATGATCCACACGGTGAGTTTTGCCGGCACCACTTACGCTCCCCTTCCGGCAAAATTTGAGGCCGGAACCCAGAATCTGAATGGCGTTCCTACGCTTGTTCCCGCAATAGATTTTGTTAAATGTGTGCGCGAAAGCAAGGAGATTGCGGCTGAACAAAATGCCATTACAGAATATCTGCTGGGCGTTTTTGCAAAGGATTCCAGGCTTAAGCTCTATGGGGTTCCACGTAGAACGGAAGAGAAAATACCCCTGTTCTCCTTTACAGTAGAGGGAGCTCATCATGAGGACCTGGCTTTGCTGCTGGACAAGATGGGAATAGCTGTACGCTCAGGCCAGATGTGCGCAGAGCCTCTTATGGACCGGTTTAAGACCACCGGAATGGTCAGGGTGTCCTTCGCCCCGTATAATACGCTGGAAGAGGCTAAAACGTTTGTAAAGTGCCTTTATAAGGCAATTGACATGTTGATATGACGTTAGAAGAAAAGAAACAGCAGATAATTGACGATTTCGGCCAGTTTGAAGAGTGGCTGGACAAGTACGAGTACCTCATTGAGCTGGGCAAGAACCTGGAGCCTTTTCCGGACGATAAAAAGACGGAAGATAAGCTTATAAAGGGCTGTCAGTCAAGAGTTTGGCTGGATTGTGAAGAGCGGGATGGCCGCCTTTGGTTCACCGCAGACAGTGATGCTATCATAACCAAGGGTATAATATCCTTACTCATAGACGTTTACTCCGGTTGTACGCCTGAAGAGATTGCAGAAGATGACTTTGGTTTTATTGCCGAAATAGGTCTCAAAGACAATCTCTCCCCCACCAGGGCAAACGGGCTGGTGTCAATGATTGAAACGCTGAAGAGTTATGCCAGATAAAGAAGTACTTACAGCGGAAGATGTGCAGGAGTTGCAGCCCCTGTACGCTGCCGTCATAGCAGCCATAAAGGAGGTCTACGACCCGGAGATCCCTGTGAACGTGTATGACCTTGGTCTCATATATGAGCTCACCATAAACAAGGCTCACGAGGTGTCAATCCTCATGACTTTCACTGCGCCAAACTGCCCCATGGCAGACCAGGTCATTGGCGAGGTCCAGCAAGGCGTGGAAGCAGTTCCTGGCGTTACCAAATGCACAATTGAGCTCACTTTCGAGCCCCAGTGGGACAGGTCCATGCTGTCTGAAGAGGCAAGGGTGGAGCTGGGGTTGGATTATGAGGAGGAAGATTATTCAAAACTTAATGATTGAGATTTCTCGACTTCGCTCGAAATGACAAGTGTTGACTTATATCTTGGACTGGGGTCCAATTTGGGAGAGCGTGAGGTGAACCTGATGAGGGCTGTGACCATGATGGATGAGGCGTTCGGGGTGACTCCGGAAAGGATTTCCAAGGTATACGAAATGCCTTCGTGGGGGTTTGAGGGGCCGGCTTTCCTTAATATGTGTATCTTGTACAGGATACCAGTGGAAACACCTTCTGTAGAACATGTCACGGAACTGTTCCACAAGATGAAGGAGATAGAAAAGGCGCTGGGAAGGGACGATGTTCCTCCGGAGTATGACTCGGAAGGAAAACGCGTTTATCACAACCGGACAATTGATATTGATATTTTGTATTACGGCAACGAAATAATTAATACTGAGGAGCTTACAATCCCTCATCCGCTAATTGAGCAGAGAGATTTCGTGAAGAAACCGTTAAAAGAAATATATAAACATTAATGTATAGTATATGACACAGGACGAACTATTCAAAGTGCTTGTAGCCCATTGCAAGGAGTATGGTTTCATATTCCCCTCCAGTGAGATCTACGATGGTCTTGCAGCCGTTTACGACTACGGCCAGATGGGCGTACAGCTCAAAAACAACATCAAAACCTATTGGTGGGAGGCCATGACGCGCCTCAATGAGAATATCGTGGGTATAGACTCCGCTATTTTCATGCATCCCCGCATTTGGGAGGCCTCTGGCCACGTTGGTGCCTTCAACGACCCCCTCATCGACAACAAAGATTCCAAGAAAAGATATCGTGCCGATGTCCTCATCGAAGACTATCTGGGCAAGATTGAGGAGAAGATAGAGAAGGAGGTTGCAAAGGGTAAAAAACGCTTTGGAGACGCCTTTGACGAGGCTCAGTTCCGCGCCACCAACCCCAATGTCCTCCGCGAGAAGGCCAAGTGGGACGAGGTCCATAACCGCTATGTGGCGGCAGAGAAGGCCAATGACTTTGCCGAGTATCGTCAGATAATCATCGACTGCGGCATCGTCTGCCCCATTTCCGGCACCTGCAACTGGACGGAGGTTCGTCAGTTCAATCTTATGTTCTCCACCTCCATGGGCTCCACGGCCGACGGCGCAAACCTTATTTATCTGCGTCCTGAGACCGCACAGGGCATATTTGTGAACTACCTTAACGTCCAGAAGACCGGCCGTATGAAGGTTCCTTTCGGCATTGCACAGATAGGTAAGGCCTTCCGTAACGAGATTGTGGCCCGTCAGTTCATCTTCCGCATGAGGGAGTTCGAGCAGATGGAAATGCAGTTCTTCATCAAGCCCGGAACTGAGCTTGACTGGTTCAAAAAGTGGAAGGAAACCCGCATGAAATGGCATGTGAACCTGGGTATGGGCGCTGAGAACTACCGTTTCCACGACCACGAGAAGCTTGCCCACTATGCCAATGCAGCCACCGATATCGAGTTCAATTTCCCCTTCGGTTTCAAGGAGCTTGAGGGCATCCACAGCCGCACCAACTTCGACCTTGGCAACCACCAGAAGTTCTCCGGAAAGAAGATAGAGTACTTCGACCCCGAGGAGAACGTCTCCTATACTCCTTATGTTATTGAGACGTCAATCGGCGTGGATCGTATGTGCCTTGCGGTACTGGCCCATTCCTACACCGTGGAGAAGCTGGAAAACGGCGAAGAACGCGTTGTAATGCGTATTCCCGCTCCCCTCGCCCCCATCAAGGTGGCCGTTATGCCGCTTGTCAAGAAGGACGGTCTGCCGGAGCTGGCCCAGAAGGTGGTGGATGAGCTCAAGTACGATTTCTCCTATCAGTACGACGAGAAGGATTCCATCGGAAAGCGCTATCGCCGCCAGGACGCCATAGGTACTCCCTTCTGCGTCACAGTGGACCACGACAGCCTTGTAGACGGCTGCGTAACCGTCCGTGACCGCGACACCATGACCCAGGAGCGCGTAAAGATTGAGGAGCTCAGGGACATGATAGACAAGAAAGTCTCGATGGTGAATCTGCTTCGCAACCTGTAGCACAAAAAAGCCCGGCCGGAAGGTCGGGCTTAATTCTTGTGTTTTGGAAAACTAACGCAGCTGGAAGATCACAGGGAAGGTGTAGGTAACCTTAACTGCGCGGTCACGCTGGCGGCCGGGCTTCCACTTGGGAGAGCTGGAAACGACGCGCTTTGCTTCAGCGTCCAGGGAAGGATCGACGCCACGGAGAACCTTTACGTTGGTTACGCGGCCGTCGGCCTCAACGGTGAACTGCAGGGTAACACGTCCCTGTACGCCGTTTTCCTTTGCAATCTCCGGGTAGTTAAGACGGGAATTGACCCACTTGGAGAACTCGTTGGCGTCGCCTCCGTTGAAGGAGGGTTTAGTCTCAACCAGCTGGAAGGGGATGGCCTCTTCCTCAACTTCCTCTTCTTCCACCTCTGCTTCCTTGTACTCCTGGATTTCGACACCGGTGTTGTCGTCTTCCAGGTTCATGAACATGTCGTCGTCAAGCTTGATGTCATCGTCCACGATGTCAATCTGGTCGGAGAGGACGGGGACTGAAGGAGCTTCCGGCGGCGGGGGTGGGGTCTCGTTTTCGATGGCGACCATTTCCTCTTCGACTACCACCTGGGTGGTGTCTTCAAGAGCTGCAACCTTGGCTTCCTTGGAGGAAACGTTGAAGGCGATGTAAACGATCGCGAGTGCGGCTACAAGACCGGCCTCAACAAGGAGAAGTCTCTTGTTTTCGAGGCTTGCTTTGGGGCTTTTCTTGACTTCCATAACTCAAAAATTTTAGAGGTTTTTCTTCTGGTACAAAGGTCGGAACAAAAAATGGAAGAAAAAAATAATATGCTCTTAAAAATCTCGCAAAGTCCGTTTTGTAATATATTGAAATTAAGTTACTTACAAATGGTGTGACAAAATTAATTCTCGCACACGGGTAAACGGCTGTCGAAAACCACTAAAAAGACGCCATTTGCATGCGTTATGATAACAAGCTGAGAAACAGCCCTTTATCTGTGGTATCAGAATCTTTGATACGCTCCTTGAGCCTGTAAATCCGGTTGTAGATGTAGGGTTTTTCCTTCTCCAGGAGAGTCGAAATTGTGGTGGAAGAAAAGCCCGACGCGGAGAAGAGATAAAGGAGGTAATCCTCCTCCTTCCACTTGGGAAATTCCGTGCGAAGACGGGTCATTACACCGGGGTATTTTGAGTTCAGGGACTGCTCCAAATTCTTCTGTACGGAGCTGTCTGAACGGAGGCCTTCCACTATGGATTTAACCTCCCGGATTATCCGCGGCTGGAGGTTTTCCGTTCCTTCATAAATATAGTATTGCTCGCAAAGACGGTCAAGGGCGTCGAAGGTACTCCCCTGCTTTTTTTCCGATTTGACAATATTACCCATTCTTGACCGCAGCTCTTCCGCGGCGGAAAGCAGGCGGTCGTTTTCCTCCTTTTGGATGAGAAGCTGCTTTTCCGTTTGGGCCTTCCTTGCCCAGAAGTAAAGGACCAGCGTTGCCAGGATGGCGGCGATGAGCATTGCGATGTTTGAGGTCCGGCTTCTCTGCTGCTCCTTGTATCTGTATGCGCGCGCGAGGTTGATGGAGTGGCCATCATCCAGGAAGAAGTAGGTGTTGTAGAAGGCCTGGGCGCTGAGGTAGTCGTACTCCGCCTTGTCCCGCGGGGAAAGGTCTTTCGGGGAGACGCCTTCCAGGATTGTGAGGGCGCTGTCCGGGTAACTTTCCACCAGCCGGGCCGCCTCCCTGAGTGCAGGGTTGCGGGTGCAGGCGACAAGGGCCAGTGCGGGAAGTATGAGTTTCCAAAGCTTCATCTCTGCAAAGATACGCTAAATTATTGTTATCTTTGCACTATGGCAGATACATTCTCATCTCTTGGCAAAATTGAGGCGATAGCGCAGCTCTACCGCCTTTCGGCTTATAACCCCGTAAGCGGTCTTTCCTACAAGGCGGACGGCGGCGTGGTAACAACATCGTCCCGTATGTTCCTGGAGGGGATTGATTTCAATCTGGTTTATTTTCCGCTTAAACACCTGGGTTACAAGTGTATAGTGGGCACGGTGGGTGAATTATACGCCGCCCTTGCGCACCCGAAGCTGCTGAACATCGTGCTTGGAGTATCGGCAAAACTGGATTTTGAGCAGGTGAAGGAGCTTTGGATGGGTATTACGGTGGCGGCGAAGGAGCACGGCTTCGAGGCGGTGAATCTGGACCTCCAGCCCTCCAATAACGGCCTGTATATATCTGTATCGGCCACCGGAGAGACTTCGAACCTCACTTCCAAGCGCAGGATGGCGGCAAAGAGCAAGGACCTTATCTGCGTTTCAGGCAGCCTGGGAGCCGCTTTCCTTGGCCTCCAGGTTCTGGAAAGAGGGGCGCGGGAGTTTGCCAACAAGGGAACCCAGCCGGATATGTCCAAGTACCGCATGCTGGTCGGCGACTATCTCCGTCCGGAGCTGGACTCGGGCATCGTCACAAAACTTGAGGACGCGGAGATTTACCCCTCCTACGGGTATTTCGTCACGCGCGGTCTTGCCGATGCCGTAAAGCGTCTCACCCGTGACAGCGGGCTTGGCGCCAAGATTTATGCCGATAAGATCCCCTTCGAGGGCAACAGCTTCTCCCTGGGAAAGGAACTGGACATGGATCCGGTATCGGCCGCAATGAATGGCGGGGACGATAACAGGCTCCTTTTCGTCGTACCAATCCTGCACCTGGAGAAGTTCAGGAGGGATTTCCAGACCTTCGATATCATTGGCCACATGGCCCAGCCGGAGGCCGGAGACGTGCTTGTAACGCCGGAGGGCGTGGAATTTCCGCTGAAATCTCAGGGCTGGCCGGAAGATTAAGCACAATAATTGTTATATTTACACGCTGAAACTAAATTAACGGACATCATACAATGAAAAGAATCCTTGCAATTGCAGCCCTTGCGGCAGCGTTTACATTCTCCGCACAGGCGCAGAACACCCTTGGTAATCTCCTTGGCGGTCTTCTTGGCGGCGGAAAAACCACCAACACTGAAAAGACTACGGAGAACACCACCACTACCAATAACACCAACAACGGCAACGTGACGGACGTCGTCGGCCAGGCTGTGGGTAGCGTTCTTGGCAGTGTCCTTGGCAGCACCTCCACCGGTAACGCCACCGTTGACGCTGCACTCGGAAACGTGCTTGGAGACCTTTTGGGCACGGTTGCAAAGCCCAGGCTGGAAGGCAACTATGTATATTCCGGCGTTGCTGTTTCCATGACCACCAACGAGGGCGGCATCGTTTCCAACCTTGCCGGCACAGCTGCCTCTTCCGCAGTTGAAACCAAAGTTGACGAGTATCTCACCAAGTTCGGCATCAAGCCTGGAACAATGAGCATTTCGTTCTACGAGAGTGATATGACCTTTGTCTGGACAATCGGCGGCTTCCCCTTCAACGGCACTTTCCAGGTGAGCCCGGAGATGGATGCCATCACCCTCAACTTCGGCCGCACCATGAAGTTCTTCACCATGACCGGCAACCTTGACCTCACCCTTGACGGCGTCAAGATGCTCTTCACCTCTGACAAGGCCACCGAGTTCATCAAGAAGGCCCTCGCCAAGCTTGGAGAAAAGAAGACGGACATTGGCGAAATCGCCAAACTCGCCTCCGGCTACGACAACTACAAAATCGGCTTCAAACTGGCCAGACAGCAGTAGTCGCGTCATCCCTAAAATAGGCCGTTTTTAGGGACGAGGCGGGGGATTACCTCCTTGTGACCTCGTAATGGTCTATGCCAATGCGGTGGAGATCCTGGATGAAATCAGATGTGACGGCAACCTGGAACTTCTTGGAGTAGAACTGGATGCGGTAACGGGTCTGAGGATCGTAGATAAAGATGTTGAGGGGAGTGTTGCCCTTGTGGTCCTTGATGACCTTGACGAAGTCTTTGCGGAAGGCATCAGTGAGAATAGGGGTCTCAATGTCCAGGTTGAAGCCTGTAAGGACCTCGTCCGTGAGATTGCCAAGAAGGGTGACCTTCTTTAATTTGAATGCGTAAGGAGCCGTTTTTCCCTGGGCTATCTCTTCCGGTTTGAGACGGAATTTCTCTGCAACTTCGCCTTCAAGGAACAGGGAGGCGTGCAGGGTCATGTACTGCATGAATGTCTCGTGGTCCTTACCGAAGAGGGCCAGCTCGTAGGAGCCGCTGTAATCTTCCAGCGTGGTGCGGGAATATGGCTTTCCGCCCTTTGTGGTGAGGTTTTTTACATCCGTGACGATGCCGGCCACATAGACTTTCTCCGCTTTTTTCCTGCTTTCGCAATCTGCCACGAAGTTGGAAAGATCCGCAAGCTTCTGGTTGGTAAAATTCTTTATTTCAAAGCTATAACGGTCCAGCGGATGGGAGCTGAGGTACATGCCCACGAGGTCCTTTTCACGTTGCAGAACGTCTAGGATGTCCATATAACCCTCGTTTTCCGGCAGGGGAGGACGCTCCGGCTTCATCTCTTCCATATCTCCGAAGAGGGAGGAGCCGGCGGAAACGGTGTCGTTCTTATAGAGTTCCCCGTAACGGACAATCTCGTCTATGAACATGTCCGCGGTGCGGCCAGGTTGGAAGTACATGGACCTCTTGTGGCCGAAGCTGTCGAATGCGCCGGAGTTCACCAGACACTCGAAGCTCTTGCGGTTCACGCTGCCGGCCATACGTTCCACGAAGTCGTAAATATCTGTGAACAAGCCGTTTTCGTCGCGTTCCTTGATAATGGCGTCCACAATGTTGGCGCCGAATCCTTTGATGGAGCTGAGGGCAAAGCGGACGTCACCGTTCTTGTTTACGGTGAAGCGGCCTGTGCTCTCATTGACGTCCGGGCTCAGAACCTTGATGTCGTGGCCCTTGCAATCGTCCATTATCTTGACGATTTCTTCCATGCTCTTGGCACTGTCAAGGCAGGAGGCGAAGAACTCCGAAGGGTAGTGGGCCTTGAGCCAGCCGGTCTGGTAACTGACCCAGGCGTAACAGGTTGCGTGGGACTTGTTGAAGGCGTATTGGGCGAACTTCTCCCAGTCTTTCCATATCTTGTCCAGGACCTTTTCCGGGTGACCGTTGGCGATACCGCCGCTCATGAACTTGTCCTTGAGGGAGTTCAGGATGTCTATCTGCTTCTTGCCCATGGCCTTGCGGAGCTTGTCTGCCTCACCTTTGGTGAAGCCTGCAAGCTTCTGGGACAGAAGCATAACCTGCTCCTGGTAGACCGTGACGCCGTAAGTGTCCTGAAGGTATTCCTCCATTTCCGGGAGGTCGTATTCTATGGCCTGTTCTCCCTGTTTACGGGCAACGAAATCCGGGATATAGTCCATGGGGCCCGGCCTGTAGAGGGCGTTCATTGCGATGAGGTCCTCAAAGCGTTCCGGGCGTAGGCGCTGAAGCCACTGCTTCATGCCCTCGGATTCAAACTGGAACACGGAGGTTGTGTCTCCGCGGCCGTAGAGCTCAAGTGTGGCCTTATCGTCAATAGGGATAGCTTCAATGTCGATATCTATGCCGTAACGCTCCTTGACAAGGTCTATGCAGTTGTGGATTATCTGGAGGGTAATGAGGCCCAGGAAGTCCATTTTGAGCATGCCCACGTCCTCTATGTAATGGCCGTCATACTGGGACGTACGTACATCCAGGCCGGTTTCTTTATCCTTGGAAAGGCAGATTGGCAGATAATCCGTAAGGTCTCCCCTGCCGATGATTGTTGCGCACGCGTGCATGCCAACCTGGCGGACGCTGCCTTCCAGGGCCTGGGCGTATTTTAGGACCTCTTTGTTGATTTCAGGGCCGTTCTGGAGCTCGTTGATAAACTCCGGGACAAGGCGGTAGCAATTGGCCAGCGTTATCTTGACATCAACGTCTTCCATACCCTTCTGGAACACTTTTCCGTCATGTTCCACGACCTTGAAACCTGGCTTCAGCTCATCCAGTTTGGGGTTGTAGGGATATTCTTTTTCTTTCTTCTCACTTAGACGGTCCGGGACCATCTTGGTGAGGCGGTTGCTCTCATCTATGCTCACGTGGCTTATACGAGCGACGTCCTTGATGGCACTCTTGGCGGCCATTGTGCCGTATGTAATCACGCGGGAAACGTGGTCTGCGCCGTATTTCTTCTCTACGTACTCGTGGGCCTTGGTGAGATCTTCGAAGTCAACGTCGATATCCGGCATGGAGATACGGTCCGGGTTCAGGAAGCGCTCAAACAGGAGCTGGTACTTGATGGGGTCCAGATTGGTAATCTTGAGACAGTAAGCCACAACGGAACCTGCTGCGCTGCCACGGCCGGGACCGACCATGCAGCCCATGGCGCGGGATGCTGCAATGTAGTCCTGGACTATGAGGAAATAGTCCGGGAAACCCATTCGGCAGATGGTCTTGAGCTCGAATTCTATGCGTTCTTCCTGCTCTTGGGTTAGAGTCTCACCATAGCGCTCGTGCGCACCTTTATACGTAAGGTGGCAGAGATACGCGACAGAATTGCAGAAACCGTCTCCGCGGTATGTTCCGTGCTTGTCGTTACGGCCCTCGTCAATGATTCCCTTGTACTGCTCAAGATACTTGTCGATATCCTTCATGAAGGCAGGATCGATATCAAATACCGGCAGGACGGGGTCACGGTCTATGGAGTAGGATTCCACCTTGGAGGCCACTTCAAGGGTGTTGGAGATGGCTTCCGGGTGGTCGTGGAACAGTTCAAGCATCTGTTCCTCAGTCTTGATATACTCCTCCTGAGTGTAGCGCAGGCGGTTTGGATCGTCAATGAAGGCGTTGGTGGTGAGGCAGATAAGGCGGTCGTGCACCGGGCCGTCTTCCTTGCGGACAAAGTGGGCGTCGTTTGTGGCGATTACCTTTATGCCGTACTTTTCCGCCAGCTTGAAGATTTCTTCCGTGTAGTAGCACTGGTCCTCATACAGCTGGTTGTCCAGGCCCGGAACCTCCGTGCGGTGTTTCATCACCTCCAGATAGTAATCGTCCCCAAACACCCTCTTGTGCCACAGGATGGCCTCTTCTATCCTTGCATCATCTTTTGCCATGATGGCGCGGGGAACCTCTCCCGCTATGCAGGCGCTGCTGCAGATAAGTCCCTCGTGATACTTCTCAATGATTTCATGGCTCACACGCGGCCTGTAGTACATTCCGTTCACATGACCCTCTGAGACAATCTTCACAAGGTTAAGGTAGCCTTGATAGTTCTTGGCAAGCAGAATGAGGTGATAATATCCCTTCTCCTTCTTCCTGTGATCACCCTTCGACACATAGATCTCACAGCCTATAATGGGCTTTACGGACGGGTGCTTCTTTGCGAATTTGAAGAACTCTTTTACGCCGTACATGTTGCCGTGGTCCGTAATTGCAAGGGCCGGCATGCCAAGCTCCTCTGCCCGGTTGAAAAGGTTTTCTATGGAAGACTGCCCGTCCAGAATTGAGTACTGGGTATGGACATGAAGGTGAACGAAACTCATGTAACAAAGATAAGAAATCTCCCCAAATCTTCACAATAAAGTTTTCAACAAATCCACCCATCCTCAAAAACAGGCCTAAAACAAGGATGACCCCGCCAAAAACAGTTATCCGTCCTCAAAAACGTGGTGTTTTCAAGGACGGATAGTTTTTAGATTCCCGGGACAAGCCCGAGAATGACGTTTAGGCCTTCTTCTTGGCTGCTGCTGCGGTGGCATCGTACATGACGGGGGTACCGATCATGATGGATGCGTAGGTGCCAATGACAACACCCAGGCACAGGGCCACTGCAAGACCTCTGATGGACTCACCGCCCCAGATTGCGATGGCAATCATAGGAAGGAGGGTGGACACGGAGGTGTTGAGGGTACGGGTGAGGGTGGCGTTAAGGGCGGTGTTCACCGTAGTACGGAAGTCTTCCTTCGGGTGCAGGCCCCTCTGCTCACGGATACGGTCGAAGATAACCACGTTATCGTTGATGGCGTAACCGATGATGGTGAGGATAGCCGCAATGAAGGTCTGGTCAACATCCAGGTTGAACGGCAGGATACCGTTGAACAGGGAGAAGAAACCAATGACGATGATAGCCGTGTGGGCCAGTGAGACCACACCGCCGAGGCCCCAGGTCCATCCCTTGAATCGCACTGCGATGTAGATGAAGATGGCGATGAGGGCCAGGATAACTGCTATGACTGCGCTGCGGGTGATATCGCGGGCGATGGTAGGACCAACCTTGTCAGAGGAGATGATACCGTTGGGGTTCTCCAGCGTTGAGGTGAAGTTTGCAAGGGTGATATCCTCTGCATAGAAGCCCTTGAGGGCGTTGAACAGGAGGCCTTCGACCTCTGCGTCAACTGCAGTGCTCTCATTGTCGTTCTTGTACTGGGTGGTGATCTTCATCTGGGAGTCACCACCGAACTGCTTCACTTCCACTGAGTACTGGTCAATTCCCTCGGCCTCTGCAGCTGCCTTGAACACATCTTCCACGGAAGCGCGGACGTCTTCTGCGGTGACGGCAGTGTCAAAGCGTACAACATAGGTACGGCCACCGGTGAAGTCAACACCATAGCTGAAGCCCTTGAAGGCGATGCTGGCGATGGAGATCACGATGAGTGCGCCGGAGATGAGGTAAGACCACTTCTTGGCACCGATGAAGTCTGCCTTGGTGTTCTTCAGGATGTTCCTGGTGAGATTGTTGGACAGAGCCACGGTCTTGCCGGCCTTGATGCGGTCGTCGAAGATGACGCGGGTGATGAAGATGGAGGTGAGCACGGAAGTGATGATACCGATGATCAGCGTGGTAGCAAAGCCCTGGACAGGACCGGAACCAAAGATATAGAGGATGATACCGGTGATGAGGGTAGTGAGCTGACCGTCGATAATTGCGGAGTAAGCGTTCTTGTAACCGTCGGAAACGGCCAGTGAGAAGCCCTTGCCCGCGGCGATCTCTTCCTTGATGCGCTCATAGATAATCACGTTGGCGTCCACAGCCATACCCAGGGTCAGGACCAGACCGGCGATACCGGGCAGGGTAAGGACTGCGCCGAAGCTTACGAGGACACCGAACAGCAGAAGAACGTTGCAGAGCAGTGCTGCGTCTGCGATGAGACCTGCACCCTGGTAGAAGAACACCATGTAGATGAGCACCAGGCAGAAAGCGATAAGGAAGGAGATGAGACCGGCCCTGATGGAAGCGGAACCCAGGGTAGGACCAACCACCTGCTCCTGAATGATGGTAGCAGGGGCGGGGAGCTTACCGGATTTGAGGACGTTTGCAAGGTCCTCGGCTTCCTGGACGTCGAAGTTACCGGTAATCTCGGAAGAACCGCCGGTGATTTCGGTGTTCACGGTAGGGTAGGAATACACAAGACCGTCAAGGACGATAGCTACCTGTTTGCCGATGTTTTCCTTTGTGAGGTGGGCCCAGATTGAGGCGCCCTCTGCGTTCATGGTCATGGACACGGAAGGAGCGCCGCTGCCGCCGCGCTGTGCACCGTTGAAGTTAACGCGTGCGTCCGTCACGACACCGCCGTCAAGCGGGGCCTTGCCGTCGCGGGAGGTAACCTTGATAGCGACCAGTTCGTAGAGGTTGTTGCCCTGGACAAGCTCTGAAGGCTTTACGGACCACATGCCGCGGAAGCCCTGAGGAAGGACATCCTCTGCCATAGCCAGGTAACGGTTTACGGTAACTGTGTCTATACCCTGTGCAAAACCTATGCAGGCGTTGTTCCAGCCGCTGGGGCTGAGAACGCTGAACAGCGGATTTGCAACGGCGGTGCTGTCGCCAATGTTGTTCAGGATCTCGCTTACGCGGGCGTCCACTGCATAAAGGTCTACCTCATTACCCATGAAGGTGGGCCAGAATTCGAGGGATGCGGTGCCCTGGAGGAGCTTACGCACACGCTCAGGATCCTTGACGCCCGGAAGTTCGATGAGGATCTTGCCGGAAGTACCTACCTGCTGGATATTGGGCTGGGTGACGCCGAAGCGGTCGATACGGTTGCGGAGAACGTTGAAGGAATTGTCCACAGCGCTCTTTGCCTCTGCACGGATGACCTCGATGACTTTGTCGTTGGTGGCGTCGTTGGAAATCTTGTCACGGAGCTCATAGGTTGCGAAGACCTCTGCCAGGCGGCGGCTGGGAGCAACTTTCTCCCAGGCCTCGCGGAACAGGCCGATGAAGTCTGCGCTGGAGTTCACGTTATTCTTCTTGGCCTCGTCCATGGCGGCGATGAAGTCAGGGTCTGTGCTGTTGCCGGAAAGGGCCTTTACAAGGTCCTCCAGCTGCACCTGCAGCATGACGTTCATACCACCCTTGAGGTCCAGACCCAGGTTGATTTCCTTTTCCTTGGCGCTCTTGTAGGTATATCCGAGGAATACCTTCTCTGCGCTGATGGAATCTACATAGGCCCTGTTACGGATGTTGGCGACGGAGTCAAGCACGAACTCGCGTACTTCCGCTGCCACGTTGTTAGTTTCGACGAATTGGAGCGCCTGCTCCTGAGCTGCCTTCTTAGCCTTGTTCTCTTCGATGCGGGTTACCGCGGTGAAGGAGAGCTGCCAGATAGAGGCAAGTCCAAGCAGGATAGCCACAAGACGGATCCAACCTTTGCTTTGCATATCAGTTTATCTTTAAATTTTGAATTATTTCAGCCCATTTGACCCCGGCGCGGTGAGCGTCAGGGCAAAATAGGCTGCAAATTTACTACTTTTTTCCAATAAACCGCATATGATTTCAAGTATTTGCGCCAAAAACCTTCTGCCCGGTACGATTTTTCCCTATAAAGGGAAGTTTGTCACAACTATTTGTTAAATTTGTAGGCTATACTCACAAAATGCGCAAAGTTTTGGTCTGCATACTGCTCATGCTTGTTTCCGCGGGAATCACCCTGCGGGGACAGGAGCTGCCCGCCAATGTACGGCGGATTGTAGACCAGGCGGACAGCCTCCGGAACCGATATTATTTCGACGACGCCATAGATAAATACTATCAGGCGGCGGAGTTCGCGGAGGATGAGGCCACGCAGGCAATGCTCCTCAAGCGCATCCAGCAGGCCAATAACGCCCTCACCATGACTGAGTTCTGCGCAGAACCAAACGTGGTGGAGCGCCAGAGGTTCTCCCGCAAAGACTTCTTCCAGTACTATCCCCTCAAGTCCCAGAGCTGGCACGCCAGCCCCAACCCGCTGGATTCCCTGGAAGGATATCCAACGTATTTCCCCAGGGGAGACAAGAGCGTTATCTTCAGTGCAGTGGACTTTGCGGGCACCAGGAGCCTGTTCGTAAGCCATATGACGGACACCCTCTGGACCGCCCCACGCCTTCTGGGAGAGTCCCTCACAACCGTGGGAAGCGAGATTTTCCCCATGCTTTCCCCTGACGGAAAGACCCTCTACTTCGCCTCTGACGAGCTCTATGGCATGGGCGGCTTCGACATCTACTTCTCCCGCTGGGACGATGAAACCTCCTCCTGGCGCGACCCGGAGAACATGGGCTTCCCCTTCAACTCTCCCGGTGACGATTTCCTCCTCGTGGACACCGACGACGGCAAGTACACCATCTTCGCCTCCAACCGTGACTGTTCCAAGGACAGCGTCTACGTATATGTCGTGGACTATGCCGCCTCGCGTGACCGCAAGGTGGTGAGCAGCCACGAAGACATTGTCCGTATAGCCTCCATGCGCCCCAGGCAGGAACTGGGCCGCCTGGACCACGATTCCTTCTCCGAGAGCATCGAGGAAACGGCCAACACCCGCCTCTACATGCAGAAAGTGAGCGAGGAACTGGCCCTGAAGGACTCCATCGCCCGGCACGAAAGGGATTCTTCCCGGGTGCGTCTGGCGGAACTGAGGCGGATGCTGTCGGACGTCCAGCTGGAGAAGCAGCTCCTGAGCGACGCTTTCCTGAAGGAGGGCGTGGTGTCATCGGCCAGAAGTGAGGACAAGGAGGTTGTGGGCGCCGGCGGAAGCTATACCTTCAGCAAGAACCTCCTGGGACCCAGGATCAGGATAAAGGTAGCCAAGGCTCACCGCAGCGGCACGGTCCGCGTTTCCAAGATAGGCCGAATGGCCCAGGACATGACCCTGCCCGATGGTCTTGTCTACCAGATTCAGTTTACAACATCCATCAGGCGCCTTGGAATCGAGGACTTCAAGGGGTTGTCGCCGGTGTACGAAAGGATATCGGCAAACCTCAAGCGTGTGTATACGGTGGGCGTTTTCCGGAAGTATGAGGACGCCCTCATGGAACTGAACATTGTGAAGATGCAGGGCTTCCCGGAGGCGACAATCGTGGCCTGGAGAGAGGGTAGACAGGTCTCCATCCAGCAGGCAAGGGCAGAAGAAGGACAACAATAAAAACTACATAACCGATGAAAAAACTGATCATTCTCATTTTGCTCGCAATCGTTTCATGCGGACACACCACAGTCTCCTGGAAGGAAGGGGAGTCTGTGGACAAGAGATATTCCAATTTTACCATGGAGATTCAGAACCCACCCGCAGGCACCGGCTGGTATGTCTGGTTCAGCCAGTTCCGTACCCCTACAACCATGCTGGAAGGGTCTGAGGGCAAGATTGAGCATGTGAGCGGAACCCTGTACAGGATAATCCCTGAGGCCGATACCAAAGGCGAGACCCTCCACCTGAACTACAAGGCCCGCACCCTGGTGAATCAGTGCCGCGCGCCGGAAGCCTTCTTCCTTGTAAGGCCAGGAAAGCGCCCGGTGAAACTTGACGTCAAGTATGAATACCTTCCCGCTGAGCCCAAGCATTCCTTCGAGTGGAATCACGTGGACGTTGCCGTTGAGGACATGATTCCCCGCCTGAAGAGCGTGGAGAAAGGGGAGGGCGAGACCGCCGTTCCCGCAGAGTGGACCTCCGTAGTTCCCGTTGAAGGCAAGGTTTCAGGCTGGTACAGGATATCTCTCAAGGACGATAAGGCCTCCCTGGAGGTCGCAGATGCCGACGCAGAGTACTGGGCCGGAATTACCCTCGCGAACATCCGTGAAAGCGCGGCTGGCGCAAAGGTAGCGGATATGGTCATCGAGGACTGGCCGGACCTTCCCTACCGCGGCCTCATGCTGGACGTAAGCCGCAACTTCACCCGGAAGGAAGGCCTCCTCAAACTCATCGACCTGCTGTCCCGTTACAAGGCCAACGTCCTCCATCTTCACATGGGTGACGATGAAGGCTGGCGCGTTGAGATAGACGCCCTGCCGGAGCTCACTTCCTACGGCGCTTTCCGCGGCCTTCCGGTGCTCAACGAAGACGGCACCATTTCCGAGCCCGATGCCCTTCAGCCCACCTACAGTGCCTCCCTGGACCGTAAGGACCTTTCCGGCACAGCCAGCGGCTACTATTCCCACAAGGACTTCGTGGAAATCCTAAAATATGCGGCTGAGCATCACATCCGCGTGATTCCGGAGTTCGATACTCCCGGCCACTCCAGGGCCGCCATCAAGGCCATGGAAAAGAGGGCGGAACTCACCGGAGACACCTCCTGCCTGCTTTCTGAGCCGGAAGATACTTCAAAGTATGTCTCCGTGCAGGACTATACGGACAACGCCATCAACGTGGCGCTGGAATCCACCTACAAGTTCGTGGAAACCGTGTTCGACGGCCTCATAGCCCTTTACAACGAGGCCGGCGTTCCCCTTGAGATCATCCACGTTGGCGGAGACGAGGTTCCCGACGGCGCATGGAAGGGTTCTCCCGCCTGCCGGAAGATGATGGAAGAGAACGGATGGGATAGCGTAGACCGTCTCAAGGACTACTACGTCGGCCGCGTCCTGGACATCGCCGCTGCCAAGGGCGTCAAGGTGGCCGGATGGCAGGAACTGGTCCAGCACCTGCAGCCTGAAACAGCCGCCAAAATGGCTTCAGGCCTTGGTTTCACCAACGTCTGGACGGTGTCTCACGGCAGGGAAGAGCTGCCTTACCAGTTTGCCAACCAGGGCATCCCGGTGGTCATTTCATCGGCCCCCAACGCTTATTTTGACATGGCTTACAACGACAGCAAACTGGAAAGGGGACACAGCTGGGCCGGATTCGTGGACGAGCGCCGCAGCTTCTCCCTCCTCCCTTACAGCATGTACCGCAGCGTCCGCTGGGACGACCACGGCAAGATTAAGAAGATTGCCGATGCCCCTAACGGAAAAACCCCTATTGAGAAACCGGAAAACATCATTGGCGTTCAGGGCCAGCTCTGGTCGGAGACCATCCGCTGCTTCGATCACGTCACCTACTACATCTTCCCCAAGGCTCTGGGCCTTTTCGAGCGCGGCTGGAACGTTTCCCCCGTGTGGGAAAACACCACCGTCTCCGACGATCCCGCCTTCGTGGATGACTTCAACAAGTTCTACAGCATTATCAACGACAAGGAACTTCCTTATTATCAGAAGATTGGAATCTCTTATCACACCAACTGATGAGACTTCTTATCATATCGGATTTCACTGAGCAGTTCCCTTACAGGCTGCTCCGGGGCATCATGGCATGGTCCAGACGCTCGGAACAGCCGTGGGTGGTGTGCAAGATGCCTCCGTCCTACAAGAGGGAAATCGGGATTAAAGGCGTGGTCCGGTGGGCTAAAGACTGGAGGGCGAACGTGGTAATAGGCCAGTTTGACCCTGAAGACGACGTGTCCCTGTTCAGGAAAAACGGCATCGTGGCCATAGCCCAGGACTACATCACGCAGTTTGACGATATCCCCAATATCACCGCCGAGTACGAGCTTACCGGCAGGATTGCGGCGCATCAGCTCACCGGCCGCTGCTACAGGAACTACGGCTTCTTCGGGTATGAGGGAGTGTGCTGGAGCGACGGTCGCCTGAAGGGCTTCAAGGATACTCTGGAGGCCGATTTCGGTGTAACCGAGGTCCACGTTTTCAACGACCGCCAGCTGTCCTCCTTGTGGAGCTACAACATTGCCGAACTTCGCCAGTGGATTCTGTCCCTGCCTAAGCCCATAGGCATATTTGCCTGCGATGACAACCAGGCCCAGATCCTTCTGGAGACGTGCCAGGCGTCGGGGGTAAATGTACCTCTGGACGTCGCCATAATCGGAGTGGATAACGACGAAGTCACATGCAACCTTACCGCGCCGGCGCTGTCGTCCATAGACATGGACATAGAGAAGGCGGGATACGAGACCGCGCAGATGGCAGAGAGGATGGTGAGTGACCCGTCTTACAAGGGTGAGGATATTGTTATCCGTATCATAGCCGCAGTGAGCCGCGGGTCCACGGGTATCATGGCCACCAAAGACCCTATTGTGGCTGAAGCCATGCGCTATATATACCAGAACAGGGCCAGGAAGATACTGGTGTCGGATGTGGTAAAACAGGTTCCTGTATCCCGCCGCCTGCTTGAGCAGCGCTTCAAAGACGCTACGGGTGCAAGTATCTATACCGTCATTTCCAACCTCCGGATGGACTATTTCGCGCAGCAGTTGGTATCGTCCTCGGACACAGTTTCGGAGATAGCGGCGCGCATGGACGAACCGGACACAAAAAGCATATCACGCCGCTTCCAGGCGCTGAAAGGATGTACTCCTACAGAGTACCGAAAGCGCGAATTGCGCAAATTGGGAGTATAAATACGCAAATTTCGTAAATTCTAGGTTTTCCATCGATTATTTTTGTATCAGCTAAACCTGATAACCACTGATAATCGAATGCTCCTAGGAATCGACATCGGCGGAACAACAATTAATTTGGGCCTTGTAAAGGGCTCAGACATCGTTGTTAAGAAAACCGTCCCCTCATTCGCAAAAGAATGGACCAAACAGCAGACGCTGGACTATCTGTGCGACCAGATTTCCGGCATCATCTCCCCTGAGGTTAAACACATCGGCATTGGCGTTCCCACGCTTGTGGATCCGGTCAGAGGTATTGCATACCAGGCCGCAAACATTCCGTCATGGGATGAGGTCAACATCAAGGAAGCCGTAGAAAAGCGCTTCGGCGTTCCCGTATCCGTAAACAATGACTCCAACTGTTTCGCCCTTGGCGCAGCCGCAAAGCTGGGCGTCAGGGACCGTGTGGTGGTAGGCATCACGCTGGGCACCGGCCTTGGCGTGGGCGTAATCGTTGACGGAAAACTGCTGGACGGTACGCACTGCGGCGTTGGAGAAATAGGTGCCTTGCCATACAATGGGCACGACTATGAGGAGTTCTGCTCCAAAAAGTTCTTCACCGCCCGCCACCTGGGAGGAAAGGAAGCGTACGATGCGGCGGAAAGCGGCTCGGAAGAGGCTCTGGCCATGTTCGATGAGTTCGGCCGTCATCTTGGAGAGTTCCTTTCCGTGGTCATGTTCGCCTATGATGCGGACTGCATTATCCTTGGCGGCGGCGTGGCCAATTCCTACAAGCATTTCAAGACCTCCATGGAAAAGACGCTGGGAATGCGTTATCCTTATGTGAAGGCTTTGGAGAGCCTTCGAATAGAAGTCCTTCCCCAGGGGGACATCCCTGTCCTGGGTGCGTCACAACTCACAAACTAACCGGCTATGAAAATCAAAGCAGTCATTTCCGCAATAATGTTGTTCTCCGGCATGCTGGCGGGAGCCCAGGAGCTCACGCAGTGGACGCTCTCACGCGAAGGCTCCAAGGAGAGCCTTAAGGTCACGGTTCCCTGCACCGTCGCCGGTGCCCTGAACCAGGCAGGCAAGCTTGGGAAGGATGTGTACGAAGGGGAGAACTACAAAAACATAGACAAAACTCTCTTTGACGCCCCGTGGGTATACACCGCAAAGTTCAAGGCCAACACCTCGCTTCGCAACGTGCTCCGTTTCAACAGCCTTTGCTACAGCGCGGAAATCGTCCTGAACGGAAAAGTGCTGGCAAGCGCTGACGCCACCGTGGGCCCTTTCATCGTGAGGGAGTATGACGTAAACGGAATAATCAAAGCCAACAATACCCTGCAGGTAAAGGTTTTCAAGGCTCCGGAAAAGAGCCTCAACCACGGTTATGTGGACTGGAATCCCCGTCCGGTGGACGAGAGCATGGGCATCCTTGGCGCCGTGACGCTCATCGCCACGCCCAACGTCCAGATCCAGGACCTTTTCGTGAAGCCCGTGGTGAACGTGAAGGACCTCACGGACGCATCCTTCATTCTTGAGGCTACGCTTGTGAACCGTGCCAAAAAGCCCGTCAAGGGTATCTTCAAGGCTTCTTATGAAGGTGGTTACATCGAGCTTCCGGTAAGTCTTGCGGCAGGGGAGACCAAGCTTGTTTCTCACAAGGAGAAAGTTGCGAACCCCCGCATCTGGTGGAGCGCGGAGATGGGTTCTCCGGAACTGTATCACCTCAGCGTCGCCTTTGCCGTGGGGAAGAAGGTTTCCCACAGCAAGGACGTCACTTTCGGCCTCAGGGACATCCGGTCAGAACTTGTGGACGGCAAATACCGCCGCTTCATCCTCAACGGAAAAAAGGTCCTCATCAAGAGCGCCGGCTGGACTGACGACCTCTTCATGCAGGACACCCCTGAGAGCCTCCGCAAGCAGGCCCTTATGGTCAAGGACATGGGCCTCAACAGCATTCGTTTTGAAAATATCTGGGGCAAGGACGACACCATTTACGACCTTTGCGACGAACTTGGCCTCCTTGCAATAGTAGGCTTCAGCTGCCAGTGGGAATGGGAAGACTATTGCGGCCTTCCTGAGACCAGGCGCAACGGCTGCATTGCCGGAGAGCCCTGGGAGACCCTTGCGGCGCGTTATTTTAAGGACCAGATCATCCGTCTTCGCAACCATCCGGCGGTGATTGCCTGGCTCACGGGCAGCGACCGTGCACCCCTTCCCAGCCTGGAGAAGGAATACATGAAGATTTACGACAAGTATGAGTACAGGCCTTACGTCTGCTCCGCAAGCGCCGTCAAGAGTGAAGTCACCGGCCATTCCGGCATGAAGATGGCGGGCCCTTATGAGTACGTCGGCCCGGACTACTGGTACATTGACACAAAGAGGGGAGGAGCCTATGGCTTCAATACGGAGACCAACCCCGGCCTCAACATCCCCCAGGCGGAGAACGTGAAACGCCTGCTGGGCGGTGCTCCCGAGTGGCCGCTGAACAAGACCTGGGACTACCACTGCACGGCGTCATCGTCCCATATGAACAACATGGACTTCCAGGTGAACGTGATGAACGGTACCTACGGGAAAGCCACCTCCTTTGAAGACTATATCAAGAAGGCCCACGCGCTGGATTACGATGCCACGCGCTCCATGTACGAGGCCTTCCGCTGTAATATTGACAAGCAGGCTACCGGCATTGTGAACTGGATGCTCAACAGCGCATGGCCTTCCATGTACTGGCAGCTGTACGACTGGTACCTTGTCCCCACAGCCGGATACTTCGGTGTAAAGAACGCGTGCGCGCCCGTACAATTAATATATAATTATGGTACGCGCGAGGTCTGGTGTGTGAACGATGCCCTTCCGGAAGCATACTACAGCGCCACCGTCCACTATCTGGACGCAAAGTCCCGCACCGTGAGCCGCAACGACTACCGTTTCCGCAGCAAGGCCAGAAGGCCCTTCGTGGTGGAGACCCTCCCGGAAGGGGAAGGCTTCCTATCGCTGGAGTTGAAGGATGCGGACGGGAAGGTGATAGCCCACAATTTCTACTGTGTCCCCGCCGCCGGAGGCGAGTATGTATGGGATAAAGCCGATTGGTGGGGCATCCCCATGACCGGCTACGCGGACCTCTCCTTCGTGACCAATCTTCCTAAGGCTACTGTGGAAATGACCACAGAGGCCGTTGAGGACGGTATCCTGGTCAAACTGGAGAACAAATCCAACGTGGTTGCCTACCAGCTTATCCTCAAGGCCAAGTGTGGCTGCGGAAAGCTGAAGGGAGGCGCCATCTGGGAAGACAACTTCTTCTCTCTTGTTCCGGGAGAGACCCGCACCGTACTGTGCAAGGAAGCCAAGGCCAAAATCACTCTTGAAGGATGGAACCTATGAGAAAACTGATGCTTTTAACCGGGGCCCTGCTCCTTGGTCTGCAGGCTTTCGCCCAGACTCCCGAAGACCTTGATCGCGACAGGTCAAAATATGCGACGTATTCGTTCAGGAAGGACGATAAATATACCGTAGAAAAACCTTACCAGACCGTTTCCGTTAAGCAGCCCAAGAGCAAGAAGATCAAAAACATCATCTTCATGATTGGCGACGGAATGGGCCTGAACCAGGTTTCCGTGGGCTGGGTCGCAAACGGCGGAGCCCTGAACATGGACCAGATGCCGGTGGCCGGCTATTCCCTCACATACTGCCTGGACAGGCTGGTAACGGATTCCTGCGCGGGCGGCGCAGCCCTTGCCGGAGGTGAAAAGACCAAGTACGGTTACATCGGCGCTGACAAGGACGGTAATCCTATGGTCACTTCCCTGCACCTTGCCCAGAAGAAGGGAAAGAAGACGGGTCTTGCCGTTACCTGCCGCATCAACGACGCCACTCCTGCGGGGTTTGTCAATCACGCCACCTCCCGCAAGGAGGAGGAGAGTCTTGCCGCTCAGTACATTGACTCCGGAGTAGATTTCATCTCCGGCGGCGGCACCCATTTCTGGAATCAGCGCTCCGACGGCCGCAACCTCATTGAGGAGATGAAGGCCAAGGGGTATACATACGTAGACAAGCTTGAAGACATTGCCGGTGCAGAAGGGGACAAGTTTCTGGGGCTGTACGACGAGTACGACCTCAAGCCCGCCCTGGACCGCGGTCCAATCCTTATGGAGAGCACAATGAAGGCAATTCAGATGCTTGATAACAAGAAGGGTTTCTTCCTAATGGTTGAGGGGTCCCAGATAGACGACTGGTGCCATCGCAACAAGGTTGGTTATATGTGTGAGGAACTCTTCGATTTCGATAAGGTGATAGGGGCCGTCCTCCAGTGGGCGGAAAAGGACGGCCACACCCTTGTCATCGTCACGGCAGACCACAACACCGGAGGCCTCTCCCTCCTGAAGGGAAGCATTGAGGAGCGCACCGTAAAGGTTCACTTCTCTACCGGCGGCCATGACGGCATTGCGGTTCCGGTATTTGCTTATGGTCCTCACGCAGAAGACTTTGCGGGGGTACATGAGAACTCCGAAGTGGGAGAAATAGTTAAAAATCTGCTGAAATGAGGATAAAGACAGTATTCTGCATACTGGCCTTTGCCATGATGCTCTGTGCGTGCGAAAAGCCCACACAGGGCATCGTCATTGCTCCTCCTAGCACCAAGCCGTCCGTTAATCCCGGCACGGGGGACAGCGGAAACAGCGGCAATACCGGTAACACGGACAATACAGAGAATACACATTGCACGGACATCGGCCAGACACCGATAATCCTGGCATATTTTACAGAATACAACAATTACCTTCCGGAGGTGACACTGATTACTCACCTCAACTATGCCCACGGCCGTTTCGGTAACCCTACCACCGGCGACGGCGGCATAGTGATAACGGAATCCAAGAAGGCGCCAATCAAGGACGTGATTGCCCTGAAGAGCAAGAATCCAAAGCTTAAGGTCATGCTTATGATCGGTGGCTGGGGCGCCCACGCGGACGGTTTCTCCATGATGGCACGTGACGCTGCCAAGCGTACGGCTTTCTGCAAGAGCGTCAAGAGCCTTCTTGACAAGCATCAGCTGGACGGCGTGGACATAGACTGGGAGTATCCCACCCAAAGTGCTGACAACGAGACCGGCTGCGACAAGAACGACACCCAGAATTTCAATCTGGTGCTTCAGGAGCTGAGGGCTACGCTTGGAACTTCAAAGATTATTTCCTTTGCCTCATCCTCCAGCGCTAAATATGTTGACTGGCCAAATGCAATGAAGTATCTGGACTATGTCAACGTTATGACTTACGATATGGGAGCGGCCCCCAACGGCCACAATTCCCCGCTTCACAGGAGCGCCCGATTCAACCAGCGCAGCTGGGACGAGAGCAGGGACGCACACGTGAATGGCGGTGTTCCCAAGAACAGAATGGTTATGGGCATTCCTTTTTACGGAAAGTCCAAGAAGAACCCTACTGCCGCGGAAAAAATCTTTGAGTACTCTGTGAAGTACTATGAGATTCCTGACATCCTTAACAAGGGAATGTATGGGGGAAAGCCCCTTGTCAGGGCTGTCAGCCGCCAGTGGGAACCCACTTCCTTAGTCCCTTACCTTGTAGACGGCACCGGCGTGAACGTCCTTTCGTACGATGACCCGGATTCCGTGACGGAAAAGGGAAAGTACGTGGTGTCCAACAACCTGCTTGGCGCCATGTTCTGGGAGTACAGGTATGACACCACCGACCACGAGCTTTTAAAGGCGCTTGTGAAGGCAATTTACGGAAAAGATACTGTAAACTAGATATTTAAAAGTATATAAACTAATTAACTAACCAACTAACCAATGAAAAAAGTAGTCCATTTACTAAGACTGGCTGTTCTTGGGAGTATGCTCCTGATGCTTAGCCCTCAGGCTATGGCACAGAAGGGTTTTACCGTAAAAGGTAAGATCATAGACTCCGAAGGACTTCCGGTCATCGGTGCGGGTGTGACCATCAAGGGCACCACCACCGGAGCGGCTGCGGACTTCGACGGTAACTTTACCCTCACCGTCCCGGCCGAGACTGCTGTCCTGGAGATTTCCGCCCTTGGTTACACGACCGAACAGGTTGAGGTGGGCAAGCAGCGGAATATCACCGTGGTTCTGAGGGACGACACCCAGTCCATCGAAGCCACGGTCGTGGTGGCTTACAGCACGCAGACCAAGGCTACGGTTACCGGCGCCGTCACGGCCATCGACAACAAAGCCCTCATCAAGGCTCCTGTTGCCGACGTGACCAACGTGCTGGCCGGTCAGATGCCCGGCGTCTCAACCGTTCAGGAAACAGGTCAACCCGGTGAAGACAACGCCAAGATCTACATCCGAGGCGTCGGTTCCCTGTCAGAGAGCGCTTCCACCCCTCTCATCCTTGTGGATGGTGTGGAACGTCCCATGAACACGGTCGACCCCAATGAAATCGAGAGCCTGTCAATCCTGAAGGACGCCGCCTCAACGGCTGTGTTCGGTGTGAGGGGCGCTAACGGTGTTATCATCATCACCACCAAGCGCGGTGATGTGGGTAAGCCCAAGATCACGGCATCGTCCATAACCGGTGTGCAGGTCCCCATGGCCTATATCACCCAGTGCGACAGCTACGACTATGCACGTTACTACAACGTGTACAAGCAGAACGACGGTATCACAGACTACAAGCAGTACTTTACCCGTGAGGCCATCGAAGCTTATCGTACCGGCAGTGACCCCCTGATGTTCCCTAACACTCACTGGAATGAGGAAATGTTCCGCAAGGCCTTCCTCCAGACCAAGAACAACATCAACATCAGCGGCGGTTCGGACAAGGTGAAGTACTTCGTTTCCATGGGTTACATGTTCCAGGACGGTCTGCTGAAACAGATCCCCGGCGTAACCTACAACAACAACTTCTCCTACAACCGTTATAACTACCGCGCCAACCTGGACTTCAAGCTCACGGAAACCACGGACATGAAGTTCAACATCAGCGGTATGATCGGCAACACGCAGGAGCCTATCGCCGGTGCGGACAACATCTGGATGCGTTCCATGCTGTGGTCCCATCCTACCGCCAGCCCCGGCACGGTGAACGGCCTGCCCGTGACGGTGGTATCCACCCAGGCACTGCCTGACGCCCTTACCAAGTGGAACGGTTGGGAGTACTACTACTGGACAGGTTACCAGAACAAGTACAAGACCACCCTGGGCATGGATATGACAATCACCCAGAAGCTGGACTTCATCACCAAGGGCCTCAAGTTCAAGGCGAAGGGCAGCTACGACACCACCATGTCCATCACCAAGAAACACAGCGGCAGCGGCGGTTATCACCAGACCATTGAGTATGCCTCCTGGGCCAACGACTCCGGCCTCAGCATTGCAGACCCAGCCTTTGACCGCACCTATATCCTGGTCCTTTCCGGAAGCGAGCCTACGCTCAGCTACAGCGAGTCCACCTCTGACGACAAGAGCTGGTACCTCGAAGCCAGCCTGGACTACAGCCGTAAGTTCGGAAAGCACGCCGTGAGCGGCCTGTTCCTGTACAACCAGTCACGCGACTACTATCCCAGCAATTATGAGTGGCTGCCCCGCGGATACGTGGGCTGGGTAGGACGCGCCACATATGCATATGCAGACAAGTACCTGGTTGACGTCAGTGCCGGTTACAACGGCTCCGAGAACTTCGCCCCCGGAAAGACCCGTTACGGTCTGTTCCCTTCAATGTCCCTCGGTTGGGTTATCAGCGAAGAGAAGTTCATGAAGAGCGTCAAGCAGATAGACTTCCTGAAACTCCGCGGATCCATCGGCAAGGTAGGTTCCGACAAGGGAAGTAGCGCCCGATTCATGTACATGGAAGGCGTCTGGACAGAGGCCGGTTCATATTACTTCGGCACCGGCAAGAGCGACGGCGTTCCGCGTTACGAGATGGGTACCCCCGGCAACGAGGGCGTTACCTGGGAGACCGCCGTCAAGTCCAACATCGGCGTTGACCTGGACATGTACAACTATAAGCTGCATTTCTCCGGTGATATTTTCAAGGAGCACCGTACGGGTATCCTCATTTCCCCGAAGTCTCTTCCCGCCATCATCGCCTTCACGCCCAATAACATGAACCTGGGTGTCGTGGACAACCACGGTTTCGAAATGGAGCTTGGCTACAAGAACCACATCGGCAGCTTCACCTACGATATAAGCGGCAACGTTACTTTCGCCCGCAACAAGATCATCGACATGGACGAGGTTGAGCCCCAGTACCCCTACCAGGCGGAAACCGGCGGTCCCACCAACCGTCACAAACTGTACCAGTATGTGCGCCTGTACCAGAAGAGTGACTTCTATATCGACGATAAGGGCGTACAGCGCCTGAACCCTGAGCTTCCTCAGCCCAACACCACCGTTTATCCCGGTGACTGTATGTATGCTGACCTTAATAACGACCATATCATCGACGGTAACGATATGATGATAGACGGTTATCCCGATCGTCCGGAATATGTGTTCGGTTCCAACTGGAAATTCGGTTACAAGGGCTTCAACCTGAACCTCAACTGGGTTGCCGCCACCAACGTGAACCGTGTTTGGAACATGGACTACCGTATTCCTTTCACCAACTCCGGCCACCGCGGCCTCCTTACCTACTTTGCAGAAAACAGCTGGATTCCCAACGACAACGACTGGGCTCCCGGCCGTGAAGACGGTACCCTGCCGCGTTTCACCAAGACCAACTATCCCTGGAACTCCATGGATTCCACCCTCTGGACCGTGGACGCTTCCTACCTCCGTCTGAAGAGCGCCAGCTTCGGCTACACCTTCTCCAAGGGCAAGTTCTTCGAAAAGATGGGCATCAGGTCCCTTGGTCTTATGTTCACCGGTTACAACATCCTTACCTTCTCCAAGATGAAACTGCAGGACCCGGAAGCCCGTTCCGACGACTCCGACGGCCAGTATCCTCTGGTGAAGACCTACAACCTTGCACTCAACATCACCTTCTAAACCAGGCAGACCATGAAAAACACAGTTAAATATTTCGCTATCGCCCTTATGGCGGCAGGACTGGTCGCATGTGAAAGCATGAAGCTTGGCGACGCAGGTCTGTCAAAGGCTCCGGAAACCTCCGGCGCTACCATCGACACCCTGTTCGCTTCCATCAAGGATGCAGACAAGGTGCTTGTGCAGGCATATTACTATCTCCCTTACGGCATAGTCACCAGCGACGACAGCAAGATGGGTTCGGACTTCCTTGAGTCCATTACAGACCACTTCATCAGCGGTAAGCACACCGAGGGTGACGGCCCCAACGACCTTTATTACACCGGCGGCCTCAGCGCCAACATGTCCGGTCATGGAGTAGGCGGTGAAACCTACCGCTTTGGCTCCGAGCAGGACTACAAGGCCATCCGTTACGCATGGCTGTTCCTGGAGAACGCAGACCGCATTCCCAATGCGGATCCTGCACTCCTGGCCCAGAAGAAGGCCGAGGCCAAGATGGTCATGGCCATCTGCTATGCCAACATGGTACGTTTCGTTGGCGGCGTTCCCATCCTGGACCATGCCGTCCGTACCGATGATGAGATGAAGTTCCCGCGCAAAACCTTCGCGGAGACCATCGACTATATTGTACAACTCTGTGACGAAGCGGCACCTGCCCTGCCCTGGAAGGTGTCTGCAGCCGATGACGGCCGCCTCACCCGCGCCGCCGCCCTTGGCCTCAAGCTCCGTATCCTCTGCTACGCCGCTTCTCCTACTCTCAACTCCAACACCCTGTGGCATCCCAAGGCCGATGCTTACACCTGCTACACCAACTATGATCCCGCCCGCTGGGACGCCGCAAAGGCTGCCGCCGACGAGTTCATGAAGGAGCAGCTGTCCAACGGCGGGTATGCCCTGGTACAGGCCACCCCGGATGCTATTACCGGTCAGATTACACCGCGTGCATACCGCCTGGCCTACCGCAGCGGTTACTTTGACCGCGGCTCTTCGGAGTGCATTATTTCCATCCGAAAGTCCAACAGTACCAGTTACCATGACAAGCACATCGACGTCCAGGACGACTACGGTTCCGGCGCCACGCTTGAATGGGTTAACAAGTTCTCCTGGGCTGACGGTGAGCCTTTCCCTGAGGACTTCGACTGGGAGAACAAGGCCAACTGGCCCGAGTATCCTTTCTTCAAGCCGGATCCCAACGGCACCCTGAAAGTGGGTAACTCCTCCTTCACGGAGACACGTGACCCCCGTCTTTATGAGAACATCTGCGTTCCCGGAGACATCTGGAAGGGCGGTTCCGTGGGTCCCGCTTACGACAACGCCAAGGGCCACGGCGACGGCTGCCCCGGTTTCCTCATGATGAAGTACGTGCTTCAGCAGAACGGCGACCGTTCCAACCCGCCGCACTGGTGCATGATGCGTTTCGCAGAGGTGCTCCTGAATGCCGCAGAAGCCTACAATGAGGCCGATGGCGGTCCTTCAGACAAAGCCTATACCTGGGTCAACGCAGTGCGTGCCCGCGTGGGCCTGCCCGGCCTGCCGGAAGGCATGACCAAGGAAGAATTCCGCGCCGCCCTCCTTCTGGAGCGCGAACTGGAATTCGGCTTTGAGGAAGTGCGTTGGTTCGACATGGTCCGCTGGGGCCTCACAGAGGCTTTCACAACACCTCTGCACGGACTCACTTCAATTGGAGACAAGCAGAAGGAAGCAACCTTCTTCACATACGGCGATCCTTCAAGGGGACTGCCTGCAGTGAAGCTTGCCTATCCTGACCGTAAATGGTATACCGATTGGGATACCAAATGGTATTTCGCACCCATCCCTGCCGTGGAGATCAACAAGAACTACGGCATGACTCAGAATCCGGGTTGGTAAACTAAAAAATGTACCCGAAGATGAAAAGACTTATAATATATATAGTTCTTCCGCTTCTGCTTGCCGGAACCACGGCCTTTGCGCAGGAATTGTCCAAGCTTGACTCCATTTCCCTGGGCAACGCTTTCCACTTCCAGGCCAACGTGAACCAGACAGCCGGCAGCAACCTCTTTGAGAAGAGCCCCGAAGTGGATATCGCGAACGCCCTTTACGGGCAGCTTTCCGGCCTTCTGGTCAGGAACGGCTCAAGCACGTACGACTCCAACCAGTCCAAGCTTAAGCTCAGCCTGCGTATGCACGGTCACAGCCCGCTTATCCTGGTTGACGGTCTGCCTCGCGAGCTGGAAGACCTCACCGGCCTGGAGATAGACAACATAAGCATCCTCAAGGACGCTGCCGCCGCCGCGCTTTACGGCGTCAAGGGCGGTAACGGCGTTGTGATGATTACCACAAGGCGCGGTAAGGATTCCCCGCTGAAGGTGAGCGCCAAGTACCAGTACGGTCTGGCAAAGATGTACCGTGCACCGGAATTTGCCGATGCCTACACCTACGGCTTCATGGTCAACGAGGCCCGTTCCCTGGACGGCCTTCCCGCCAAGTACAACGACGCCGAGCTCCTTGCCCTCTACAGCGGACAGTTCCCTTACGCCTACCCCAACGTGGACTGGTGGAACGAGGTCTTCCGTGACCACGGAGACAACCATCGTGCACAGTTCACCTTCGAAGGCGGTAACCGCAACTTCCGTTACTTTACCGTTGTTGATTATCTGAAGGAAGACTTCCTCTACAGGAAAGCCACCGCCGATGACCGCTACAACGCGAACCATTACGACAACCGCCTGGGTATCAGGTCGAATGTGGACGTGAACATCACGGAAACCACTTCCATGAAGGTTGGCGTTATGGCACGTCTGGCAGAATTCAACAAGGGCAATTACGACGACCGCATTGAGAAGACCTTGTACACCCTGCCTTCCGCTGCCTTCCCTGTGAAACAGGCCGACGGCATCTATGGCGGAACCTCCATCTACGGCGCCGTGAACCCGGTGGCCCAGATGCAGGAAACCGGTCAGAAGCAGTATTCCCAGACCAAGGTTCTGGCAGACATGCTCCTGAGCCAGGATCTCAACGCCCTCACCCCCGGCCTTTCCGCAGACGTCCATGTGGGCTTCGACTACATCGGCCGCCTGTCGGAGGATGCTACCAAGGAGTATGCATACTCAGAGCTTCTGAGCACCCTTGCAATGTCTGGTGACCAGAGCTATGTTCTGAGCCGCCAAGTTTACTACGGCACCAATTCCAAGATTGTGGATTTCAGCCACTGGTTCAGCAAACTGCAGATGAAATTCGAGGTGGAGGGCCGCCTGAACTGGGAACGCAACTTTGGTAAGAACCATCTGGAGACCCACGCCGCCTACAGGCAGCGCTCCTGGATCTACAGCGGACAGAACAATTCTTCAAAGACGCAGGAAATCCTTGGTACCGCAAGTTGGAACCACGACAACCGTTACTTCGTTGACGCTGTACTCAACTACTCCGGTAGCGCCTACATGCCCAAGGGCAAGCGTTTCCACTGGTATCCCGGAATCAGCGTCGCAGCAGTTCTCAACGAGGGAGAACCTTATATTAAGGCATACGCATCGGCCGGTAAGTCCGGTTCGGACGGAGACCTTGAGCACGAGCTCTGGAGAGAGAATTACGTGAGCGGTAACAGCTACTACTTCGGCGGCAACGGCGGAACAAGCTACAGCGGCCGCAAGGAAGGCGACATGCCTGCCGTAACCCTGGCCCCTGAACTGTCCACCAAGTATACAATCGGAGCAGATGCCAAGTACTTCGCAAAGCGCCTTTCCCTTAATCTGGAAGCTTTCTACGAGCACCGCAGCAACATCCTCATAAGCCCGTCCAACATTTCCGGCGTCATCGGTATCGGCGTTAACGACCAGAGCCTTGGCGAGGAAAGTTATAAGGGCTTTGACCTTGGTCTTTCCTGGGACGATAAGCTTGGCGAGATCAGCTACGGCGCCTACGCCAACGGCGGCTGGCTGTTCACCAAGATTATCAACGATGGCCAGGCCTACCAGATGTACGATTACCTCTATCGCAAGGGCAACCCCGTAGGCCAGAAATATGGCTTGGAGGTCATCGGCATTTTCCAGAGCGAGATGGAAATCAACAACAGCCCCCAGCAGACCTTCGGCGAGGTCCGTCCCGGCGACCTCAAGTACCGTGATCAGAACGGTGACGGCCGCGTGGACAGCCAGGATGTTGTGAAGATGTTCGGCACCTCCACTCCTCTGCTCCAGTTCGGTTTCGGTCTCCATGCGGAATACAGGAGCCTCAAGGTCTATGCGGATTTCCAGGGCGTGACCGGTGTTACCGTCAGCCTCCTGGATTCCCCGCTGTACCAGCCTCTGGTTAACAATGGAACCATATCCCAGACTTTCCTCAAGAGGGAAATCACCTGGGCTCCCGGCCGTGAGGAGTATGCTACAATGCCTCGCCTCACCACCCAGGAGAACAACAATAACTATCGCAGCAACTCCCTGTGGTACCGCGACGGCTCATTCATCAAGCTGAGGAACCTGGGTATTTCCTACACCCTCAAGAACAGCCTGCTGAATACCGGCGAAACCACGGTGTCCATTACCGGAACCAACCTGTTCAGCCTGGACAACATCCATTTTGCCGACCCCGAACAGCTTGGTGCCTATTATCCTTCAACCCGCACCTACTGGGTTGGAATCAAGTTTAACTTCTAAACCGGGATACGAGATATGAAAAAGCTTTTTTACATCTTAAGTGCTTTCATTCTGGCAGCCTCCTGCAACGTCCTGGACTTTGACGAGTCCTCCAGCCAGTACTCCCGGGATGATATGTACAAGACCTACAGCAATATCCAGAAGATGCTCACCAACATCTACGGCTACATGCCCAACAAGGATATTGCCGATGTCTCCAGCGCCCTCCGCGACTGCGGCTCCGATGACGCTGAATATGCAGACCCGGATGCCTCCGTGCAGCGTTTTACAAACGGCAACTGGACCCCTATACAGACCGTTGACGACAAGTGGAGCCTCTATTACGGCATCCGCAGCGCCAACGAGTTCCTCACTCACTGGCAGCCGGACGAGAACGGTGTCCTCCAGGCTACCTTCGACCTGTCCATGTACCAGTACGAGAGCAAGTATTCGAAGTGGTGGGAGCACCTGAACCTTTATCCTTACCAGGCTAAGGTCCTGCGCGCATACTTCTTCTTCGAACTCGCCCGCCGTTACGGCGACATTGCTATGCCGCTTACCATGCTCACCGCAGAAGAGGCCAACGCCATCAAGAAGACTCCTTTCGACGAGGTCATCGACTTCATCGTCAAGGAATGCGACGAGGCGGCAGCCTTCCTTCCCAACACCTATGTGGGTATGCTGGACGATGAGATTGGCCGCGTAACCAAGGGATTCGCCCTTGCCGTCAAGACAAAGGCTCTCCTTTACGCCGCTTCTCCTCTCCACAATCCTTCAGGTGACAAGGCCAAGTGGCAGAAAGCTGCAGCTGCGGCAAAGGAAATCATCGACCTTAACTATTACGTACTGGATCCGGCGGAGAAGGCCAACAACTACCTCTCCCGCGAAGTTATCATGGCAATCGCCCGCAGCGAAAGCCAGAGCTTTGAGAGGTACAACTTCCCCGTACGTTTCACTGAGGGCGAGCGCACCTCCATGGCCGGCACCTATCCCAGCCAGCAGCTGGTAGATGCCTTCCAGACCCTGGGCGGTTACGACATCACCCTTGGTGCAAACGGCTGGCAGACAACCGATCCCGCCTTTGACGTGACCAAGCCTTACGAGGGCCGTGATCCCCGCTTTGCCCGCGCCATCCTGGCCAACGGCATGGCTTTCAAGGGTTCCACCATCGAGACATTCGTTGGGGGCAAGGATTATTCCGCCACCCGCAACGAGCTTGGAACGGTTACCGGTTACTACCTGCGCCGTTACATCCAGGAGAGCACCAGTTTCACTCCTGAAAATACGTTGAGCAACAAGCACCAGTGGATTGTTTACCGCTATGCGGAGGCTCTCCTCTCCTATGCAGAGGCTCTGAACGAGTATCTTGACAGCCCTTCCGCGACGGACGGCACGTTCACCCTGAGCGCCCTTGACGCCCTGAACCAGGTACGCGCCAACGCCGGCATGCCGGATGTGACTGCAAGTACCAAGGCGGCCTTCAGGGATGCAATTCGCCGTGAATGGCGTGTTGAGTTCGCCTTCGAAGACCATCGTTTCTGGGACATCCGCCGCTGGAACATCGCGCAGAACGTGATGGGACAGCTGGACGGTGTGGAAATCGTCAAGAACGGAGCCACCCTTACCTACAGCAGGAAGGCCGTGGAAAACCGCACCTGGTCGGAGAAGATGAACCTGTATCCCATCCCGCAGGCCGAAACCTTCAACAATGCCAACCTCACTCAAAATACCGGATGGTAGTCTAACCTATGAATAATAACAAAAGCCATATGAAAACCCTTACAAAAATCTTTGCCGGTTTGGCTGTGCTTGGTACTGTGGCTGCTTGCCAGATGTACCAGATAGACACGCAGATGACCCCTGAGAAGGCTGCTGCATCCATCCGCATGGAGTGCAGTGCCGTGGACACCTACAACCTCCCGGCCCAGAACCCGGGCAATATTACCTTCAACGTGAGCTCCAACACGCCCTGGACCATTACTCTTTCCAGCGGTGCTGACTGGCTCACAGTCACCCCTCCCTCCAGTGCCGCCGGTGCCCTCATCACCGATGTGGTTGTGACCGCCCAGGAAAACACCGGAACAACCGACCGCAGCGCTACACTGACGCTTCGCGGCGACAACATCGTCAATGCAAAAACAATCACCGTCAAGCAGGCCCGCGCAGGCAAACTGTTCATCACTCCTATGGTGAAGGACTATGCTGCCGCAGGTGGCGACCTCAGCTTCACCATCCAGTCCAACATGGCCTGGGAGGTCCGTTCAAGCGAAGGCTGGCTCACTTTCAACCGCGAAAACGGAGATCCCGATCCTGACGGACGTACCATAACCATCATTGCCACTGCCGCACCCAGCGAAGTGGTCGAGCGTGTAGCTACCGTGACCGTCACGGCCGGTGACCAGGAAGAAAGCTTCGACGTCACCCAGAAGGGAACCTTCAAGCTGACGGAGCTCTCCGAGAGTTTCTCATCGGCAGGCGAGGCCAAGACCTTCACCATCAAGACCGACCTCCCTTGGGAAGTCAGTTCTGACAAGTCATGGCTCACCTTCGACGTTGCCTCCGGTGTCGGAAACGGCTCGGTCACAGCCATCACAGCTACCGCTTCAGCAAATGACGGAGCCCTCCGCAAGGCAAACGTCACGGTTACCGCAGGTGGTGTGGACAAGACATTCGAGGTATCCCAGAACGGCTTCACCTTCGAGATTGTGGCTCCCGCCAGCACCGAACTGCCCCGCCTGGGCGGCGAGATGACCATCGAGGTCAACACCACCCTCTCCTGGGAGCCCGCAACCGAGACGGCCGGCTGGACCGTGGAGAAAGTTGACGCATCCCACTTCAAGGTAACTGCTCCTTTCAACAACATCTTCAAGACCAAGACCGGAAAGGTAAGCGTTTCCGCTACCGGCGGAGCATACGCAGAGCTGGAACTCACCCAGGATGTGAACTTCGAGTTCACCGACGCTGAGGTCCAGGAAGACGGTTCCGTGAAGATTTTCGGAGACAAGAAGTCCCGCGTGACCCTGAAGGATGCCGCCCGTTACGTATCACTCGTCCTGGCAATGGGTGAAGTGAACTTTGACGATACCGCCCAGTTCTACTGCTGTTCCCACGACGCGGCCGGGGATTCAGAACTCCAGTGCCAGATTAACCTGGCCGGCAACAAACGTCTCCGCACCAACGGCGCACATACCACTTACGGCTCTACCAAGTTCGACATTACGAAGGACGAGCTCAATGCCATTACTGAGTACCGCATGGACTTCCGTCCCAATGCAGACAACGCAGCAAACATTGACCTGGAGTTCTTCTACAACGGGGTCAGCAAGAAAGTGCACACCAGCACATCACCTTATGCCAGCGACCCGGCGGCCAACGGCCATTACTTCTTCGGTACGGAGAGTGCCGTAGACGGTTCTGGAACCTGGTACATCATCAAATCCTGCACTCCTACCTTCTTCGCTGAATAAAAGCCTATGAAAAAGATAATTAACATATTCTGCACCGTCGCAGCTCTCCTGGCAGTTTTTGCCTGCCAGGAGAAGCCGGGGCAGGAGACCAGGCAGACAGTGGACCTGCGGTACCGCGCCATGGACAGCTATGACGTGGCGGCAACCAGTGCGCAGGCCATAAACATCCTGGTCGTATCCACAGACCCCTGGACGGTCACCAGCGACCACCCGGACTGGTGCATCATAAGCCAGGAAGAGGGTCCCGGTTCCGACAGGGAACAGGTACACCTTGGCCAGGCGGAGTCCACTTCAGTCCGCATACAGTACTATGATAACCCCAGCCTTGAGGACCGTGAAGACAAGATTACCATCCAGAGTGAATACTGGGTGGGAAAGGTAATCACCGTTCGTCAGAAAGGTTTGGCATTCCTTACCATTCCCGATGCGGATCTTGACCAGACCGTGATAAAGGGCGGCGGTGAATACACCATCCATATAAAGTCCAACCAGAACTGGACCGCAAAGGTCACGGAAGGAGACTGGATCAATATTACGGATGGCCTTTCCGGCTCCCTGGACGGAGATATCGTCCTTTCCGCGGAGAACAACCCCAAGGAAAAGCGCTATGCTTCCATTACCATCTACGACCGCCACAACGTGGCCATGTACGTTGCCAAATTCACCCAGGAAGGTCTCCAGCTTGATCTTGCCAAGACCGAACTCCGTACGGATTACAACCAGGCCTCGGTGAGCGTGGATATCGTCTCCAATGCCAAGTGGACGGTTGCCAAGTCTAGCGAGGCGGACGACTGGTTCACCATCGACAATGCTTCCGGTAACGGCAACGGCACCATCAAGATTACCCTCACCCCTAACGATGAGGACGCTGTCCGCAAGGCAGACCTCATAGTCAAGAACGTCATCGAGACCGAAGGTGAATACCAGGCTGAAAAGACAATCGTCCTCAAGCAGGCGTACCATGTGGTCCCCAAGAGGTACTATCTTGACAAGGATGAGATGTCCCTGTGGAAGTCTGACCAGGCCAATACTCCGGTCTATACTGCGGGCGTCGGTACCTTCTTCAACTATCCATCCCGTCTGAACCGCGGAGACATGCCCATGGGCACCTATTCCTTCTGCTGGAGCAACATCCAGACCAATCCGGAAGTGGCAGACGCCGCCAGGGCAAGACACTGGTTCTGCTTCAGCGAAAGCGCAGAGCTCAAGTGCGACCTCCGTCCGTTTGACGACGGTGGAAAGATTGGCTTCAGCTTCAACGCCGCAGGCGATGGCAACAAGCCCAGTCCGGACACCATTTACGAAGTGGACTTCTCCCAGCCGGTGGTGTTCACCGTGAAATTCGAGCCCAACAACGTCTTCTATACGGACGATGAGGGCAATACGACCGAATACTGCCACGTCCAGTTCTATGTGAACGACGTGCCCGGTTCAAGCTTCGATACTTCCCATGACCTCTTCCGTACCTGCTACTGGGGTGCCAAGATCAATATGTATGTTGGCATGTACAACTGCGGTAGCGGCGTGTGCGAGTGGTACGAGTATTCTGAACCCATTGAGTGGAACTAATGACAAAGGACCTTTAAATGAATATGATTATGAAGAATATCTATAGAATAGGAATCCTTTGCACGTTGGCCCTGGCAGTATCCTGCACGGGTCTGAACAAGGCCGATGAGGACTGGGGCACCAACCCCCATGTCAAGAAGACGGTTCCCGCAGAGACCCGTACTCTCACATTCGTCATCCCTCAATATCCCATAAGCGATAACGGCGTCGCCCCGGGCCTTAAAACAGCCTGGAAAGCCGGCGACAAGATTATCGTCCACGGTGAATATGCCGATGAACAGGTAACCGTAACCCTTGAGGCGGGAGATATCTCCGCGGACAAGAAAACGGCCACCAAGACCATTGAGGGACTGCATCCCTACACCCGCGACGACTGTCACACCACCCTTTATGCCGCTTATCCGGCAGAGGCGGTGAACAATCTCCCTCACTGCATGTTCTACAGCAGCTTCAGCGACACCAACACGCAGATAATGGCCGCGTGCAACATGGAGGATACCTTCCGTTTCCAGAACCTGTCCTGCGTGGTTACCTTCGTGGTGAACGGCGATTTCGACTCCTACACCTTCACGGGACGCAAGGATGTCATGCTAAGCTATGAACTGTATCAGGTGAAAATCACCGATACTGACGTTAATATGAAGCAGTATATGCAGAAGCCTGCCACAACTATCACATCCAATGCTGTTGCGGCAGACGGCACTACTGTAAACTATGTATATATTCCCGGCGACGTTGACCTTCCCGGCGGCTTTATCCTTCGTTTCTACAAGAATGGAGAGGCCGTGAAGAGCCTTACGGACAAAGAGGCTTTCGCAATACAGCGCGGTACGGGTCTTGACCTTGGCGATGTCACCAATCTGCTGGTAGATGCCGCCGACGACATCGACCCTTCACTGGCAACACCTCTCGACTCCGAAGGAAACGCCAACTGCTATATCATTTATGAAACCGGAATGTACCGCTTCAAGGCGCTCAAGGGTAATACCAGTGTGCCGTTAGAGGGAATCAAGGACGCAGACATTCTCTGGGAAACCTGCGGAAACGGTGAAGAAGTGGCGGAGCGCAGCGTGATAAGCGGCGTTTCCTATGACCCCGAATCCGGCTCTGTCTGCTTCCAGCTTCCTAACCCCGTCAAGCCCGGAAACGCCCTCGTGGCTGTGAAGGACGCCGGCGGAAACATCATTTGGAGCTGGCACATCTGGATTCCCGAAACGCAGATCAGCGTGAGCACCTTCGGCTATACCTCCGGCTGCTCCATGATGAGCCGTAACTTGGGCGCCCTTGTTGACACCCAGCCCGGCGCAATTGCCGATGCACGTTCCTTCGGTCTGCTGTACCAGTGGGGCCGCAAGGATCCGTTTATCGGCGTCAAGGAAGCAGGGTCCACGGAGCGCGCGGCTTTCGCCGGCGTGGCCATGACCGTTCATGATGGTCAGATGACCCAGGAAGAAGCTATCGCACAGCCTACAGTCCTTGCCTGTGTCCCCACTGAGGGCGACAACAGGACAGACTGGTGCTCCCAGGTAGACCTCATGTACTGGGGCGACCAGGAGAAGAGCGGCACCAAGACCATTTACGACCCCTGCCCTCCCGGATACCGCGCACCAGGACGTAAACGTGCTACAATCTTCACTGCAGAAGGAAGCACGCTTGCCGGATGGTTCTATGATGCGGATAACTACTATTTCCAGGTAGGCAGCCCCGTTAGCACGCTGCCCATTACGGGTTACATGAACTGCGACGGAACCTATACGCCCGGAGTGTCTGTCATATGGAATACCCATATGGATGCCGATACTCCTAACATCTCCTACTGCGAGCTGGTAAAGGACGGCATTTCAAAGAAAGGCCAGATGGCTCGCCCTCTTGGATGTTCTGTCCGCTGTGAAACCGATGAATAATAATTAATAACAAAAACATAGCTTATGAAAAAGATTTTGACAAGCGTTGCTATGGTGCTGCTCCTTGCGGCTTGCACCAGCAGTTATGACGACTCTGCCATCAAGACGCGCCTGGATGCCCTGGAGACACGTGTTACCGCACTGGAGGGTAATATCCAAAGCCTGCAGACCGCAATCGGCGAAGGCGTGTTCGTGGCAAAGGTCCAGAAGTATGTAGACCCGGAAACCGGTAAGATCACCGGCGTAACAGTCACCTACACCACCGGTGAGGTGCAGTACTTCGAGATTTCTCCCAAGACCGATTACACCGCTCCCGTGCTGGGCGTCATAAAGAATGGCGCCGGAGACCTCGTATGGGCCATCGACGGAATTGCCATCAAGATTGACGGTAATGAAATCCCCGTCTACCAGACCCCCGTCTTCACCATTGACGGGGACGGCAATCTCCTGGTTTCCATCGACGGATCAGACCCTGTCATCCTTGGCCAGGTCCAGAACGAAGGCGCCACCCTCGTGGACGGCATCTTCACTGACATCAAGGTGGAGCAGGACAAGATCGTCCTCACCCTCAGCGACAACAGCATCGTGAACATTCCCTTCGCAGAGGCCTTCAAGCTGAACATCGCTACTACGGAGTACATCTACACTACTCCCGCCCCCATTGAAATTCCCTACACCGTTACCGCAAAGACCGCCGGCACTGTTGTGGACGTATGGTATCCCAACAACTTCGCTGTCACGGTGGATGCAGAGAAGATTACGGTCACGCCCCTTCTCGCCAAGGCTTCCGGCCAGCTCCTTGTCTATGCCGATTCCAAGGTAGGACTTACCTCTATCGTAAAGGTTACCGTTGAGGCTGAAGGCATCTCCGTTCTCGATACTCCTGTAAGCGCTACTGTGGATTATGCTGCAGCCGGCAACGACGGTGTTGTTGAAGCCAATGTGGTTTCCAACGTTGCCTTCGATGTCGTTCCTGTGGATGCCTGGATTCACCTGGTAGACGTTAAAAGTACGGCTTATGTGATTACCCTTGCCCTTGACGACAACGCCACCGGAGCATACCGCGAAGGTAAGGTGAACATCGTCAAGCAGGGTACTGAGGATGTTATCCAGGTACTCACCATCGGCCAGGCTAAGGGCGACACCGCCAAGAATCTTGGCAAGGACGGCACCGCCAACTGCTACATCGTAACCGCCGCCGGCGAATACAAGTTCGTGCCCGTTAAGGGTAACACCGAAGAGTCCGTGGGTGAAGTCGCAAAGGCGGAACTTCTCTGGGAAACCTGGAACAACCTTGATGACGTGGTGGCCAACAGCGTCATCGCTTCCGTGTCCTATGAAAACGGTTTCATCAGGTTCACCACTCCTGAGACACTGAAGCCCGGTAACGCCCTCATCGCCGCAAAGGATGCCAACGATGTCATCCTCTGGAGCTGGCATATCTGGATTCCAAAGACTGCAATCACCGACATTGCAGACGCCAACTTCTCTGCAACCCAGAGTACCATGAGCCGCAACCTTGGTGCCCTTGTGGATGCTGCTACCGATGCCGTCGTGTCTGAAGAGTCCTTCGGTCTCCTGTATGAATGGGGCCGTAAAGATCCGTTCCCGGGACTTGCTTCCGTTGCAGAACCTACAGCTGTAATTACAGTTGCCGGAACGGCCATGACCCAGAAGGAAGGTCCTGTCACGGTAGATTATGCAATTGCCAATCCTACCGAATTTGTTTATGTTGCAGGTGCTGACTGGCTCCCTGCTGAAATGACTACGAACAGCGAAATAGCCACCCTTTGGGGCGAGGAGTCCAAGACTGTTTACGACCCGTGCCCTGTTGGCTATGTACTACCCAAGCGTAACAAGAGCTGCGCTTTCTGGAGCGGCACCAAGTGGATTGAGACCACCGATCCGTTTACTCTGTTTGCAGACAATAAGGTATTCACAGTAGGATCTCTGGTATTCCCTATTGCCGGTTATATTGACGATGGCGGCGAAGGCCAGAAGAAGGCCGGTCTCCGAACTATAATCTGGAGCGGCCGTTGGGACAGCGGTACTGTGAACGGCTACGGAATGTACGGATACCTTGACAGCGACGGTCCTAAGTTCCGCAACCAGGGTAACGTCCGTTCCCGTGGCGGTTCTGTACGTTGCGTCGTTGAACCGTAAGCAATTATTATCCAGGGCCCGCTGACCCGGACCCTGGGTACCAATAAACATTAAAAACAGCATGGAAATGAAAACTTCTAAGCTTATCACATTATCCCTGGCGGCACTTCTGGGCGCATGCTTTGCCTTTAGCAGCTGCACGGAAGATACGGTTATGGGCATGACTGTTCCCGCTCCTGGAACAAAACCCAACGCCGGAACAATACCGGACGGCGATCCGTTCAATCCGGACAACCCCGGCCCGGTGAACCCCGGGGATCCTGACGATCCCATGAACGCCATCGTCAATAATCCGGAGCGCCTGGCGCGTATCGGCATAACCCCCATGATCGAGATATACTATACGGAGTATACCAAGGACAGCGTGTTCCCTTCGCTGGAAGAGGTGCGTAATTTTACTCATATCAACGTGGGTCACGTGCGCTTCAAGGACAAGAAGGAAGGCACGGGTATAGACATTCCGGCCGCGTCAATCGCCCTTGTGCAGAAGTTCGTGGCCTACAAGGCTGACTACCCGGAACTGAAGGTCAAGCTTCAGATGGGTGGTTGGGGAAAGAATGCCGATGGATGGTCCCAGATGTCCCGTGACCCCGCCAAGCGCAAGGCTTTCATCGACGAGTGCGTGGCCATCTGCGAGCAGTACGGAGTAGACGGCTTCGACATAGACTGGGAGTATCCCACCTATGCCGCCAAGGACGGAGACTACGTGAACGGAGCCTCCCCGGCCGACTATGAGAATTTCGTCACCCTCTTCAAGGAGATGAGGGAGGCCATGCCTGACAAGATCCTGTCCTATGCAGCATCCGACAGCGGCAAGTATACCGACAACTACGGCGTACTGCCTTACATCGACTATATCAACGTGATGACGTACGACGAGGGCAATCCTCCGTACCACAACGCTCCGCTTTACCGCAGTTCCATCTGCAAGGACCGCTGCGCCTCAGAGGCAGTTGACGATATCTTCCACGGCAAGCAGAACATCCCTTACCAGATGATGAACTTCGGTCTGGCGTTCTACGGTCACGGAGACGGCTACAAGCAGTCCGTGGGCAACCGCTATCCCTCCAGCGTGGACTACAGCAAGCTTGAGGACATCTTCTTCAAGGGCACCTGCGACGGCATGGACGTGAAGGGCGTCAACTACCGCATCTGGGACGATGTTGCCAAGGTCCCGTACCTGGGCGACGCCCTGGGCAAGATGTACGCCAGCTATGAGGACATCGAATCCATCAACGCCAAGGTGGAATACGCCAAGAGCCGCAACATGCTGGGTGTCATGATCTGGGAATACAGGCATGACAACGACGAAGGCATGCTCCGTCACGCCGTGAAGCACGCCATGGACGGCAACCCCGACGCCCCCGGCCGCTACGAGCGTCCCGAGGAATACTCCGGTCAGACCACTCAGCCCAAGGATCTGCCCGTAATGGGCAAGTATACCAAGTACGTCCTTGGAAAGAGCGGCTCAGACATGGTTGAGGAACTTTCCGGTCTGTGCCTGTCCAAAGACGGCGACTTCCTCTGGGGTGTCCACGACAAGGGAACCCTGTACAGGATTAACTTTGACGGCACCTTCGTGAAGCAGTGGTACCGCGAGGCTGACTTTGAAGGCCTCACCATGGATCCTGCCACCGGCGACCTTTACATCGGCCTTGAAAGCAGCTCCAAGTCTGTCTACAGGGTCCCGGCCCCCGGCTACAATGCCAAGGACGACAACTTCACCATCAAGGTGGAAGGCGTTGAGGATATGGGTAACTCCGGCTGCGAGGGTATTACCTGGCACAAGGGCAACCTGTATTTCGGCACCCAGACCGGCGCACGCCTGTTCGAATACAAGCTGGACGGCACCATGCTCTGGAAGAAGAGCCTCCGCGACGTCACCTCCACCATCTCTGAGGTGGGTGACCTGTGCTACGATCCCGTGAGCGACTACCTCTGGGTCCTCGACTCCAATTCCAACAAGGATAAGCCGCAGTACCTGCCTTACACGCTGTATCTGTTCAACGGTGACGGCAGCAAGCTGCTGGCAACCTACTCCCTGGCCAACTTCGCCAACTGGAACCCCGAGGCCGTCTGCGTAGACCACAAGAACAACTGCATATGGATAGGCGACGACTGCGACAGCGGCAATCCTTCCTGGCTCCACAAGGTAGAGTTCACTAACCTTTAAAGGAACAAGGATGAAACGGATAACCGTCATACTTGCCTGCTTGCTGATAGGTCTTTCGGCCGCGGCGCAGACGTCCCGTGAGGAACTCCTGTCGCATATGGAGCTTACGGTGGGGAACTATGCCAACTATCCGCTGCCGACTGGACGTATGACCCCTGCACCAAAGGGCTATGAGCCATTCTACATAAGCCATTACGGCAGGCATGGGGCGCGGTATATGACAAGCGACAAGCATTACCGCCGCGTGCACAAGCAGCTGGATTCCGCCATGGCCCTTGGTATCCTTACGGAATACGGTAAGGATGTCCGTAGACGCCTTCTGGCTGCTGAGGCTGATGCCCAGAAACGAGCCGGTAGGCTCACGGAACTGGGCGCAAGGCAGCACAAGGCCATTGCCAGGAGGATGTATGACAATTATCCTGATCTTCTTGGCCAGCCGCTCAGCGTTACGGCAAATGCATCTACGTCCAAGCGGGTTATCCGCAGCATGGAGAACTTCTGTGCGGAACTTAAAGAGTTGAATCCTTCCCTGGACGTCTCAATGGCGGCCAGGGAGGAGGACCTCTGGTACATCAAGGCCAACAAGGCTATCCCTGTCCCTGACTCGGAGGCCGATGACGCCCTCTACCGGAAGCTCAAGAAGTTCAAAAGGAAGATGCTCAGCGGCGAGCCCCAGCTCAAGGCCCTGTTCACTGATCCGGAAAAGGCGAAGGAGTATATCGACCAGTATGTCTTTGCCGATGACCTCTATAACATTGCCTCCGACATGTACTGCCTCCCGGAGCTAAAACTCTATTTTACGGACCTTTTCGGAGAGGACGGTATGATAGACGGATTCCGTGCTTACAACGCCAGCTGGTGCCTTTGGGAGGGCCTTATGCCCGGCTCCAAGAAGAGTTGGCTGCACATCTATCCGCTCCTGAATAACTTCCTTGATGAGGCCGATGATATGATAGCCTCCGGCGGCTGCGGTCTTCGCCTTCGTTTCGGCCACGACAGCGTGGTGTTGCCGTTAGCCTTTATCCTGGGCTTCCCTGAAGCCACGGGTGCCACGGACGACATGGAGGACCTCCACACCCGGTTCTCCATATTTCGCCTCATCCCCATGGCTGCCAACATCCAGCTGGTTTTCTTCCGGAAGGCCAAGTCCAAGGATGTCCTGGTGAAGTTCTTGCTGAACGAAAACGAGACGTCAATCCCCGTGAAAACGGACTGCTACCCCTACTATCATTGGTCCGATGTTAAGAAGTATTATCGGAACAAGATTAAGGAATCCGGCTTGGATTTGGCCTCATTTAGAAAGAATGAAAGCAATCGAAACGCTTTTTAACCCCTTCTGTTTCGTTTTGGAAAAATAAGGGGCTTTTTTTATTATATTTGAAGAACTGACCGCAAACAATTTTTAATTTCTATAGCTATGAAACTAAAAACCTATGAAACACCCGAGGTGGA
>JAILJO010000026.1 GCA_024694675.1 Bacteroidales bacterium | reverse complement strand
TTCCATGGTGCGCACCTGCACTGACGATGTGTGGGTCCTCAGAAGCAGTGGATTCAGGTGACCGGTGCTCACGAAGAAGGTGTCCTGCATTTCGCGGGCGGGGTGGTTGGGAGGGAAGTTGAGGGCTTCGAAGACATGGTAATCGTCCTCGATCTCCGGACCTTCAGCCACATCGTACCCGAACTTGCGGAAGATGTCCACAATCTGCTGGCGGACTATTGAAACGGGATGGCGGGAGCCAAGGGGCATGGAGTCTCCGGGCATGGAGAGGTCTTCTCCCGAAGCCGATGCGGGGCCGGAAGCGGCCTCTGCGGCATCCTTGAGTTCTTCTATCTTTGCAAGAGTGAACTTCTTGAGCTCGTTGAGCTTCTGGCCGTATTCCCTCTTGAGTTCCGGTGCGACGGTGCGGAACTGCTCCATGAGCGCAGTTACTTCACCTTTCTTGCCAAGGAACCTTACGCGGGCCTCTTCAGCCTCTTTCTGGGAAGCGGCCTTGAGCTCCTGGAGTTCCTTGTAAATCTTTTCTATTGCTTCTTTCATAGTGGGTGCAAAGTTAACTATTTTTTCCGTTTGTTGCGTGCCTTCTGGGCCCTTTCACCGCCGCTTTTCCAGTATTTTTTCCACTGGGCTTCGTTGAAGATGCGTTTGTAGGTGGCGTCTATCTGCTCCATCCATTTGTCCTGGACTCCAAGATAGAGGTCCGTGTTCTCAACCTTGGCGGTCTGGAGTTTTTTCATCTCCTCGCTCATGGCGTGGTAGTCATGGGTGAGGGTGGAGTCTACATAGAACTCCTGCCAGTATTCAAGGTCAAGGATTTCCGTCAGGCGCTTAACCTCTTTGTCGATGTATTCCATCATCTGCTTTTCCTGCTGCTCCGGCGTCTGCGGAGGGTTCTGGGCGGCAAGTGGCAGGGCAGATAAGACGGCCAAAAGACAAGTCAAACGAAAAAAATTCATATATTTGCATTCTGTTGTCAGATGACAAAATTACGCATTTAATTGAAAAAGCGCAAAAACGATGAGAAAAACACTGCTTAAAGCCCTTGCAGTAACCGCCGCGGTCCTTCTTTCCGCCACCGAGGGCAATACATGCACCAACGTCATAGTAACCTCCGGCGCCAGCCGTGACGGTTCCGTCCTGGTATCCTATGCCGCAGATTCACACTACCTGTTCGGCGAGCTTTACCACCGCCAGGCCGCTGACTGGCCTGCCGGCTCCATGCTCAAGATATATGAGTGGGACACCAACCGTTACCTGGGCGAGATAGAGCAGGTTCTCCACACCTACCAGACCGTGGGCAACATGAACGAGCATCAGGTCATCATCACCGAGACCACCTGGGGCGGCCGTCCGGAGCTTGAGGACAAGAAAGGCGGAATCGACTACGGTTCCTTAATATATATAGCCCTCCAGAGGGCCAAGAGCGCCCGCGAAGCCATCGACATAATAGTCGATCTTGCCAATACCTACGGCTACGCATCGGAAGGCGAAACCTTCTCCATCGCGGACAAGAAAGAGGCCTGGATAATGGAGCTCATCGGCAAGGGGATGAACATCAAGAACGGCGTCAATGTTCAGAAGGGCATCGTCTGGGTTGCAATGCGTGTTCCGGACGGAGCCATCTGCGCCCACGCCAACCAGGCCCGCATAGGCAAGTTCCCTCTGGACGATCCTGACAATTGCCTCTACGCCCCCGACGTTATCACCTTCGCCCGCAAGAAGGGCTATTTCGACGGTCTGGACAGCGAGTTCAGCTTCAAGAAGGCCTATGCCCCCATCGACTTTGGGACCGTCCGTGGCTGCGACGCCCGCGTCTGGAGCGCCTTCAACATCCTCACCGACGGCTGGTTCTCCTATTTCGATGAAAACGGCCGCGGAGTTACCCGTGACGCCTTCTCCTTCCTGGACTATGTTATGGGTAAGAATCTCGAAGGAGACCTTCCCCTTTGGGTATTCCCCCGCAGGACCATCACCGTCAAGCAGGTGGCCGATGTCATGCGCGACCACTTCGAAGGCACCCCCATGGACATGACCCAGGATATCGGTGCCGGCGGAAACGCCCTCCCGTACCGCTGGAGGCCTATGGAATTCACCTTCGACGGCAAGACCTACGTGAACGAAAGGGCAATCGCCACCCAGCAGACCGGTTTCTGGATGGTTGGCCAGGCCCGCAAATACGTTCCTGACGTAGTAGGAGGTATCCTCTGGTTCGGAACTGACGATGCGGCAACATCGTACCTCACCCCCATCTATACCAGCACCACAAAGGTCCCGGAATGCTTCCGCGAGGGTAACGGAGACCTTCTCCATTATTCACCCACCGCATCGTTCTGGATCAACAACCGCATCTCCAACGCTTGCTACAAGATGTACAACGTGATGGCGCCCTATGTGCGTGAAAGAATCGATGCCTTTGAGACGGAGCAGATGGACCGCCGCACCCATTCGGTAGACAGCATGGCGGTTGTGATGTACAACCAGGTGGCCGTGAGCATGCAGGCCAGGGCCGCCAAAGGAAAGGGCCAGTCATCGAGGCCTTTCGCCAAGCTAATCAAGTACGTTACTGATTATACGGTGAACACCGCCCAGGAACAGTTCCAGGCCTGGACCGCCCTTGAAACGGAGCTCCTTGTGAAGTTCATGGACGGCAATGTGAAGCCCCAGAACGCGGACGGCAGCTTCAAGCATTCGGAGCATTCCACCGGAATTCCGGAGAAGGTCGAATGGCCCGGTTACACTGAACTTTGGAAAGAGACTGTGGCCCAAGAACACGGAGAAGTCATTCTGGTTCCGGAGCAATAAACTCTCCAAAAACTCTACAAAAGCATATCTTTCCCGTCAAATCTTGCAATTTGGCGGGAACTTTTACTATATTTGCTTTGAAAATAGCCACAGCACATGAAACTGTTCCAAATATTCTCTACAAGCAGAGCCAAATTATTCGCGGAAACTGTAGACAAACTCCTCAATACAGTTGATACCGCATTGATTCTCTTTAAGGAAGGGGTGCGCAGCTACCTCTACAACGACAGCGAAAGTTTTGCCCACACACTCTCAGCCATGGCTACGGCAGAGACGGAGGCGGGAGTACTCCGCAGGGATATAGAGAACATGCTCTACTCCCGCGGTTCACTCATCCGCTATAGGGGAGACATCATGCGCCTTCTGGAAAGGTACGACCACATCATATCCATCGTCAGCAACGACCTCATCCAGTTTGAGATTGAAGACCCCACGGTTCCTTCATCCCTTAAGAAGGAGTTCGTGAAGCTTGCCGAATTGGCAACGATGGCAGCAGAAACCACTATTCCCGGCACAAGGGCTTACTTCAGCCAGCCGGACCAGGTCACTGAAACCATCCACCGTGTATACCTTTATGATAAACAGGCAGTGAAACTGTCACAGTCCATCAAGCGCACGGTTTTCCATGACATGGACCACCTCAAGCTGTCGGAAAAGTTCCACCTCCGCTATTTCGCCCTTCATATCGAAGACCTTTCCACCGCGGCAATGAGAGTTGCGGAGCAGCTTTCCGTGATGACAATCAAGCGCAGCCTGTAGAGTCCGCCATGCTTGACGAGGTCATCATACTCCTCATAGCCCTTATCCTTGTGGGCATGCCCTTATTGAGGCTTGAGGCTCCCTGGATTATCAGCCCCATGCGCGCCACCGGCGCCGGAGAACTGGTCATGATGAAGATACTGGTTCCCATCCTTGCCGTCGGCGTCATGCTGGCACCTTTCTTTGTCCAGTCTACGCTTTGTGACACGCTTAAGGATGCCATTCCGGTCTCCGGCTATACGGCAATCATAGCCATATCCCTTTCCGCCCTGGCCGCCATGCTCATCTCCATGGTGATTCACCGTGCCTGCGGTGCGCCTTATGCAGTTATGGGGGCAATCTTCGGCTGCCAGCTCAAGGTATATGGTAGCATAGACATGGAATATGCCGGCGGAATGGTTCTCAGCTGGCTTGCGGCAATGCTGCTTTGCATTGTACTTGCAGCTGTCTTTTCCTTCATTCTGCTCAAATATACGTCAAAGAGCGGAAGACATTTTGCCGTAGTGGACCAGAGGCTCCTTGTGGGAAGTGTTTTTGCAACGCTGCTGCTTGTGACAGCAGCGTCCTGGAACTTTGGCCAGCTTATGGCGGTTTGCCCTGAATTCGTCCTTGGCGAAAGCCATACGGCAGCTTTCATAGCCGTGGGCATATTGCTTGTGCTGTTCCTGCTTTCCCTGAGCAATATCAACACGTGGACATCGCGCATTGCAGACGGTCCTCTTGATGCCGGTACAGGCCATATCCTTTCCGCCATGCTGGCAATGGGTATCACTTTCCTGGTGTTCTCCATGCCGCAGATAAAGACTATCGGCCTTACTCCCGCCCCGCTTTCCGCAAGCGCCCTCATGACAGCGGCACTGTTCGGAATTGGAGTGGTGAGGAGGGATTCCACCGTCAGCGGAATCAATATTGCCAAAAGCCTTGCCGCCACAGTGGCATCCCCGTTCATGGGCCTGCTCATAGGTTACTGCTTAAGCATGATTCTCAACGTTGGAACCGCCAATACTCCAAAGGACAGCCTCCTTCCAATCCTGAGCCTGCTTGGCATTACTGTGGTTTGCACGGGGCAGTATTTCTTTACGAACGCTTCCAAGCAGGACGCCCAGAGGAAAGACATTATCCGTTCAAGGGAAGAGCAGATAAACTCCACCCAGAAGTCACTGAGCGCCATTGAAGTCAAGGCGGAAAACACGGAGAAAGACCTTTCCAACAAACTGGAAATCAAGCGTAAGGAACTTGTGGACTTCGCCGTTGGCGTGAGCGAGCAAAAGGCCTTCATGGACGATGTCTACCATCAGCTCACCGACGCCCGCGCCCTTCCGGACGGCCCCCAGAGGGACGAGGCGCTGGACGATATCCTTTCCAAGATACGCGAGCGCATGTACTTTACTCACGAGATGAACGACTTCTATGCCCGCACGGAAGTCCTTCACCGTGACTTCAACATGCACCTGAAGGAAACATACCCCAACCTCACGGAAAGCGAGCGCAAGCTTGCCAACCTCCTCCGCCAGGGCTTCTCCTCCAAGTATATCGCATCCCTTATGAACATTACCCCAAAGAGCGTGGAAATAAGCCGCTACAGGCTTCGTATCAAGCTTGGCCTTTCGCGCTCGGATAATCTTGTACAATTCATAAAATCCATTTAACACTAAAACAATGAAAAAACTGACAATCATTCTGGCATTGACGTTCCTTGCCGCGGGTGTTTCCTACGCCCAGGATAAGGAAAAGGAACAGTACAATCAGTATGGCGTAAAGGTGGACATCGATCCCCTGCAGGCCGAGGCCCAGGACGGCATCCTGGTGCTCCGTTCCAAAGGTGATTCCGGCTACAAGATCTGGTTCGACAACCGCGTCCAGACCGACGGCGCCGTTTTCTTCGGCGAGCCCGAATGGGCCGAAGGCATCTCCAATGACTTCAGCATCCGCCGCGCCCGTTTCGCCCTCAAGGCGCAGATAGACAAGGACTGGTACGGCGAGGTAGATATGGACATGGCCGACGGTGAGTTCGAGCTCAAGGATGCAATAATCCGCTACACAGGTTTGGAGCACTGGCAGTTCCAGGTTGGTAACTTCAAGGAGATTTTCTCCCTCCAGAGGAACAACTCCTCCCGTTACCTCCAGTTCATTGAAAGGCCTATGGTCTGCTCCGCACTGGCTCCTTCCCGCCACCTTGGCCTCAATATCAACTACTACAACAAGGGCCTGTTTGCCAACCTGGGCATCCACGGCCAGGCAGTAGCCGGCGCTGAAGAGCGCGGTTATGTAGAGGAGAACAGCAAGGGCGACGGCGAAGACAACAAGCCTTCATATACCGTAAAGCTGGTCTATCAGCCTGGCTGGGACAAGCCGGACTGGGGCATGCACATCGGCGGAGCCTTCTCCTACCGCTTCCCCAAGACCTCTGATGAAACTTTCGGTGCAGCCCGTTACAGCACCCGCAACTCCACCAGCATCAACCGCAAGAAGTACATCGACACAGGTGATTTTGCCTTCGACCATGCTCTCCTTTACACCGGAGAACTTGCCGGGTATTGGAAGGGCTTCCGCGGTGAGGCCGTTTACATGGGCAACACCACTTATCTTCCCGATGCTACCGGCAGGAATTTCTGGGGCTGGTATGTCCAGGGCGGTTATCTTCTGTTCGGCGGACAGCAGCGTTACGATGGCGCCGGCGCCAAGTTCACCCGCGTCAAGAGGGGCCAGAGCTGGGGCGATGTGGAGCTCTGCGGCCGCGTAGAATATGTTGACCTCAATGCCGATAAAGGCCTTTCCGGCAACGACCAGAAGATCATGGGCGGCAAATGCATGGCATATGCACTTGGTATAAACTATTACATTAACGACCACGTAAAAGTCCAGCTTAACTACCAGTACAACGACAACGACCGTTTCGCTTCCGGAAAGAAGAATAAGTTCATCTGCGGCGTGGACGAGACAGGCACGCCTACCACAAATCCTTATGATACCAAGGGTAAGGCAGGTGTTGATTACCATATGGTAGCAATGCGTTTTGAGATTGACTTCTAAAAAAACTTAAACCGAAATAAACAATTAACTCTTAATTATTTGTATTATGAAAAAGTATTTTCTTATTGCAATGGCAGCCCTTGCTGCAACAGCTTTTGTTTCCTGCACAGACGAAGAGGTCGACAGAGACAAGGACAAAACTGAAGACAATGGTGCAGTAACCCTCTGCTTCAACGAAATCAGCGGCGTAAGCGGTTACAAAGGAATTGAGTTCTACAACTACGGTGACAAAGACATCGACCTAAAGGACTGGGTTGTTAAGAAGAACAACGAAGTAGATGGTGGGAAGGATGCAGAAGGTCTTGATACCAAGCTTTACTGGAAGGGTACGGAAGGTGTGGTGCCGGCAAAGGGTTTCTATGTTCTCCATGCGGCAGATAAAGATGACAAGCTTCCTGCAGTTCAGGATGGCGGTCAGGCTACCGGTGGTCTTTCCCCGAAGAAATCCCTCAAACTCGAACTCATCGACCCCAAAGGCAATGTCGTAGATGAATTCAAACGTGGCTGGAACGATGAATTGGGTCTGGCAGCAGAGATAACCCTCTCCGAAGTAAAGGGTTCTTTCGCCCGCAAGACCGACCACGGCAACGACTGGGCGGTTCTTTCACCCACTTTCGGTGCAACCAACGTTGGTGCAGAGGTTATTGCTGACCCTATTCCTCAGGAATAAGCCATGGCAGAACTCAAAATTGGCGAGCAGTCCAAGCCGCGCTTTGAATTCCGCAGCTTCGGACAGTGCTTCTGCGAGGCACACAAGCGTATGGCACGTCTCTCCGCTCCCGTACCTGAAAAGGTATGGGAACGCGAGAGCGACGAGATCTACATCATCTCCGCCAAGAACGACATCAACAACACCAAGATCCGCGACGGCAAGATGGACATCAAGACCTATGTCCAGACCGTGGAGGGCTTCGAGCAGTGGAATCCCCTCATGAAGGGAGAATTCCCCATCAGCAAGGAAGTCCTGGAGAAGGAAGTCTTCCCCGCCTTCATGGTTGAAATGCCCAAGCTCACCAAGGACACATACACCTTCGACGAGTTCATCGCCATGGTGAAGGCCAACAAGGATCTTGCTGCCGTGCGCGTACACAAGCAGCGCTTCGGCTACATGGTGAACAACACAATCTGCGAGGTTGCCAACGTTCTCATCAACGGCGCAAAGGTCGTCACTATCAACTCAGAATCAACAGAGATTGAGGATATTAAGAAGACCGTGGCAGACTGCCACCTCGAGGGTGTAGAGAACATCAACTACCTCCAGGCCATCAAGCGCGTCATCGGCATGATTGACAAACCTTTAGCAAACGAAGTGGTATGTCACAGGAAATAGAGAAAAAATTTCTGGTGAAGGGAGACTTCAAGGCAGATGCCTTCAAGGCCACCCGCATCACCCAGGGCTACCTTTCCAGCGTCCCTGAGCGCACCGTCCGCATTCGCGTGAAGGGTGACAAGGGATTCATCACCGTCAAGGGAATCGGCAATGCCAGCGGCGCCGCCCGCTTCGAGTGGGAAAAGGAAATCCCCGTGGAAGACGTGAAGGCCCTCCTGGACCTCGCTGAACCCGGTGTCATTGACAAGACCCGCTACCTGGTGAAGAACACCGACGGCGTCCACACCTGGGAAGTTGACGAGTTCTACGGCGACAACGACGGCCTCACGGTGGCCGAAGTGGAGCTTGCCGACGAGAACGAGCCCTTCGACAAACCCGCATGGCTGGGAGAAGAAGTCACCGGCGATCCCAAGTACTTCAACTCCATGCTCATGAAAAACCCCTACAAGAACTGGAAATGAAATTCAGAACAATAATCATCTGCTCCATCGCACTGTTTGCACCGCTGTCCTGTATTCCTGACAATGAAGTCCAGCAGGGTGGTGATGACCATACCGAGGACAAGCCCGTATTATATAAAATGGGCAACAAAGAGGTTTTTGAGACCGGAATAGTCGGGCTCTCGGCCGTATGTGTCAACGATAACGGAGACGGCCTTTACGGTGCGTTTGACGATGGATTATTGTACGAAATCGGACTGGACGGGACGGTGAAAGGCACCGTCCCGTTCGAATCCGAACACGACTGGGAAGGTGTAACCGTAGACCGCAGCACCGGTACGGTTTACCTTAGCGAAGAGAGGGAATGGGCGGTTTACAAGGTGAATGCTGACAAAAAAGGATTCACAAAAGTATGCGCCATAACCGTTGAAGGCGGGACTGACAACAGAGGTTTCGAGGGTGTTGCCTTTGGAAACGGCATGCTGTATCTTGCCAACCAGGCCTCTCCCCGGCGGATTTACACATGGTCACTGGCGGAGGAGAAGGTTGTCAGCACCCTTGATCTGGACGTCAGCGTAGCTAATTTCCTGTCGGATATTTTTTATGATGAGCGCAACGGCTCGCTCTGGATAACCGACAGCAAGAAACAGCAGTTGACCAACATGAAGACGGATGGAACGGTCATAGGAGTCTATGACATTTCCTTTGTTCAGAAGCCGGAAGGTTTCTGCATTGACATTGCGAACAAGACGTTCTGGTTCTGTTGCGACTCTACCGGAAAACTGTATAAAGTAAGCTATGAGGAAGATGGCGGACATTGAGACAAAAGCGGCGTTCGACCCGCTGGATATGAATAATTATAAGGTAGAAAAACTGCCCAAGATGCAGAAGTCTCCCTTTGAGGTTTGGATGGCGCGTCTTGGAGCGCCGCTTGCAATCATAGCCTTTGTTTGGATTTGCTGGTTCTGCCATATCGGATTCATAGACAATCTGGACCAGGGCATGCTGGCCGCTTCCGCGCAGAAGCGCCTTGCCGCCCTTGGCCTGGACGGATTCATACGCGCAAATTACGCGATGCTGGGCATTTTTGTGGCCAGCCTTATACTTTGGATGACGGAGGCAATTCCCAATTACCTCACATCCCTTATCCTTATTCTTGGCGTGGTGCTGTTCAACGTGACCACGCAGAAAGAAGCCCTTGCGCAGCTTGGTCACCCCGTGATGTGGCTGAATATCCTCAGCTTCGTCCTGGCTTCCATGCTGGTTAAGACGCGCTTCGCAAAGCGCCTGGCGCTGGCCTTCGTCATCAAGTTCGGCCGCAGCGCAAAAGGCGTGCTCTGGAGCTTCCTGGTCATCAACCTGGTATTATCGGCCTTTATATCGGCCACTACGGTTAAGGCCACTATCATGCTCCCTATCTTTATGGTGATATGCGCCATTTACGGGGCATCCAACGGCAACAGAAACAACTTCGGACGCAACCTCGTGATCCAGAACCTGTTCCAGGTGAATATCGGCGCAAATGCGTTCTACACGGGTTCCGGAGCGCACCTCCTGGCCATTTCCCTCATCGCCGGATTCGTGGGCTCCTGCGACTTCGGATATAAGGAATGGCTCATTGCCGTGGGCCCTATGAGCATCATTATCCTGGTGGTTGGCCTGCTGCTTGGCATGTACGTGTTCTTCCCCATGAAGAAGGAAGAGCAGGTGCCGCAGATCCAGGGCGGTCTGGACCGCCTCAAGGAGGAACTTGCCACCATGGGAAAGATGTCCAGGGAGGAATGGAAGGCCGTCGTGATCTTCCTCATCGTCCTTATCCTCTGGGTGACCAAGGGCACATTCCATAATATCGACGAGACCATCGTCGCCCTCATAGGCGCAGTACTGGCCCTAATTCCGGGCATCGGAGTTGTGAAGTGGAACGATGTCGATATTCCCTGGCACCTCATGCTCTTCAGCGCCGGTGCATACGTCCTGGGAAGCGGCCTCAACGCCACGGACCTTCCCAACACAATGGTGAACGCTGCCTTCGACTCCATGGGAATTACGGCTGATACCCCTTTCTGGGTACTTTACGTGATACTTACCTTCCTGATGATGTATTCCGGCCTGGTGTTCCAGTCCAAGACCATCAGGACCATGGTCTTCGTTCCCATTGCGCTTGGCGTTGAGAAGCGTTTCGGCTTCCCGCCCATGAGCCTGGCCCTCCCGGTGTCCATGCTCATCGAACACTGCTACGTGCTGCCTTTCAACAGCAAGCCGGCGGCCCTTCTGTACACTACAAACCAGTACAGCATGACGGACGCCTTCAAGTATGGAATCACCATGATGACATTCTCCTGGATGCTTATCCTGCTATTCGGAGAGACCGTTCTCAAGTGGCTCCACATTACGCCGGGATTGTTTTAACAGCTGAATTATGGAAATAGACTGGGTATTAATTTTCCGGCTCATCGCTGCCGGTCTGATGGGAGGCTTCATTGGCCTGGAAAGAGAGTTCAGGTCAAAGGAAGCCGGTGTGCGTACGCACTTTATCGTGGCGCTGGGAAGTGCCCTTTTCATGATTATTTCCCAGTTTGCCTTTGAGGGACGTCAGCACGATGCCGCCCGCGTGGCCGCCCAGGTGGTCTCCGGAATCGGTTTCATAGGCGCCGGCGTCATTATTTTCCAGAAGAATGCGGTCCGCGGCATCACTACCGCTGCTGGCCTCTGGGTGGCTGCGGCAATAGGCCTTGCCTGCGGCGACGGGATGTATTCCGTTGCAATTGCGGCTACCCTTCTCACTGTGCTTGTCCTTGAAATGATGCATTTCGTGAACCTCCATTACAGTGAGAAAACCGTTGACATAACCCTTGTTCCTGACAAGCCGTACGACATTCCGGCCCTTCCGGAAAAGCTAAAGGAGGAACGCATAAACGTAGAGTCCTATTCCATCCAGGGCGGCAAGGTTCATCTAACCATAAAGATGCGCCAGAGAGACTACATAGCTACGCTCAAAAAGCTCATGGCCGCGCTGGAGGGCTTTACCATAGATGAAATGAACTAACTACACTATAACTTATGACCTATCTGTTTTATCTTGTGCCCGCAGCGGCGGTAATCGCCCTGCTTTTCGCATGGATTTTCTTCCGTCAGATGAAGAAGGAGAGCGAAGGCACACCCACCATGAAAGAAATTGCACAGTACGTGCGTGAGGGCGCCATGGCGTACCTTAAGCAGCAGTACAAAGTGGTTATCATTGTTTTTGCCGTTTTGGCGGTGCTGTTCGCCGTTCTGGCCTACGTGTTCCACGTCCAGAACCCCTGGGTGCCGTTCGCATTCCTTACGGGAGGTTTCTTCAGCGGCCTGGCCGGCTACATTGGCATGCGCACTGCAACCTTTGCCAGCGCCCGTA
>JAILJO010000004.1 GCA_024694675.1 Bacteroidales bacterium | reverse complement strand
GAGCGGGAGAGGCGGATGGATTTGGGACGGCCGTAGGGGCCGTGGATGGTGTAGAGGTCCGGTTCGGAGACGAGGCCGGCCATGGCGGCGTTTGCACGGGAGATGTTGAGGTTGAGGTTGTTGGTGCAGATGTCCATGAGCCGCTGGATGCTCTGCTCTATGGCTTCGGGGTCTCCGCTTCTGGAAATGCGTCTGTAAAAGTATCTGAGTTCAGGATAGTAGTCACTGATTTGCTTGAGGACTATGCCCTCCGGATGCTTCAGGAACAGCAGCAGCACACACTTTGCCATGGGCCTGACACGGACTTCCTGGGTGCCTACATAGATTCTTAGACTGCGTGTGATGCGGATTCTGGCACTGCCAACAACCTTCCTTGGCAGGTCTTCCCTTCTTCCCAATTCCTTTTTGGCCATGTCCACGAAGGCCAGCAGCTCCTCCGTCTCCTGTTCCTCCAATGTCTTGCCGTAAAACGTTGCCGGTGATTCCAGCTGCTCCTGATTTACCCTTATGAGGTAATAGAGCGCCAAAAGTGACTCCTCGTACTTCATAACCCTTCAGTTTTGCCAAAGTTAAGAAACTTTCAGCAAAAGAAAAAACGCTGCTCCAAGGGTGGAACAGCGTTACTTTTCTGAAGTTGGCAGGAAACTACCAGCGGTCCTCGTCGGAGACGGTGAGTTTCTTGCGGGCGTGGCGACGGCGGGCGCTGAGGACGCGGCGGCCGTTTGCAGAAGCCATGCGGGCGCGGAAGCCGTGCTTGTTAACACGCTTGCGCTGAGAGGGTTGGAACGTTCTTTTCATGATATATCTTTTTTACTTTTTGCAAAAGGGACTGCAAAGGTAGTAAAACATATTTAATTCACCAAAATTATTTGAGATTTCTCGACTCCGGCCTACGGCCTCCGCTCGAAATGACAAATAAATTTCCCGTCATAATACGGATCATGTAACCAGGAGTCGACGGGCCAGGTGTGGACGGAGCCGCGGGGGAGTTTGTGGCGGGACATGACGGAGCAGATTTCTTCGTTGACATCGCCGCCTTTGAGGTATAGGATGCCTTTTGTGAACTTGCCTTTGACCCAGGGGTAGAAGTCCGTGAGGGAGGCGACGGCACGGGAGACAACCCAGTCAAAGGTCTGGGGAAGACTTTCCGCGCGGGCGTTGACTACGGTGACGTTCTCAAGCCCAAGCGCCTTGGCAACCGCCTCAGCTACAATGGTTTTCTTTCCAACTGAATCGCAAAGCACAAACTGTGCGGAGGGGAAAAGGATGGCGAGCGGAATGCCTGGAAAGCCTCCGCCGGTGCCAAGGTCCAGGACGGAGCAGCCGTCGAAGGACAGACCGGACGCCTGCAGATACTTTGCTATGGCAAGAGAATGCAGTACATGGTGGTCATACACGCAGTCAATATCCTTACGGGAAATGACATTAATCTTTGCGTTCCATTCGCGGTACAGGCCGTCAAGCGCCAGGAAGCGTTCTTCCTGGAGGGGAGAGAGTTCAAAGCTCTCATTGACAAAATTCAAAAACTCCTGACCTGTCATTACACTTCCCCCCTTAACATCATTTCCGCAAGGTGCTGCTTGCCGCGGCGGATGCGGGTGCGTACCGTGTTGAGTTCAAGGTCCAGTTCGCGGGCGATTTCCTCGTACTCCAGCTCTTCTATCATGTACTTTATCATGACGTCCTTGTACAGGGACGGAAGCTCGTCTATGTACTGCATGAGGCGGGAATGGGCCTCGTCGTTGATGATTTCCTCTTCCGGGGTGGTTTCCGTGAGTTCGCTCTCGCCGTCGCCGCCTTCCGATGCCTTTAGGAGGAAACCTTCCTTCTTCTCGTCCTCGCGTTTTATCTGGCCAAGATGGTCCAGGGCCGTGCGGGTGGCGATGGTAAGGAGCCAGGGGCGGAACTCCCGGCCGGTGTCGAAGGAGCCCAGCGCCCCGAAGGCCTTCTGGAAGGTCTCCATGGTGACGTCGTCGACGTCGGCTTTCCACTTGAAATAGCCGCTTACACGCCCGCGGACGGCCTTTTCGTAGATCTGGTAGATCTCACGGTAGGCGGTCTGGGAGCCGCGGATGGCTTGCTGTATTAATTCTTTTTCTGTCATTCTAGTGGGCTTCCAGCCAGTTTTTGCCGGAGGAGCATTCTACGGTGAGGGGGACGTTGAGGTGGACGACGTTTTCCATGACGTCAACGACAATCTTTTTGAGTTCTTCGACTTCGGAGGGGATGGCGTCGAAGAGGAGTTCGTCGTGGATCTGGAGGACCATCTTGCTCCTCAGGCCGGCTTCCTTCATCCGTGAAGCGACGCCTATCATGGCAAGTTTGATGATATCGGCCGATGTCCCCTGGATGGGGGCGTTCACGGCGTTTCTTTCCGCCAGGGCACGGACGGTGGCGTTGCGGGCCACTATGTCCGGGAGGTAACGGCGCCGGCCGAATAGCGTCTCCACGTACCCGTTCTTCCGGGCGAATTCCACATTTCCGGCGATGAAATCCTTTATGGCGGGGAAGCTCTCGAAGTAACCGTCGATGAGCGCCTTGGCCTCTTTCCGCCCCAGCTGCAGCCTCTGCGCCAGCCCGAAGGACGATATTCCGTACATTATCCCGAAATTGGCCGTCTTGGCCATGCCTCGCTGCTCGCGGGTGACCTCGGAGACAGGAATTCCGAATATCTTGGCGGCTGTGGCGGCGTGGACATCGACACCGTCCCGGAAGGCTTGGAGAAGGTGGGCGTCGCCGCTGAGGTGGGCCATGATGCGGAGCTCTATCTGGGAGTAATCGGCACTGACGATAACTCCGTCCGGCGTGCCCGGGATGAAGGCCTTACGGATTTCCTTGCCCCTTTCCGTCCGGATGGGGATGTTCTGGAGGTTGGGGTTGGAGCTGGAAAGCCTTCCCGTTGCGGTAAGCGCCTGATTGAACGTGGTATGGACGCGGCCATCGACCTCGGAAACATAGGAGGGGAAAGGCTCGATGTACGTAGACAGCAGCTTTTTCACCGCCCGGAATTCCAGTATCTCATTGACGATGGGATGCCGGTCCGCAATCTCCAAAAGCGTAGCCTCGTCAGTTGAGTACTGCCCCCTGGAGCTCTTTTTGGCCCTGGGGTCCAGCTTCAGTTTGTCGAACAGGAGATCTCCCACCTGCTTTGGGGACGATATGTTCAGCCCCGATTCCCCGGCCATCTCCCGGATATGGTCTTCCCGGATGGCGATTTCGCGGCGGAGGCCATCGGCAAAATCACGTATCTGGCCAAGGTCCACCTTCACTCCGTCCCTTTCCATGCCGGCAAGCACTTTGGAAAGCGGCTCCTCCATCTTGTCGTAGAAGCCAGGGAGGTTCTCGCGCAGTTTGTTCGCTAGCAGCACCATGGCGGCCGCTTCCCTGAGGCGAGGAGTGTTGTCCTCTTCGGGTTCATCGTCAAAGAGCGAGCCCGTGGAAACGGTCTCCGGGGCCTCCTCCAGGTCTATCCCCAGAAGGGTTTTTGTGAGCTGTACGGGGTCGTGGCTTCGCTCCGGGTCCGTGACGTAATGCATGAGCTTTACATCGTTCCACTTTCCCTTGAGCTCTATCCCGGCATGATGCAACTGGTTCGCCTGCCGCTTCAGGTCCGCTCCGCATTTCTCAATGCTCTCGTCTTCCAGAAGGGCCTTTAATGCAGAGATATTTGTCATTTCGACCGAAGTTCCTGTCATTTCGACCGAAGCGGAGAAATCTCCGTCTGAGACAATGACGCTTTTCACCGGAGCGTAAATGCTCTCCCCGGAAGCCACGGTCACAATCCCAATGCGCTTGGCCTTGATGGCGGTGATGGGGACTTCCGTGACATCAAGTGACTTTGCAGTTGTTAAAGATTCCGGATCAGGTCCGGAATGACTGATGCTGGACTGTATATGTCCTTCCAGGAAGCGTCTCAGCGATGAGAACTCATAGAAGTCAAAAAGCTCCTTCAGGTGCGGCTGGAACTCTCCGCTGTACTGCATGTCTTCCAGTTTGACGGTGAGGTCCATGTCTGTCTTGATGGTGACGAGGGCCTTGGAGAGGGCCATGTGGGGCTCCGCTTCGCGGAACATGGCGGCCTGCTTTTCCGAGAGCTCGCCAAGATGTGCGTATATGTTCTCCAGAGTGCCGTACTTGGCGATCAGCTTTGCCGCGCCAACCTCTCCCACGCCCTTGACGCCGGGGACGTTGTCCGCGGTGTCTCCGCATATTGCAAGCATGTCAATGACCTGCGAGGGGCTCTGGATGCCCCATTTCTCGCAGAGCTGGCTCACGCCCACGAGCTCAGTCTCAGAGCCGGCCTTGCCGGGCCTCAGCTGGAACACGTGCTCCCGTATGAGTTGGCCGTAGTCCTTATCCGGGGTTAGCATGAATACGTCCAGGGCAGGGCCTCCGTACTGGGAGGCGATGGAGCCCAAGACATCATCGGCCTCAAAACCGGGGACCATGACAACGGGAATATTCATTGCCCGGACCAGTTCAGTGAGGGGTTCAAGGGCGTCGATTATCAGCTGTGGAGTAGGGGGCCTGGTGCCTTTGTACTCCGGATACATCTGGTTGCGGAATGTGCCTCCCGGGGGGTCGAAGGCCACGGCTACATGCGTGGGAGCCTCCCTCTGGAACAGTTCCAGAAGGTATTTCGTAAAGCCGTAGAGGATGGACATGTCCGCCCCTTTGGAGTTTATCATTGGCCTGCGCAGGAATGCGTAGTACATCTTGAATACCAGCGCGTGACCGTCTATTAGAAGCAGTTTAGGCATAGGCCCCAAAGTTAGCAATTATATACATAATTGTGTTAAAATATGAGATTTTTTTATAAATTTGCGATATATACCACAATGCGGTACTGCTGAAAACAATATAACCAAAACATTTTTATTAATCATGAAGAAATTTTTAAAGTATTTTTTCACACTCGGACTTGCTGCATTTACATTTGCGGCTTGCACTGAGGATCAGCCGGATCCGGTAAATTTCACTATTTCCGGTGATTCAGCTTTCAATGCCTCCCTTGAGGCTACGGTGAAGGTGACCGGTGACAAAGAGGCCCCTTCAGACATTACTGTGACCATCGTCCTGGATGAAGCTACAACTTTCCCGGAAAGAACTTTGAGCTTCCCGGCCACACTGACAGTCGCTGCCGGTTCCAAGGAAGCTTCTGCAACAGTGAAGATATCCGCTGTGGGCGCCCTTGAAGGCGGTAAAGAGTACAAGGCAGTCTTCGGCGCAAAAGTCAACGACGTCGTCCTTCAGAAGACGGTGACTATTACTTACGCCAAGCCTGAGGATCCTATTACTTTCACTTTCACAGGAGATGCAGCTTTCACTGAAAACAAGGCAAAAGTCAAAGCTACTGCCAGCAGGGCCGTCAAGGAAGACACCGCTGTAGCAATCGCACTTGACGCCAAGTCCACCATGCCCGCAGAGGCTCTCACCATCCCTCGCGTTATTATTGCTAAGGGTGCAACCGAGGCAGAAGGAGAAGTAGTCCTCAATCCTGATGTCCTTGCTCCCGGTGCCGAATATAGCGCTATCCTGAATGCCACCGTGGGCAATGATGCCATCGGTTCTATAACCCTCGGCTTCACCAATCCTATAAAGACATACACACTGGCAGACCTTGTGGCCCTTACGCCTGAAACAAATAATGCTACGGCAGATTTCAAGGGTATCTTGAACGATATCGTGGTAACATATGTCAATGGAGGCTATGTCTTCCTTGAGGATGCCACTTCTGCAATGCTTCTCTTCAAGAAAAACTCGGGCCTCCAGGCAGGTGTCAAGCTCTCTGGCTACTTTGAGGGCAAGGTGCAGAATTACAACGGCCTTCCTGAGATTTCAGAGATTAATTACAAACAGGAAGAGATTACCATAGGGCAGGCAGAGGTTTCCGCACCTTTGGAAATGACCATAGCCGAGGTGCTTGCCAACTTCGACAAACTCATCAGCAGGAGAGTCAAGCTTACTAACGTATTTGCGGGCGCTGACATCCAGAATAAGGCAGAATACACCATCTATCAGGGTGAAGACAATATGATCTTCTACACCAACGTAAATCTGTCGCAGGTAATCAAGAAAGGATCCGTCATTGAAATGACAGCCATTGTTACTCCTTTCAAAGAGAAGAAACAAGTGAAGATTTTCGAGGAAGGTGCAGTAAAAGTCCTGATTCCCGCCATGACCATGAGTGATATTCAAGCTCTCTGTACATCTTCAAAGAATGCCGAATTCTTAGGCGTCTTCGAAGGCTTGTATGTAAACTATATTCTGGGTACGGATCATAATTATCTTGAAGATGCATCCGGCGCTCTCCGTTATTATAAATCCGGAGGCGCTGGCTTGAAAGTGGGCGACAAGATTTCCGGAGTATTGAGCGGCACCTGCAATCTTGATAACGGCCGTCCTACAATCAATTGGATTACCTTCGACTATGCAACAATTACAGCCGCTCCCGCAGAAGAGCAGCCTAAACCCGTAACAGGCACGCTTGCAAGCTTCACCGATGTGGCCGGCCTCATGTACCGCAGGGTATACCTTGAGAATGTGGTTCTTGAAGAAACCACCCCTACCGATAAAAATTCCTTTATCACAACTATTTCTGATGATACAGGAACTTTCCCGCTCCACGTTCGGTTCAAACCTTCACAGGCACTTCCCAAGGGCACCAAGATTACCTTTACCGGTACCTTCGACGTCAATAACGGAAAACTGGAAATCAGGATCTTCAAGCAGAGTGAGATTACCAGTATAACCGCTCCGTAACAGAATAGACTTACCTAGGTAAGTATTCCGGTTAATAGCGGCCCGGCATTATCCTCCGGGCCGCTATTATTGTCATCTGATACAATATATCTTAAAAAGTATTGCGGCGGGTGACTCGGAAGGGACAGTGGAGCTTAGCGGGTTTACGGGAGAGAATCATGGATGCGGCAAGGCGGCCCATTTCAGGAAAGTCCGTGGAGACAGTGGTAAGGCCGCCGAGGACAAGTTCGTTCATGTCGTATTCGTTGTAAGACACGACATATACATCTCTCCCTATCTCCAGGTCGTCGGCTTGAATCTCTCGGACAAGATCTACAAGGCCAGAGTCCAGCTGGGAGTTGAGAACCAGGAACAAATCCCCTTTGTCAATGCTGGCGGGAGTTCCGTTTATGAATTCAACATCCAGTTTTCTGTCCATCGCATAGCGTTCCACACCTTTGCATATTATCTGGCCGTATAGGGACGTGGGGAGAGTCATCACGCGAAGCCTGCGTGCGTCTCGACGGTCCTGTTCTAACTGCTCAAGGCCGCCGTAAATATCATTCTCGAAATCCTGATAAACCGCACCGTAGTTGCCATTGAACCCGTCCTGCAGGTGGTCAAGAAGGATAAGTTTACGGAACGGTACACGCTTCAAAAGCCTGACAACTTTCTGCTGAGTAGTTGCATCAAGGGGGAAGTGAGGGGCAATGACATAGTAGTCATACTGGTCCAGATAGCTGTCCAGATAATACTTCAGAAGGTCTACGCTCTGGTTGTGGTTGAGGATTGTTATATCCGCTATTTCGCCCAGTGCTTGTGCAAATGAGTTGAAGAGTATCTGTTTGTATACGGAGAATTTGTCAAATACTACCAATACCTGGATACGTGAAGACTCTTCCGGAGTGGCCACAAAGAATCCCTTCCCCTGTTTGGGGACAATAACGCCCTTCTGCACAAGAATTCCATAGGCCTTCTTGGCCGTTTCCCTGGAAATACCTGTACTTGCAGATAGTTCATTCATGGAAGGAAGGATCTCTCCGGGCTTTATGCTGCCTTCTTTTATGCCGTGCTCTATCTGGGATACCAACTGTTTGTAGATGGCCGTTTTGCCAGCCTGGTCAATTCTTATGTTCATTGTTCTCCATAAAGTATCCGTGCAAAAAGTAAAGATACAGAATTTCAAACAAACAAACAAGAACGCCGGGTCAACAAACCCGGCGTTCAAAAGCTGCTAGTCAACTTTCATGTCTACATAGACGGGTAAGTGGTCTGATGCATAGTATCCGCCATATTTGCGGTCGTTGCAAACGTAGCTACGAGGAGTGGCATTTCTGTAGTATACGTAGTCCAGATGATTCTGGTGCGTGTACATGTTGCGCTCCAGGTTGAAGGCATTGTAGGTGCAGTACGGGCCGGTTTTGGGTGCGCTGCTGTAGTAAGCATCGTTCCAATACGTCCTATACGTTGCGCTGGCCGGGTCTGACGGCTGGGCATTCATGTCTCCCACGAAGAATGAAGGATAGCCGTTGGGGTTGTAAAGCTTCTCCATCTGTTCAAACTGGGGTGCATACTGCGCCCTTGCATCGGCATCCAGGCATCCGTGGGTAACCATCATGAAGATCTTTGTGGACGTGGTTTTATCCGTCAGGATGGCGCAGCAGCCGCCCCTGTTATGGGTCCCGTCGTTGGTAACCATTACGGACGGGGTGTCCGACAGCCAGAACCAGTGCCAGTCGCTGAGGGTGAAGCGGTCTTTCCTATACGCCAGTCCATTTGCTTCCCCGCTTCCGGTTCCGCTTGATGAATACGGATTGAAGAAGCGGATGTCGTAGCTGGAAAGCTGGTCGCTCAGGTAGGTCTTTATGTCATCGCTGCACTCCTGAAGGCCGAAGACGTCGAAATCGTTCTCCGTGATGGACTGGACCACGCGTGTCTTACGGTTTTCCCAGTTGTTGTTCTCATCTTCCTCCGTTGTGATGTAGCGGACGTTGTAGGTGCCCACGCGGACAACCTCATCGTCCTTTCAGATGGGTACATAAGTGAGAGTGAAATCAGAGACGCCGACGCTGGTGTTGGAGCACAGGAAATAATAGACCGTATTGGCTTCCGTTCCTTCCAGATTGAAGGTGTAGGTGGTTCCTGACGTAGTCCAGCCGGATGATTCACCGCCAGTAACGAATTCGTGGGCGTTTGCGATGGTCGTTCCGGAATTAGTTGCCGCCACTCCCTTTACGATTGCGGCTTTTCTCTTGCTGTTGGTGCCCAGGCACATTGTCCCTGATACTTTGACAAGCTTATATCCATCAATGGCTGGCAGTCCCACATAACGCCATGTTGCGTAGAGAATAAGTCCGCCCTTATCGCTTACCCATGCCACGCGTGCTTGTGAGGCATTTCCGCAATCCGTAAGGAAGAAACTGTAGTCTGTGCCGTATAACGGATAGGTGCAGCTTTTTTCTCCCGGTCCGGACTTCCAGTTGTCGGCAGTGGGCCATCCGTCCTTGGCTGAACCGCTGAAATCAAACTTCAATACTTTTTGTGCCGGATTTGCGGGCGTGGACAGAGTTCCGAGGTTGTAAATCTTGTTGCGCTGTACAGCGGCAAGCTGGCTTGAATTGATTGTCTTGACCAGATTGCCGTTAAGGAATACTTTGAGGTCAGATGTCAGTGTCAGCGGACGTATGGCCACATAGTAATCGGTTCCTGTGGAAAGCGGCGTGCTGCCGTTTATGGAAAAGTCTACATAGTTGTATGTGGGCTGGCCATAGGTTTCCAGGGACAGTTCTTTTGTCGATGTGTTTACATCGGCCCTGAAGGTGCCGGAAATGGCATCTCCGGGATCTACCTCTATGCGGCCGGCAATAATTCCGGATTCCGCTACGCGAAACTTCACAAGTGCGGTCGCATTCTTGAATTCAAGTGAGTTTCCACTTTCGGTGAAGGCTACCGCCAGGGCGGCTTTCCTGTCGAAACTTCCGGCCACAAGTGTCTGTGATGCGGGAAGTTGAAGTCCGGCCATCCTATAGGTATCGCTGCTTCCTGTAAAATTTACGCCACGGGTGTTGGACTGGTATGGATAGGAAGCGAAGTACATGCCGTTGCCGAATTCCTTTGCCCCGTCCAGTGTGAAATCGGCCGATGTGGAATTGGCGCCAAGGGATGTCACGAACTTATAGCTGGTTCCACTATGGGAATCACCGTCGGCGGATGTAAAAATGCTGATTGCATCGCCATTTTCCCAGAATGTCTGGGGATGGCCGCTGCCGTTAATGTCAAGAACTGCCTTGGATGCAGGATCGGCCTCTATAGAGGCGGTGAATACTGTTGGTCCTGGAATGAATTCTTTAGATTCCGAAGGTGCGGAACCTTCTTTCTGAGGTTCAATCTCTGCGGTGCAGGCTGCCATTGCAATGGAGACCGCAAACAATGTAATAATGTGCTTTTTCATCTTCTTAACTGTTTAAAAGATGAACGATAAATCTACTTCGTCCCACTGTTCTGTGGTGCCGCCCTTGTCGCTTGTGCACAGGGGTTTTTCCAGGTGCAGCGCGTACTCCTCCAAAACCGGGGATTGGTACGGCTTCTTCCCCGGTCGGGTTAAATGATTGTTTTTCATTGAGTTATTGGATTTGTGTCGTTATTCGATTTGGAAGTCAGCAAATACGGGGAAATGGTCGGACGGATAACCGCCGTCATATAGTTTGTTATTGCACCTGTAAGTAACGGGAGTGACGCCTTTTCCGCGGAAATAGACGAAGTCAATTCGTCTTTTTGCGGGAGGTGAGGTCATGCGCCAGGCGTTGAAACTGCCTCGGGGTCCCTGCCTGGCGGCGGGATTGCCGTCGAAGGCGTGGTAAGCATCGGTCCAGTATCCGCGGTATACGGCGCTGCACTCATCGTACTCGCTGGCGTTGAAGTCTCCAAGGAAGAAGGAAGGATAACCTTTTGGATTGTATTTCTTCTCCATTTCCAGGAAGATTCCGGCATTCTGTGCGTGCTGCTCTTTGTTCAGGGGCGCATGGGTGACCATGACGAAGAGTTTCTTCCCGCCCTTTTTTTCAAGCGTGAGGCAGAAGCCGCCGCGGATGAAGTTTTTCTTGAGGGAGGGAACGGAATCGTTCTTCTGGCGCAGCTCTGGCGGATTCGAAATCCAGAAATGGTGCGGCTCTCCCACAAGGGTAAATCGGTCCTTTTTCCAGAGAAGTCCGTGTGCCTTGCTTCCTGCACCGTCATCGGCATAAGGATTGAAAAAATGGCAGTCGTACTCAAGGCCCTGCTCCGCCAGCATGCGTGGGATACTTTCCTGCTCCTGAGAATCCACTTCCTGCACGCCGCAGATATCCATATTGTTGTCCAGAAAGGACTGGACCAGCCGCGGAGCACGCTTTCCCCAATTATTGTCCGGGCTGTCTTTGTCCAGTTTTACCCTTCTCAGATTATAAGTTCCGATTCTCATATCCGGTGAACTCTTTTCAAACAGGAGGACGGCCATGTCGTACTGACCAAGCTTGACTCTGGTTCCTTTCCTGTTCACTTTTCCGGTACCGGTGACTGATGCTTCAACGAAACGGTATCCGGGGACTCTTATGCGACCGCGGAGACAGAAGGCCTTTTTCATCTGCTGGTTGGCTACAACTACAGCCAAGCGGCCGCCGTCCTGGCTCAGGAACGAGCGTGCATCTATCATGCGGTTGGTGCAGGTGAAGCCAAAAACGTCATTGTACCGTCCTAGAAGCAGGCAGTCCTTGTACTTTTCCTTAATGGTGTTTGCCTCAGCAAGGTAAGCCTGGTAGACGGGAGCGTCAGATATGATTCCGCGGCAGCGGAAAATCTCTATATCGTTGCGCTGACCGTCCAGGACGGTGTTGTTGACATGTCTGGGGACGTCTTCATCGTCACGGAGTCCGCGGTCTGTGAAGACCAGCTCCGGGAAAGTGTAGCGGAAGAAGCTAATCCAGCGCTCAGGGCCGTCGTTGGCAGGGTAGCCGTGGGTGTAGTCGCAGTACTGCGCCAAGGCATCTACGCTTCCTTCGGCTCCAAGGGCGAAGTCCGGTGCCTTGTCTGCGTAGCGGTCGCGTAGCAGTTTCAGGCATTCCATGCGCTTGCGGATACCATAGACGTCAGGGACAGGATACTCACGAGAAGTGTCCCAGTTGGTGCTTTCCTTTTCAACATAGCCAAGTTGATCGTAGAAAACACTATGGGCACCAAGCTCATAAGCGCGGTCCTGCAGATTGAAAAGCACCTGATTCCAGTCCGGATCCATCATGGTGGCAACGGCGAAGGTGCGCTGGTCATATTCGCCCAGCCAGGTTCCTTCTCCGGTGAACTTGTATCGTTCCAGAATCTCCGAGCCGGTGTTGTCGTGGCGACAGACCTTCTGGCCCTTTCCGCTGCGGTAGAAACGGCTTTCACGGTCTATGAGTTTGCCGTTGTAGTATAGCAGGAGGTGGTTTCCGGCATCCTGATATTTGGCGATTTCCGCCTTGAGGGCTGCGTCACCGCCCTGGGAATCGTCCGGAGAATAGTCCGGGTTGCCGTGGTCCATACCTTCCGCCCACCAGCCAAAGAGGAAGAGGGCGTTGCTGCCCACGCTTTGTCCGGCTTCATCTACCTTACCGTTCATGTCAGGGTATCTGAACAGGTACTCGCCGTACTGATGCTTGAAGATTACCCTCTGCCAGCTTTTCATTTCCCATACCCAGAGAGGAGTTTCGCGGTGATCCCACCAGGTGTCTGCCCAGCGGCGGTACATGCCGGATGCAACGTGCCAGCTGCCGCTGTAAGGGGCTATGACATTGGCATCGCAGTTCCAGCTTTCACCGCAGAAGCAGTGCGGATACTTGAAAAAGCCGAATTCCAGCCGGCTGTAGGCTCCATCAGAATCCCTGTAGACGCGGAGACCATGCCATGTGTCCTGGAACGTATCGTCATGGGAGCCGAAGTAAAGCCCCTGGCTCTTACCGAACAGGCCAAAGCAGTTCATAAATACCTTCGCTCCGTATTTCACGTCCCTTTGGCGGAATATCTGTTCCGGCTTTTTGTAAGGGGACGATGTGAGATGGTTTATGGTCTCAAGCGGATTGTCGAAGAGCATTCCGCCAGCTTCGGATGTATAGAGCTTGTGGTCCCGTGGAATCTGTGCTCCGTGAACAAGGGGGTAATGGAGCTCGCGGATTACGGTATGCTCCTGGTGGTTCTCCATGGCGGAGCCAAAGCGCACCATGTCCTCTTCAAGGGTGATGGTGAGTGTGAGTTGCATGTCCAGGGTGAGACCGTGTGCCTCCAGAGAGGCATATCGCAGGGTAATGACATTACCTTCCGAAGACACATCTTCCGGTTTCTGCTCCGAGCCCAGTACCTGAATCTCTTTTTCATATGGCGCATCGTAATATAGACGCCACAGGAGTTCGCCTCCGGCATATTCCTGTCCGGTTTGAACGTTTTTCAGGGACACAAGCGATCCGTCAGGCCCCACGGCTACCGCAATCCTTTCATTTGCCAGGGAAACGGAGCCGTCAGGAAGCCCGTCGGCATATATTCTTCCGGCAGGCAACAGGACCGCCGTCAAAAACAAGATGAGTCTTTTCATTTATTTGAATGCAAATTCAACCCATACGGGGAAGTGGTCCGATGCATACAGTCCACCGTACAGGGTGTTGTCGCACGTATATAGTTGCGGAGTTATACCCTCTCCGCGGTAGAAGACATAGTCCAGGCGGTATTTGCCACTGGGGCTGCTGTATCCGTTGTAAGTGGCTGCAGGGCCTTTGCGGGAAGAAGCGTCCAGAGCCTTGAAGGAGTCTGTCCAGTAACTACAATAAGTTGCATAGGCGCTACCTTCTCCACCGGTACCGCGGTCGTTCATGTCTCCCACGAATATGGATGGCAGGCCGGAAGTGTTGAAACGCTTCTCCTGCTGGATGTAAACAGGCGCATACTGGCTGTTGCATTCGCTGTTCAGGCAGCCGTGGTTGTTCATGAAGAAGAACCGGACGCCGCTTGCCTTATGGGTGAGTATGCCGCAGCAGCCGCCGCGCTTGTAGTTACCGTTGCTTCCGGTATCGTTCTCAGTCATGGTATCCGGGGTGTCGCAGGCCCAGAAGAAATGCCAGTCGGACAGAGTAAAGGCCGTTTTCTTGAAGCCGATGCCCTGTGCCCTGTCTCCCTTTCCATCCTTGTTGTACGGGCTGAAGTAGCAGAATGAATACTGGGACGCCAGCTCTTTGTCCAGCCATGCCTGGGTTACGGAACTCACTTCCTGGATGCCGAAGACATCGAAATCACAGGCCAGGATGGAACTCTTGAGACGTTCCTTACGGACATCCCAGGCATTGTCTGTATCCTTGTCCAAATTACTCATTCTGAGGTTGTATGAACCAAGACGCAGGACTATTCCTGCGCTTTCCTCTTTTCCTGCCTGGGTAAATGTGACCGATGCTTCTTTCCCACCGTCGGTACGGACAGTTACAATGCCTTCGCGGGGCGTTGTGAGCTTGTTCTCATACACGCGGACAGTCATGACGGCGTTGTCATGGCCGCTGCTACGGTCAAGCTCCATCCAGCTTTCTTGGGACGAGACGCGCCAGCGGGCGTTGGAACTTATCTCCAGCTTGTAGCTGCCCATGGCGGCCGCCGCTTCCACGGAGCCCGGAGACACGGACAGCGTTTCCTCTTCAGGCACATCGTTCCCCTGGCAGGAGCTAAGAAGGACTCCTGCCATAAGGAAAAGGATGTATCTCCATGCGCTGCGCATGCCTAATTGACGGGATTGTAAGTAAGAGTCAGGATATCAATTGCGCCCTTGGCGTAACCATACAGGTAGTAGCGGGTGTTTGCGGCTGTTCCGCCAAGTTCATACGTATAGGTTCCATTTCCGGCGGCATCCCATGTCTGGAGTGCGCCTCCTGAGACATAAGCATCCTCTGCAGGGTGTGCGGCTTTGTCGCTGATAAGTGAAGTGATGCCCATCTTTGGAGCCGTGGATGAAAGGGCTACGTTGTGACAGACCACCTTCACAAGCTTATACCCTTCGACTATGGGGAAGCCAAGATAGCGGTACTGTGCATTTATGGCAAAGTAGCCGGGCTTCTCGTCTGTAGGAGGTACCCAGAAGACCTGGCTGGCGCTTGCGCCGCCGCAGTCTGCAGGCATGAAGACGTAGGGAACGCCGTTCAGCATATAGGTGCAGGGTGTTCCTACGCCGGGGTTATGGTCGCTTGAACGCTTTGCAGTGGGCCAGCCTTCCTGAGGCGTACCGGTGAAGTCAAAAGTGAGCTCAATGGCGTTGGGGTCTACTGGGTCGGGACCGGTTCCGGGATCAGTGCCGGGGTCGGGACCCGGATCGGGTGTGGGATCCGCAGGCTCGGGTCCAAGGGGCTCTTCTGTACCGTCTGCCTCTGCGTAATAGAGCTTGAGGCTCTTGATCTTGCTGGCGTTGGTGGGGGAATTCATCCAGTAGACGGTGTTGGGAGCGGTGCCGGACAGTTCGTAGGTATATACGGTGCCTTCTACTGTAACAGCCTGGTTCTGGGGCTCTCCGCCGTCAACGTACTGAATCTGGTCCACGGGAACATCCTTGTGGAATACCCATTTGGCCACACCCACGTTGCGGGTGAACTTCTCGGGATCCTTGTTGCTGGCGTTCTGCTCCATTTCCACTTTCACAAGCTTCTTGCCTGCAATGGCGGGAAGACCGAAGAAGCGGAGCGTTCCGCTGTACATGCCGTCGGTTCCAAGGTAAATGTTGTGGGCGGTGGCGCCGTTGGGATCGGCCAAGGTGAAGTCATAGTCTACTCCGTCAAGGGTATATGTTACCTGTGCCCTTCTGTGGGAGTTGGTTGCTACTTCCTCGCCGTTGTTGTCAGTGGCGCAGCCGGAGTCACAGTTCTTCAGCTCTGCCCAGCTCTGGTCCTTGTTTGTGGGCCATCCGGGGAGTGACACGGTAAAGTCGAAGCTGAGTTCCAAAAGCTGAGGCTTGGGAGTGGGGCCGGGATCGCCTGAAGGATCGGGGTTGGCTTCCTGAGAGACGGCGATGAATGCCTTTACGTCTCCGGAGAAGACGGTAACCGTGGCGGTGCGAGCCTCTCCAAAGGGATTCTTTTCAACTTTGATGTTCAGTTGGGCGTCGCCGTTGCCGGTGGTCTGGTCGCATTTCACCCAGTCTATGGCAGAGCCGTCGGCACCGGTCTTGGAAACGTTCCAGATGCAGTTGGCCGTTACTGAAACGGCTGTCACGTTGCCCTCCCAGGATGCCTGGATCTGCTCCGGAGTTACCTGGATGGCGGGATCTTCAGTCTGCACGTCCACTGGATCTTCGCATGAGAAGAGCGTAAATGCAGCGGCCGCAGCCATTAAGAAATACTTTGCTTTCATGTTATTTAGTTTTAGAGTTATTGCCATTGCCAGCCCTCGTTCTGGCCCAGGGCCGGGTTCACGTTAAGCGCCGACTGTGGGATGGGATGGGTGTACATCATGTCGTCCCAAATCAGCGAATAGTTGTATATAAGGTAGCCGTAAGTGCCTTCCGACAAGCTCCAGGCGCCGTCGGCGGTTCCGGTAATCTTGTAGTTGGTCTCGCTGCCCTTCTTGGTCTTGGATACCGTGTATTTGACGCCGGTATTTCCCCATGTGAAACCATTGGTTGCCTCATCCTGGGTGATGTAGATACCGCGCCATCCCTGGTGATTGTAGCGTCGCTCAATGAGGTCGCCAAGATTCCAGCGCATGAGGTCGTCGTAGCGGCTTTGTCCTTCCAGCATAAGCTCGGTTACCCTTTCGCGGCGGATTTCAATCTGCCAGTCGGTGAGGGTGGCGGGATGCTTCACGTCCTTGGTGTAGTAGTCCCTGAGCCACTCGTCGGCCACATATCCGGCCGATCCGGGGCATTTGGAAGCGACACCGGCGCGTGCGCGGAGAAGGCCGATTGTCTTGTCCCAGAGGGCCTTGTCCATGGTTCCAAGCTCGGCGGCCGCATCGGCCCAGTTCAACAGGACCTCTGCGTAGCGGATAATGGGCATGGAGTTGTAGGACTTGTTGTCACCGCTCATGGGGACGTCTTCCAGCAGCACCCACTTTATCCACTCATAGCCGCCGCAGGTCCAGGTCCAGTTGGGGGCCAGTTCCGGTTTGGAACCATCGGCTTTGGAGATGGTGCGTCCAGGCGCCAGTACGCTGGCGGCAAGACGTGCGTCCCTGCCGTTGAATTCCTGCGTGACACTGACGTTTCCGGCTGCCGGAGTGCCGTCGGTCTTCAGGAACATCTGGACATATTCCTTGGTGGGGGAATACAGCAACGATGAAGTCGTAGAGCAGTACTTGTAGGTGACGCCGTGCTTGACGCTAAGCTCGTCGGAATAAGTGCGTCCCCAGATGACCTCTTCTTTGGGAAGGACCTGGGAGACGAAGAGAGAACGGTAGTCGGCTACCAGTGAGAAGGCCTGGGTCTCGGCAAGCTCCTTGGCATACTTCTCAGCGAGTTTCAATAGCTCCGTGGAGTTTTCATACTCTCCGTTCCAGGGTTTCCCTGTGGAAGGATTCACGCTGTGGTATTTGCGGTAAGTTCCTTCATAGAGGAAGATGCGTGAGGCAAAGGCCAGAGCTACGTATTTATTGATGTATACGCGGCCGTCGGAATTGATTCCTTCGCCGGACGTAAGACAGTTCTCACAGGCGAACTTGAGGTCTTCCGTGACCTTGTGGAAGATGTATTCGCGGTCCTGCCTGGGGGCGTAGAGCGCTTCTTTGTCGTCCGGCTGCATGACCTTGTCAATGAAGTAGCAGTCGCCGAACACTTTCATGCGCTTAACAGTAATCCAGGCCCTCCAGAAGCGGGCGACGCCCTCGTAATGATTGTATTTCTCTGGAGACACATGTTCTTTTGCCGCCGGCATTTTTTCAAGCATGTATGCCACCCGGCGGGGGAAGCTCCAGGTACTTTCCGTCCAGTTGCTCGCCTTTGCTGCGGAATACGTCCCCCAGTAGAACTCTTTTGACGATTTGGTCATGCAGAGGTCCGTGTAACGGTCTTCTCCTAGGGCCATATCGTCCGCACCGGGAATGGCGGTGTTGATGAGGCCGTTGGCATAGAGCTTAAGGTCTGTCTCACTGGAGAAGAACCGGTCCGCGTCAAACTTGTTGGCAGGGGTCTTTTCCAGAAGGTCCGTGCAGGCGCAGGCCGCAAGGGCCGCTATGATATAGATTATTCTTTTCATGGCCCTAGAACGTTAGATTGATACCGAAGGTGTAAGATTTGAGCATAGGATAGCTGGCGCCGTCGCCCATGCTTGTGGAAGTGGCATTCCCAAAGTCAGAGTCACCCTTGTCGATGACTTCCGGGTCAAACATAAGCGTATGCTTGTAGATGGGAGAGAAGGTAAGGAGATTCTCTCCGGAGAAGTATACCCTCATCTTCTCGATGCCCATCTTCTTGGTGATGTCGGCAGGGAAAGTGTAGTCCAGGGTAAGGTTTTTCAGACGCAGGTAGGCTGCGTTCTGGAGGAAGTAGTCATTGTAGGAATTCATGGTGCCAAGACCCTTTCCGGCCATTGCGGGGCCGTACATTCGGCGCGGCCAGTAAGGATTCTCATCGGCATTGGCGAGAGTCCAGTTGGTGGTGCTCTTGTCCAGGATGGCGCGGTCTGTCTGCTGGCTCACCAGGGCGAAGTTGTACGCCCTTTCGTAGCCGCCCCAGAAGAGGGATGTGCCTTCTGAAGGATACCAGTCGCGGTGGCCGATTCCCTGCAGGAACACGCTCAGGCCTATCCCGTTCCACTTGGCATCCAGATTCACGCCGAACTGGTAGCGCGGCATGATGTTACCGATGCGGTCAAGGTCTCCGTGGTTCTCCAGAGTGCCCGCTCCGGCCGATATTTCCTTGTCGTCGTTCCAGTCCAGGAACTTCATGTCGCCTGCGTAAGGGGCGCCCGGATTCTGCAGGTCGTGGTACTTGTCAGGGTACCAGGCTGCAGCTTCCTCGTTGGAGGTGAAGAGCCCGTCAGTGCGGAAGCCCCACAGTTCGCCAATCTCCTTGCCTTCGTAGAAGCCGAAGATGTTGTGGCTGTCGTTGTTGAACTTGGTCACCCACGTGCGACTGTCCCAGAGGCTGCCCTTGATGCTGTAATTGAAGTCCTTGCCTGCCACTTTGAAGGCGTCGCGCCAGGAAAGGGTGAGTTCCCATCCCTTGGTGGTGAGCTGTCCATAGTTGCCTTTGGGCGTTGCTGCGCCAAGAATGGCGGGAAGTTCCGGGCCGGAGGAGTACATATCGTCCGTATACCTTACATAATAGTCGCCGGAGAAGGAGAGCTTGCTGCCGAACACATCCACGTCCATGCCGATGTCCCAGGTCTTGATCTTTTCCCAGGTAAGGCTGTCCGGGACGATGGAAGGCATGCCGGCTACAGAGACGTAGCCATCGCCGAATATCACTGAGCTCTGCGCTACGCCCATAGTCTCCAGGAAGGTATATGGTGAGACGTCGCCGTTACCAAGCGAACCCCAGTTGCCGCGGAGTTTCAGGTTGTCGAGAGTGCCTTTGGCCCATTTCATCCAGGGTTCTTCAGAGAGGCGCCATCCTGCAGAAGCGGAGGGAAACCAACCTCCGCGCTGGTTTTTGGGGAAGCGGGAGTTGAGGTCGTAACGGAGGGAAGTTTCAAGGATATATCGGCCAAGATATGAGTAGTTAGCCCTGGCGAAGGTGCCTATGGTGGCCCAGTTGCTGTTGTACTCCTTTATCTCTATCTCGCTGCCGTCAAACATCTCGAAGCTGTTGAGGCCGGGGTAGAGCATTCCAAGGCGCAGGATTGTCTCGACGTCATACTGCCGGTTCTCAAGGTTCCAACCGGCCACTGCGTTCAACTTGTGGGCATCACCCAGGTTGGGAATAAATGTTCCGACGATGTTGGCCGATATGTGATTGGTGGTATAGTGATACTCCTTCTTGTAGGAATCGGCCTGGCTTACATAGTAGGTGATAACGCCCGGAGCGTTGCTCTGCGGGGTAGGGGCCACGTGGCGGTCGGTGAGCTTGTAGGAAAACTTGTAGGAAACGTCGCCACGGATCTTGAACACATCCTTGACAGGTTCGATGTTGAGGCCAGTGGTGGTGACAAGCGTGGTTGTAGTTGCCTCCTGGGCCGAATTTCCTTCCACGAATGCCGCATAGCCGGAAGCTGCGCCGCCAAGGGTATAAGTGCCGTCTTCGTTGGTGGGAGGAAGTACCGGCAGGCCAATCACAGCTATCTGCTGGACTTGGCTACCCACTTTCTCGTTGTTTTTGGAGAAGATTGGCTGGATGTAATTGACGCGGTAGATATAGGTATTGTTGTCTATTGAGATCCAGTCCCTCAGTTTGAGTGAAACCTTGGAGCGAAGGTTGAATTGCTTGTAGTCTTCCTGTCCAATCTTATAGATGCCGTCCTGGTTGTAGAAGCGTCCGGATAGGGAATAAGACATCTTTCCTGATGCCCCATTCACGCTTACGGAATGTGAGTTCGATGTGTTGAAACGCTTGTAGAAGAGCTCGAAATAGTTTACACTTCCAAAGTACAGGTAATCTCCGCCGTTCATATCGTAGGGATTCGTGTTTCCTGCAGCGCGACGGGCTTCAAAGAGCTCCAGATAATTGGAAGGTATATTATATGTATTCATCTTGGTGGGTGCCGATCCCGCCGCGAGGGGAGTCTCGGTCTTTCCCAGCCAGAAATCGTAGAAGTTGCGTGTGAATTCAAGGCCGTCGGATATTATGTGGTCTTCCCACATCACAGTGCGCTGGTTCACGGAGAAAGAGCCGTTGTAAGTAACTGTAATGCGTTCTCCGGAAGCTTTCTTTGTGGTGACCAGAATAACTCCGTACGCTGCGCGCGAACCATAAATAGCAGCGGAGGAAGCGTCCTTTAGCACGGAAACAGACTCAATGTCTTCAGGATTAACTGACGACAAATCGCCTTCTACTCCGTCTATGAGAACCAGGGCGCTGCCGCCCTGACCCACGGAATAGTCCTGAAGGTCCTTGCTGCTCAGGTTCTTTTTCATCACATAGTTGGTGGCGCCGCCGCGGATATATATTGAACCGCCGTGCGTAGGTTTACCGTCGCTTACGAAAATGCTGAGGCCGGGAACCTGGCCCTGAAGAGTACGGGAGACGTTGGCGTTTGAGCGGCCTTCAAGGGCTTCGCCGGAGATTTGTTCCACGCTGCCCACCAGTTGTGATTTCTTTAGGGTGCCATAGCCTACGACTACCGTTTCTTCCAGCATCTGTGCGTCGAGCTCCATGGCAAAGTCAATGACGCCACGGCCCGCTACCGCTACCTGGATATCCTGATAGCCAATGCAGGTGCAAAGTAATGATGCATTCGGAGAAACGGAAATGGAATAAACACCCTGGGCGTCGGTTATGACACCGCCGTTTCCCTGCACAACCATGACGGCTGCTCCGGGGACGGGGTCACCGGTAGCCGCATCTGTCACTTTTCCAGAGACTTGCAGCTTCTGGGCTATGGCACTTCCGTCTAGCAGAAGAAAACTCAGAAGCAGCGCTGTCAGCTTGGGATTGAGTTTCATACGCGCTGTGTTATTAATAATAGGTTGCTACTGCAAAATTACACGGAAAAACGCTGCGTTGTCCTGCCTTTTTTGAAAAACAAGGTTGAAATAATCTTGTTTTATCAATTAATTTGCTGATGATAAGTGTTTTAATAATTTAGTTAAAATATATGAAAAACAAGAATAATTATTTATATTTGCGGTATGAAAAAGTCATTTCTTGCACTAATCGCCGGTTTATGGGCCTGGATTTCATGTTCAAATCCGGTGACCGAGCAGTTCTCTGCACTTGACCGTACAATAGACAGGCAGGAGATGTATGACCTCATACAGACACACATACAGGATTCTTTGAGTTTAAGATATCAGGATGCTGTTGCTGATTCCTTAAAGTGGGAAGCCGCATATAAGCTTCAGTCCATCCTCTCGTACCGTGATATTGAGTCCTGCTACAACAGTATCCAGGACATGCTCCGGCTGTGCGGAGATGACCATCGGCAAAAATGCATAAGCGAGTCCTGCTATGCCAATATCCTCTATAAGATGGACTCCCTTGGTTCGGCTCATCGTGTCCTTCAGCAGATTGACACAGTCGGAATGTGCCGGGAGGCGCTGGATATCTATTGTTTTGCGGCTTACCATATCTTCGGAAGGCTCTCAGGAGACCGTCCACAATTCAACCAAGATAAGCTTGACATTATTGAAAAGTGGTGGAAAAGCGACAGCACTCGTATAGAGTGCGCGTATTATTATAATGAACTTCACCGCAATAACCAGAGTCTGGAAAATGCTGTCCGCAGGCTTTACGATTGTATTCTTACAAGCCCCAACGACACCGCCAAAGCCAACTATTTCCTTGCTCTGGAGTATATGCATGCCGGGGATAATGACAGCGCAATCTGGTATTTCGCCAAGTCAGCGGAATGTGACATGAGGCTTGCTGTAAAGGCTTATAACGCCCTGTATGAGCTTGCCTTGCTTCTCTTTAGGACCGGGGATATCAAAAGGGCGGACCGCTACATGCGTATTACTCTCAAGGATGCGTATTCTTCTCATTACGAATCCCGTTATGAAGATGTCATCGGTGCTGAGTTGGAAATCATGAATGTCCTTATGGAAGGACAGAGGCAAAGGCGTCGGGCTATCATATCAACTACAATAGCAATTGCGCTGCTTCTTGTTGTAGCGGTAGTTTCATTGTTCTTGCTTACCCGCTATTCTTCCCGTCTGAGTATCTCCAGGAGGCAGTTAAGTGAGGCGTCCAAGATTAAGGACAGTTTCCTTGCCATGTATATGGAGAAATGCGTGGACTACCTGAATAAAGTGGATGAGTACCGTTCATCCCTTCGCCGCGCATCCAAACATGGAGGAGTGGATGCAGTTACGGCTATGCTACGGCGTCCCTCTTTTGCGGATGAAGAGTTTGACGGCCTGCTGCAGAATTTCGACTCCGCCTTCCTTGGCATTTTCCCGGACTTCGTAGACAAAGTCAACGAACATATGCTTCCAGAGTACCGTCTTGACATGTCTGCTTCGGGGGAATTGTCCACGGAACTCCGCATCCTTGCCCTCATAAGGATGGGCGTTTCCAAGCGCCAGAAGATTGCCAAAATCCTTAATATGTCAGTGACTACAGTCTACTCGTATCACAGTAATCTGCAAAAGCATTCACTGCATCCGCATGCCGGTTTCGATGAAATAATATCAAATCTATAATCATATGAAAAAGATTGTCATACTGCTTTTCATGCTTGCCTCACTGGCAGCATATGCTCAGGACCCGGAGTATGTTTATACTGAAGCGTCTGAGCTCACATTGGTTGGAAAACTTATGCCCGGAAAGACTGCAAATCCCTATCACAGGGTGGATACAACCCTGTACAAGGGCTTTACCAAGCGGGAAAACATGCTGGTGAGAATGTCCTCGGGAATGGCCTGCGTCTTCAAGACCAACTCAAAGAGTATCTCCATCCTCACCAAGTATGGGGAGATGGACGATCCCACGAATACCAGCCATATCTCCGCCAAGGGTTACGACCTGTATATCCGCCAGGGCGGTGATTGGCTCTGGGCTGCTGCAGGAGTAAACTCCAGAAAGAAGATGGATCAGCCGTACACGATTATAAAACACATGGACGGTCAGGAGCACGAATGCCTTCTCTATTTCCCCACCTACAGCGAGGAATTGTCTATCCAGGTGGGAGTGGAGAAAGGTGCAACAATGGAGGCCATCGACAATCCTTTCCGTCACCGCATAGCCATCTGGGGATCGAGCTTCACGCACGGTTCCAGCACCAGCCGCGGTGGGATGGCATATCCCGCGCAGTTCTCTCGCTCAACGGGCCTTCAGATGCTTTCCCTTGGCTGCAGCGGCCGCTGCATGCTTCAGGATTATTTTGCCGATGTCCTCGTTGACGTTGATGCCGAGGCCTTCGTCTTCGACTCATTCTCCAATCCCGGTGCGGAGATGATCCGGGAGCGTCTGGTCCCGTTCATAGACCGTATGATTGCCGCCCATCCCGGGAAACCGCTCATTTTCCAGCAGACCATATACCGTGAAAGGAGGAATTTCAACACTTCTGAGGACAAGAAGGAGCAGGCCAAGATGGATATGGCCGCCAAGATTTTCAAGGAGCTGAAAAGTACCAAAGAAGGCCGCGAGAAGTACAAGGATGTCTATTTCATAATCCCGGAGGCTTGCCCTCTCAGCCATGAGGCTTCTGTTGACGGAGTGCATCCGGACAACTACGGATACACCCTCTGGGAGCAATCCATAGAAAAGCCCATCCTGAAGATTCTGCGCAAATACGGAATCAAGTAAGCCTGTACAGCAGGCTCTCCAGTCCGTGAAACGTGGCTCGGCCTATATCAGAGACCGGGCCAATGTATTTTAATGACGATACTCCGTAGAGGCCTTCTTTCACCGCAGGACCAAACAGCTCGAAAGAGCGGGAAATCTGTCCGCCGAAAAGAAGACACTCTATCCCATATTCTTCCATTAAGGGGCCTATTGATTCGGCAATTATACCTCCCACTTCGCGGAAACGGGCCTGGGCCTGAGTATCTCCGGCCTTGGCCTTGTCTGCAAGTCCCTTTACGGTAATGCCCTCAAATCCACGGATTATGCCGCGTTTGGAAGCATAGTCCTCCAGGATGCCGTCACGGTACGGACGATTGAAGATGGATACCTTGGGAGACCCCATTTCATTTTTCAGTATTTTCCCGTCAATGCTCATGGAAAACCCAAGGCCCGTCCCAAGCGTAACAAGCGCCACTCTGGAGCAGCCCAGGCCTGCCCCGGCGGTTGTCTCCCCAAGGAGCATGGCGTTTACGTCATGGATAAATCTGAGATTCCGGGTCAAGCCCGGAATGACGGTGGGGGAGACCAGATCCGCGAAGCGTTCGCCGTACACGGCGGCGAATTTGTGCTTCATGAGGAATATGCCGTTCTGGTAGTCAAAGGGGCCTGGAATGGCAATGGCGGCCCTTTCCGCATCACCAAGGGCAAGGCTCAGGGAGGATGCGATTTCCTCCCTTGTGCCGTCGCTGTTGATGGGTATCGACCTTCCGTCAGAGCACTTTATGAAAGTGCCTCCTACGTCAAGCAGGATCGTTCTGGTATCCATCCCTCAGGCAGGTCTTGTGTACACGAATGGGCTCTTTGCCCAGATTCTCAATAACGTATTTGCCCATGGACGCGGGTACGCAGGCTATTTCCATGAAGTCAAGGTCGAAGTAACGCTCCGGATGCTCCACGCTCCGGATGCGGATGTGGTCGCCGTCAACGAGCGTAAGTACATGGAACTTTTCGCCCTTGGTATCCTGCTCGCACTGCTTTTCGAACTCAAGGCGGCGGAGGGATATGTACATCTGTTGGTTCTCACCAAGGATGAACTCCTTCCAGCAGTCGCCCTCGCAGTCCAGGCGAGGTTTCTGGACGATGTATTCCGGGCTTTCGGGGTCGTGGATTACGCTATGACGGCGGTCCTGACGGACGTTGAGCTCTCCAAGATGAGTGTGGATGGGCCTTTGCTTCCCGTCAAAGTCCAGGCGCAGATAGTCGTACATCTTATAAGTATATGAGCCTATGGTGAGGGAGCCTATTTCCAGGATAACCTGGTTGCGGCCGCTGGAGTGGATGGTTCCGGCGGGAAGCATCACCTGCAGGCCGGGGACGGACTCCTCATAGCTCACATATTTCATGTAGTCGCACTCCTTGTGCTCCGTATCGGCGGCCTCTATCTCGCGGAAGAAGGCGGGAATATCCGCATCGTCACGGAAGCCTATGAAGGTTTTTGCCTCGTGGCCGGTAATTACCACGTAGTAGCTTTCGTCCTGGCGGCCGAACTCGTTGTAGTTCTCCACGTTGTACTTGCCGCCGGAATGGCACTGTATGCTCATGTTTCCGGTGGAGTGGTAACTGTCGTCCCAGTTGAAGCGGATGGGGAAGTAGCCCTTGTACTTATTAACACAGGTCTGCCCCATGAGGTTCACTCCCTCCTTGTGGACGAAGGAGCAGTAGTTGATGTCCAGCTTTTCCGATCCGGCTTCCACCAGGACGCTAACCTCCATGGGAATAAAGTCGAATACCCAGGCGGCGTTGCGCATCTTCTCCGGAAGGTGACGTTGTGTCTTCATGTAGGAACCACCCCAGACGCCTTCCAGGTAGCAGGGCTTTGCACGGAATGGATATTTTACCAGTTGAGCGCAGACATCGGCAAACGCAGCGAATGGCATCATCTGAAGGTTTTCACGGTCGTTGTCCAGGAAGTACCAGTCAAGTTCTCCTGTTGAGAAGAGTTCCTTGCGCAGCTGTACGGCGTTCTCGAAGTCGCAGTAGTAGCAGCGGCGGATGGTGCGGTTGATGATGCCGGTGTGCTTCTTTCCAAGGTTAGCATATTCTCCCGCACGGATACGGAGCATGCTATTCATTGGAGTGATGTCAAACCAGCACTTTACATCGTAGAGGTTGCGGAAACCCTTGTACAGGCAGCCGTAACCATATACGGCGACAATCTTCCCCGGAGTTTTCTTTGCAGGAAGTTCCTGTTTGAAAGCCTCCGCCTTCTTGTCGTCAATGAGGCCGGCGTATCCGCCGTGATACACCTTGCCGTAGAGCAGGGTAGGGTCAATCTTCTTGTCCCAGATAAGGAGAGGGTCTATGATGGAATCTATTTCCTTGTCGCCCCTCAACGTTGCGGCATTGCAGTCTACGGACTGAAAATTCAGTCCCAGAAGGTCGCACTCTCTGGCCATGAGACTTATCATAAGGTCCCACTTGGTTGTTGTGTAGCCATCAAATGCTACAATGACACCCTCCTTGCGGGCCTTGTCCGCTATACCAGCAACAAACTTCTTTGCCACATTGGGCGTTCCGCCTGCAACTATAGAATCAACAGTCTTTTTGCTCAGTTCCGGACGATTGACCGGTTTGGGGTCATGGTACGGAAAAGGATTATACATGAAACTCATAACAACTACGTCATTAGAAACTGTAATACTCAAACCCCATGATTTCGGAGAGCGCTTCCAGTTGCGGCCTGTAATCACCGTCCACGACGGCGTAATGCTGCGTGACGCCCACCTTCAGGACCTTCTCGAAGAGTTCCTTCACAGGAACGACGGGCTTGAAGATGGTATGGCTGTAGGTGGCCAGAAGATGTTTTTTATTGCTCTGAGGTGTGTCTTTCTCAGAGAGGCTTTCCGCCATGAAGGTGACCAGTTTGTAGCGGCCGTTCTCCTCATAGAGGCCGGCGACAGTCTTCATGCCTGGGCTTATGCGGTACCAAGCAAAAGGTGCTCCTGCATACTTCCAGGAGGTCTTTGCAAAGCGTACGTCGCGTGAAATGATGACATTATCCTGCCACTTGGGGTCGTTGTGGTCGTTGGGGCCGGCGTGGCCTCCTGCGAAGGTGCCAAAATCGTCCTCGATGTGGAAGGGTTCTATGAAGTTGACGTTCTTGCCGCTCAGGAGTTTGAGGATGTAGGTGGCAAGACCTGCACCGATATCAGCCTCCGGGACAAGGACGCTGACGTTCTCGTTGAACCAGTTAGGGTAGAAGCCCGCACGGCAACCGGCGGTACGGAAGGTGGCCTGGTCTATGTCGTTGTAGACGTAACAGTCGATGTCGTTCTTCTGGGCCATTTTTTTGATGGCGAGGGTGGCCTTGACACAGCCGATGAGTTTATCGTCCTCAACATCGGGCATGACTTTATACTTGGAAGTAAGTTCCAGGGCGTATTCCTGGACCTCGCGATCCGGAAGGTTCTCTATTTCGGTTCCGTAGTCGGAGTAGGGGAGATAGTGTATCTCCGGGCCAATCTTGGTGAAGAGGTCGTAATTGTCGATATAGGTGCTCCACATGGCCTCGTTCATGTTGGCCATGAGAGCCACGGTGGAGTGGCGGAGGATGCTGCGGACCTTGGCGGCATCGGCATAGATGCGCACCTTTTCAGTGATTTCCGCGCGGGTGCCCATGACGGTGCGGACGTTCTTTCGCGGAACGCGCTTGATGCTGCCGGAGCCTTCCAGGGAGCCCACGAGGGTGCCTGCACAGAGATAGTCGACGAAATCGTCCTCGTCAAGAGTGGTCTCGAAGGTCATCCTGTCCTTTGCGACATTGCAGAAGATGATGGGGATTTCCGGGCAGTCGCGAAGGAACCTGATCCAGGCGAAATCCTCGCTCCAGGAGAGGAATTCCGCATAGATGAAGTCCACTTTTTCCGCGAAGAAAAGGTCGATAGCCTTCAAGGCGTCTTCCCTTTCATACACGATTCCCGGGTCCACCAGATCCAGGAAATCCATGCTGGCTTTGATCTCTTTTACGGCCATGTCCTTGCGCTCGCCGTACGTCCCGCGTATGGGGCCGTACAGGTTCTTGAATCGGGGCGATGCAATCAGGAGCAGGCCGGCTTTAGGCTTTCTTGCCTTCAATTCTTTATTCATGGTTTACGATTTTTGTGTTATCCCTGTTGTAGTATTTGTAACTGACCCACAGGCATGCGGCACCGCATACCAGCCAGATTACTCCTAGGATGGGGAAAGTGGCGTTGAGGCTGCCTGTGGACTCTTTGATGATTGCGAGGATGTAAGGTGCGGTTGCGCCCACGGCGAAGCCGGTCATAATCATTGCGCTTGAGCAGCTGGCGTGGAGATGCTCGGGTGTTACGTCATAGAGGGCCGCATAGATATTCGCATCGAAAAATGCCCTGAAGAATCCCCAGCCGGCGAAGCAGAAATAAAGCAGCCAAATGCTCTTTGCAGTTCCCATGAACGGGAGGAATGCCGCGCCCAGGATAAGACCGGTGCCCTGGATAATCATGCGTTTCTTGGGGTCTTTTGCAGCCAATTTGTCTGACAAAGTTCCGGCAAGGAGTACTCCCACAAACGCCGCTACGTATGTCCACAGCATGGAATTCAGTCCTGCCTGGGCTCCGGTCTGCCCGAAGTTCTCCTGAAGGAAAGTGGGTACCCACGTCATATATCCGGTTATCACGAAAATGAATCCGCAGAATCCAATGGTCACCATAAGTGCTGTGGGTGTTGTGAAAACAGTCTTGAATCCGTCCCAGATGGATACTTCACTCTTAGCCGCCTGGGGGCGGGGCAGGTCTTTAAGCCTCACCATCATCACAATGGCCCAAATAACTCCGGCACCGCCGAAGATATAGAACGCGTATTGCCATCCAAGGTGGTCGCCGATATAACCAGCCAGCCATCCGGCCAGGATTACACCTACATAGTACGACGTCTGGTGTATTGACATCGCGCGCGCTCGTGTGTCAGTATGGTATTGTCCCAGCAGCGAATAGTTCGCCGGTCCAAAGAAGGCTTCACCTCCGCCAGTTGCTATTGAGCGGGTAAGTATAAGGAGGAAAACTCCGTTGGCAAGGCCCGTAAACATGGTGGCAACGCTCCAGAACAGGATGCTAAGGGTTGTGACCCACTTGCGGGAGAACTTGTCCCCGACCCACCCTCCGATGGGTACCATTACCGCGTAAAACAGGTTGAAGAATACCGCGATGAGACTCACGGACTTGTCCGTCAGGGAAAGGCTGTCCCTGATCAGGGGCAGTACTGAATTGAAGACCTGGCGGTCTCCCTGGTTCAGGAGATACGCCACCCAGAGCAGCAGCAGGACCTCCCATTTGTACCACTTGTTGTCAGTTTTCATTTCTATTGTTTTTAACTGTGGTGTACTGTGGCGCAAAAATATGAAAAAAATAGACTATCTGCAAAAAAATATCATTAAATTTGCACGGTATGATTTCACTTTTCTCGGATAGTCTTCAATTATCTCTCCATCACCCGGAGGATGGGTTTTACAAAAGCACCCGCTTTGACCACGGGGGCGTGTTTGACAGTATACTGTTCAACGGCATTGAGATGGCCGGGGACTGGTATCCGCATTACGATCCGTTCATGCATGATGCAGTGAAAGGGCCGGCGGAGGAGTTTTCGCCGGTATTCCCCGCTATTGCCGGCCACGAGCGGCAGTCCCGAGAATTGTTCCTCAAACCCGGTGTGGGGCTTCTTCTGAAAGACAAAACTATCTACGACCGTTTTCGCCTTTATGAGGTGATAGAGCCGGGTGAGTGGGAAGTTCTCCAGGCTCCGGACCATGTGCTTTTTCGCCATACAATGAAGGGTATTTATGAGTATGAGAAAGAGATAGTCCTCTCGGGGGACGATTCTTTCGAAATCCGCCATCATCTGTCGTCGGAGGTGCCTCTGGATGGAGAAGTCTATAACCACAACTTCTTTACTTTCGGGAAGTTTTCCATCGGCCCTTCCCGCGAAATCGACTTCCCGTTCTGCCCGGTGGGAGAGTGGAGGACGGAGTATGACAGCGTAGGTTTCACGCACTCTGGAATCCGTTTTTCCAGAAACCTTAAAGAGGGCGAAACCGTCTATGCCGGTAACATCCACGCCGCCCTTACGGAGGGGATGCCATACCAAATGACGCTGAGGGAAGGTCCGCTCAGCGTCTCAGTTAAAGGCAGTGTTCCGGTAACCCACGCCGTATTCTGGTCCAGCCCCCGGGTGGCCTGCATCGAGCCCTACAACGCTTTCAAATCCGCCCCGGGCAAGCCCTTTGCCTGGACCATCTGCTACAGAATAGCGTGATTCGGGCTATTTCAGCGGCTCCATGTGGATGATGATGTGGGACTGAGGACCAAAGCGTTCCTTAAAGCGGCGCTCAACCTCGGTGGCCTTGTCGTGGGCATCGGCAAGGCTTAGGTTGCCGTCCAGGCGGATGTGGACCTCCGCCGCTATACGGTTGCCGATGCGGCGGGTTCGGAGGTTGTGGGGGTCTTCCACACCGTCCACTCCTTTAATGATTTCCAGCATCTCGTTTTCCATATTGGCGGGAAGGGAGCTGTCTGTTAGCTCCCCGAAACTGGGTCCCAGAAGGTCCCAGGCCACTTTTACCAGCATGGCGCCCACCACTATTGAAGCCAGCGGGTCAAGCACTGTCCACCGGTCTCCCAGCAGGATGGCACCGCCAATGCCTATGGCTGCACCAATGGAGCTAAGGGCATCGGAGCGGTGATGCCAGGCGTTCGCCACCAGGGCCGATGAGTCCAGTTTCTTCCCCTTGATGCGAGTGTATTGGTAGAGTATTTCTTTTATGACGATGGATATGAGCGCGGCCCAGAGTGCCAGCATCCCGGGTGCTGGCAGGGCCTCTCCCTGTAGCCATACGGCAAGCTTTTTCGCTCCGGACACCACGATGCCCACAGCCGCCGCAGCCAGCGCCAGGCCAATAAATAGCGTAGCGATGGTCTCATACTTGCCGTGTCCGTAGTCGTGGTCATCGTCCTGAGGCCTGGCGCTTACCCTTACGAACACCAGGACCACTATGTCCGTGACAAAATCCGACAGGGAATGAACCGCGTCCGAAATCATTGCCGCGGAATGCCCCGCCATACCTGCAAAGGCCTTGAGCCCAACCAACAGCAGGTTCACCACGCTTCCGGTCAGCGTTACCCTGGATATTTCGTTCTCTCGTTTCATGATTCAAATCGATAGCTCGTTAAGCATTGCCTCGCAGCCTTCAAGGATGTCCTGGAAGGCCTCTTCGAAATCTCCGGTATACCACGGGTCCGCCACGTCGCGGCAGGCGCCTGTGTATGACATCATAAGGTGAATCTTCCCTTCAGGGTCTTCCGGGATTATGCGGCGGACTCAATGTGGAACCGCCCCTCCAGCCCCCTGGCCTTCACCAGCGCCTTCAGTATGAACTCCGCCATAGGGCTCCTGCATATATTTCCGTGGCACACGAACAATACCCTCTTCGTCATAAACTTACCATGTACTCTACATAGCCCTCCAGTCCTTCTTCCAGGAATTTTTGTGTCAGTAATCCTTTGTCCATAGTCTGAAAATGATTTGCCGGTATAAAGATAATCATTATTGCTGATAACTGGCGCGAAACTTGTTGAAAGGAGAGGCATGAAAAAGATTATCGTGATTATTGCGGCCATCATTATGGCGCTCCCTGTATTCGCTCAGGTTGGAAGATTCAAGAACATCAAGACCGTATATCCAGGCTATACCCTGAAGTTTGACACGGCAACCGCCGAACTCACAGTCATGCATTTTGACGATGAAACAGGGACTATCGATGAAACCGTAATTTCGAAGAAGCAGAGCCATAGCCACAAGCAGGTTGGCCGCTATGAGTTCCGCCGTAGCGCGCGTGTCGCGACATACCAGATATTCGACACGTCAACGGGGGAGTATACCACCGTAAAATGGTCTCCTGATGGTTACGACTATGAATCTGTCGATACTCAGATAGACACCCTTGTGTCCCGCACCGTAGACGGCATAAAGCTGCTCCTGAAAGGCCTGGAAGAAGGCATCGACAAACTTGGCAGCAGCCTGCAGGATACAGTAGTGGTCATTTAGAATCCACTGAAGAAACGAATCCCGGCCGGAAGGTCGGGTTTTTTTGTGTAGTTTGGAAATAATGATTATATTTGCAAAAATGATATCATTTATGGAAACGACAACAAGGGTGCAAACAGTTATCAGGCTTAGGCCGGAGATCATGGAGCGCGTGAAATACCGCGCCAGGAGCCAGAACACATCGGTGAATGCGTTTATAGAGAACGCACTCATTGAGGCAACAAAGGTGGCAATTCCAAAACGTCCAAAAGACAAGGAAATAGACCCGCTTATAAAGTCTCTCAGCGGGATTTTCCCTCCTACAACACAGGAAATGCTGGAGTCCGATGACAGGTTAGCATATATATTAAGCAAGTGATATGGTCAAAGCGTTCATAGACACCAATGTCCTGATGGACTTGTTCTTAAACGACCGTCCTGAAAAACCGGTTGCAGAAAGAGTCTTTTCTGCAGCAAAAGAAGGCCTTTTTCAAGCTTTTATAACTACGCAGAGTATTATTGACACTGCTTATTCTGCAAGAAAACATGGGATGGTTTTCAAGGATTTTAAAGCAATCCTACAGTCATTGCGCCAATTTGTCAAGATTCTTGCAATTGACGAAATAGACCTCCTGTGGGCCATTGGCAACCCCACCGGGGATTTTGAGGACGATGCCCAATACGGCAGCGCATACAACGGTGTCTGTGACTTTTTCATCACAAGGGACAGCGCGCTGTTTAAGCTGAACTCTCCTTTCTGCCCCATGACTGTAATATCTCCTTCAGACTTCGTGGCAGAGATGGAGAGGGATTAGTTATGCGTCGGCAAAGGTCTTGCCGTCGGTGAGGGTGATTTGAAGTTTGGTGTATTCGCTGTGGAAGGCGTTCTTAAGGCGGTCAAGGTAGCGGGCGCATTCCCATTTGCACATGGGGAGGTCATGGAGCAGGTAGTTGCCGCAGGCTTCCGGGCGCGTGGCGGGGACCTCGTCCTGGGTCAGAATCCATTCAAGGCACTCAATTGTGAGTCTGCGCATATCTTGAACGCTGTAATTGCCTGTCATAATGATGTACATGCCCGTGTGGCATCCCATGGGGCCCACATAAACCACGTCTTCTTTTGCCTCTGAATTACGGAACCAAGTTGCCATAAGATGCTCCATGCTGTGCATTGCGGCAGGGGCAACGGCCGGCTCCTTGTTGGGCTCGGTGATGCGAATGTCAAACGTGGTGAAGCCCTTGTCTTCTCTGGACACATAAATGCCCGGTTTCAGGTGGGTGTGGTCAATTGTAAAACTTTGTATGACTTCCATAACTCACAATAATTGAGTAGCCTTATTCCATTAGTTTCTTGTACTTGAACCTCTTAGGCTCTGTGTCTCCCAGACGCATCTTGCGATTGGCTTCGTATTCCTGGTAGTTGCCTTCGAAGAATACAACCTGTCCGTCGCCTTCATAGGCGAGGATGTGGGTGGCTATGCGGTCAAGGAACCAGCGGTCGTGGGAGACCACTACGGCGCAGCCGGCAAAGCTGTCAAGGCCTTCTTCCAGGGCGCGGATGGTGTTCACGTCAACATCGTTGGTAGGCTCGTCAAGAAGGAGGACGTTGCCCTCGTCCTTGAGGGTGAGGGCAAGATGCAGGCGGTTCCTTTCACCGCCTGAGAGCACACCGCAGAGTTTCTCCTGGTCTGCTCCGGAGAAGTTGAAACGGGATACCCAGGCACGGGCGTTTACGTCCCGGCCGCCCATACGCACCCACTCCGAATTGCCGGCAATTGTCTCATAAACTGTCTTGTCCGGATCTATCGTGCGGTGCTGCTGGTCAACATAGGATATCTTCACGGTCTCGCCAATCTCTATGGTGCCTGTGTCCGGTTTCTCGAGGCCCATGATGAGTCTGAAGAGGGTGGTCTTACCGGCGCCGTTAGGGCCGATTACACCCACGATTCCTGCCGGTGGAAGCTCAAAGCTGAGGTGCTCGAACAGCAGTTTGTCTCCATATGCCTTGGATACGTCCGTGAACTTGATGACCTTGTTGCCAAGGTGCGGTCCGTTGGGGATGTAGATTTCCAGATTGTCTTCCTTCTGCTTAGTATCTGCCGCGGCAAGTTTCTCATAAGCGCCCAGACGTGCCTTCTGCTTGGCCTGGCGTGCCTTGGGGGCCATCCGGACCCATTCCAGCTCCCTCTCAAGGGTTTTTCTGCGCTTGCTTTCAGCCTTCTCTTCCTGGGCGAGGCGCTTTGTCTTCTGGTCCAGCCAACTGGAGTAGTTGCCCTTCCACGGAATGCCTTCACCGCGGTCCAGTTCAAGTATCCAGCCGGCTACGTTGTCAAGGAAGTATCGGTCATGCGTGACGGCGATGACGGTGCCCTTGTACTGCTGCAGGTGGGCTTCCAGCCACTGGATGGATTCCGTGTCAAGATGGTTGGTGGGCTCGTCCAGAAGGAGGACGTCAGGTTCCTGAAGCAGCAGGCGGCAGAGCGCCACGCGACGGCGTTCACCACCGGAGAGTTCCTTTATCTTCTGGTCCGACGGCGGGCACTGGAGCGCATCCATGGCCCTTTCCAGCTTGGAGTCTATCTCCCAGCCACCCTTATGGTCTATGAGTTCAGTGAGTTCTCCCTGGCGTTCTATGAGGCGGTTCATTTCATCATCGTCCATGGGCTCCATGAACTTCATTGAAATCTCATTGTATTCCTGCAGGATGTCCATTATCTCCTGCACACCCTCCTGAACCACTTCTAGCACGGTCTTTTCAGGATCCATCTGCGGCTCCTGCTCCAGATAGCCCACGGAATACCCAGGGGCCCATACCACTTCTCCCTTATAGGACTTCTCCACGCCGGCGATTATCTTCAGCAGCGTAGACTTACCGGAACCGTTAAGGCCTATGATGCCAATCTTGGCCCCGTAGAAAAAGCCCAGGTAAATGTCCTTAAGTATTACTTTGTTGTTGTGAGGAAGGGTTTTTCCAACCCCCGCCATGGAGAATATAATCTTTTCGTCGGCCATAGTATTAAAGGGTAAAGAGATCGCGTGTGGGGAGGGAGGGGGAGAAGCGGCGGCGGAGGTTCTTGCAGAGGTGGGCGGTGTTTTTGGTGAAGCGGGAACCGCGCCAGGCGGAGGTGTTGGAGATGAAGATCCAGCACTCGCCGTCAGGGTAGACCTTCACAAGGGCCGATGTCCCGGAGAAGGAGCCGGTGCGGGTCCATTCGCCGTCGGGCTTGGTGTCGTTCCAGCCCAGGGAGAAGGTGTCGGCATCGTACCATGTGGTCATTTTGCGGACGGACTCTGCGGAGAGGATGTCCTCCATGGGGCCGCGGCCGTCGATGCAGCCAACAAGGCGGGCCATTTCCACGGCAGAGGCGGTCCATGCGCCGGCGCCCATGAGGCCGGTGATGTCGTTACCTCCGTAACACTTATCAACTGCGGAGTATTTGCCATCATAGGAAGGCACCAGCTCGCTGTCCGGCTGCATGAAATACATGGACTCGCCGGGAAGGCGGTCCTTCAGGTAATTCCCGGCAATGCGGAACTGAGTGCAGCCGGCAGGCGCAAAAACGTGCTCCTGCATATACTGGTCGTAAGGCAATCCGCTCACTTTCTCAATAATCAGCGACAGCAGCAGGAACCCGAAATTGGAGTACTCCTGCCATGTCCCGGGCTCGAAAGCGAGCCTTCGTCCAATCTGTTTCTGAACCACAAACTGCGGGGTGGGAGGCTCAGAAAGCCCCCAGTCTCGCATGAAGGTGAGTTTGGAGAACATGACGTCGCCGCCGCGGGTGGAAAACCCTGCCTGGTGGCGGAGTAGATGCTCCACCGTAATCAGATAATAATTGTTGTCCTTGATGTAGCAGTCGTACTCATTAAGCACGCCTAAAGGCCCGAACACCGGAGTCTCCAGGAATATTTTTCCCTCTTCCTGCAGCTTCATGATTCCCACGGCGGTGAGAAGCTTGGAGACCGATGCCAGCCGCATGGTGGTCCCCGGGGTCATTGCCGTTGTGGGATCGGCCTTCCCGTAGCCTTTGGCATAGAGGAGGGAATCGTTCCGCATTATGGCGAGGGAGGCGGCTTTGAGGGCCCAGAAGTTCATGAAGGAGTCCACCGCATGGTCCATGGCCCGGAGCTCCGGGATGTCTTCATTGACGATGGCGGAGTTCAGGTCCTGCACATATTCCGGCGCGGGAACTTCCTTCTCTCCACGGCCGCGGACGATAAAAGGAAAGGCGGCTATGAGACCTGCCGCCCCCAGAAGGATGAGTATGAATTTCCCGGTCCTCACTTGACGATTCCGGCCTTCCTGCCGAAGTCGATGATAAAATCGGCCGTTCCTTCTATTCCAAGGATGGAGCTGTCGATGCAGAGGTCGTAGTTGTCCGCCTTGCCCCAGCTGCCGAAGGTGTAGTAGTTGTAATAGGTCTCGCGGGTGCGGTCCTTGCGGCGCATGAGGGCTTCCGCTTCTTCCGGCGAGAGGCCTTCGTTTTCAACAAGCCTCTTGATGCGGTACTCCATGGGGGCGCAGACAAATACGTCCAGGCACGGGAGGTCACGGAGTATATAATCGGCACACCTGCCTATGATTACGGCGTCGCCGTTCTCTGCGATGGAACGGATCACCTCGCTCTGGATCTGGAACATGACGTTGTCGTTCACATAACCGCTGTCCAGATGGCTCAGGCGGCCCGATGCAAAAAAACTGGAGACGGAAAACAGGCTGCGCTTCTCTTCCCCGGCGAAGAGGCTCTTGGAGTAGCCCTTCTCTTCTGCGGTCTTGGAAATGAGTTCGTTGTCGTATACTGGAATGCCCAGCTTGCGGCCTATGGCCTGGCCTACGTAGCCGCCTCCGCTTCCAAAGCTTCGGCCTATGTTGATAATGGTTTTCATCAGATCTGTGCTCCAAGGATGGACGGGTCGTCACCGTCCTTAAGTTTGTTGAGTTTGCGTATCAGGTCCAGGCCGAACAGAGCGGTGATGATGGACGATACAGTATCCGAAATGGGGAAACTGTACCATACGCCTGCCTCGCTCTGAAGGATTCCCGGAAGGATGTAAATGCAGGGAAGTAGGAAAAGCAGTTGTCTTGAAAGCGACAGGAAAATGCTCTTCTTTACCATCCCAAGGCATTGGAAGAGGTTTGTGGTAACCATCTGGAAACCAACAATTGGGAATACACAGTTCATCATGCGAAGTCCGCGTGCGGCCATGTCTTCCAGGGCGGGGTCGTTTGTGAATACGGCGGCGGCAGGGCGGGCAAGGAAGACGGATACAATGAAGCCGAAAGTACACACCAGAGTACCCCACATGGCGGTTTTAATAAAGACTTCCTTCACCCTTCCATACTGCCTTGCGCCGTAGTTGTATCCCGCAATGGGCTGCATTCCCTGATTGAATCCCATCACTATCATTACAAAGAGGAAAGTGATGCGGTTCACAATTCCGTATGCCCCCAGGGCCAGGTCTCCGCCCCATTTTACCAGCTGCTGGTTGATGAACAGCACCACAATGCAGCTTGCAAGGTTCATGAGGAAAGGGCCCATGCCTATTGTAAGAGAGTCCTTGGCGATTCTCCAGTCAACTCGGAAAATATGCCTGGAACGGGGCAGATGAAGGAACTTCTTCTGGTCCAGGAAATACCACAGCGTATAGCACAGGGACATTGTCTGGCACAGCACAGTAGCAAGGGCCGCGCCGCGTATTCCAAGCCCCAGTACGAATATGAATATTGGATCCAGAATGGCGTTGGAAATGACCGTGAACAGCGTGAGCCCCATTGCCAGCTTGGGATTGCCGGACGACCGCACAATGGCATTGAGGCCGAAGTACAGGTGCGTCACGGCATTGCCTATTGCTATGTAGAACATGTAGTTCCTGGCGTAGGGGAGTGAAGCCTCCGTGGCGCCGAAGAACCTGAGGATGGGGTCCATCCACATGAGGGTGACGAACGTGAAGACAAATCCTGTAATGAGGTTCAAGGTGACATCGTTACAGAGAACCTTTTCTGCAGCCTTGTAGTTCTTCTGGCCCAGGAGGACCGATATCATGGTTGCCGCTCCCACTCCCACCAACGTACCGAAAGCGGTGGAGATGTTCATGAGCGGGAAAGTGACCGCAAGACCGGCCATGGACAGCGTACCCACCTCCGGGATATGCCCGATGTAGATGCTGTCCACCATATTGTAGAGGGACGATGCCGTCATGGCTATTATGCCCGGGACGGCGTACTGGCGTAGAAGGGTGCCTATGGGCCTGGTTCCCAGTTCGGTAGGGACTGCATTACCTCCTGCCATGGGCTATTCCTTGGGCAAAAGTTCAATCTCGAATACCAGTGGGCAGTAGCCGGGTATGGAGCCTTTTCCGTTGGCGCCGTATCCGCGACCCGATGTGAAGATGACGGTGGCTTTCTGCCCGCCCCACCACATCATGGACACGGCGGCCTTGAAGCCGTCCACGAAAATTGTGCTGTTGCTGACGGTGGTGCTGGACCAGTCCGAATAGAATGAAACTGAAAGCGGAGAATAACTGCCGGAGGGGTTGTAGATATCGTTATCTACGGCGGTCTTCATGACGGAGGTGTCAAAGACGGTCCCGTCCAGACGTTTTCCGGTATAGTTGAGGCTGTAGCCGGAGTCTGTCTCCTGCCTCTTGTCTTCTTCTTTGAAGCCTGTCACATCGGAAATGAACCAGAATGTTCCGTCGGCCTCAGCGCCCTCTTCCGAACCGGGCATGAGTGTTGGAGCGGCGCCGGGGAAATTGGCGTTGACATAGGCCAGGACATTGGCCTTTTCCCACTCAGTAGCATCCTGGAACTGTTCCCGGAGCTCTATTGTATAGATGAGGTGGGAGGAGGATGTGCATGCTTCCAGATACTTGTCAAGGGAACTGTAGCGGGAAGTGGTAAGGAGCCATGAGGGGATGACGACGGTACGTTTGCCGCCAAGGCGCATGCCCTTGAGTGCCTCCTCCAGTCCTGCGTGGCTGTAATTCTCTCCGGTCAGGAGCACCTTGGGACCGAAATAGGACGTGGTGGAATAGATTCCAATCTGTTTGGCCACGTCGGCATCGTCAGTGGCGGAAACCTTTCCGCTCAAAGAACGGATGGTGACCAGAGCGTACGTGTACGGTATGCCGGCGCTCCAGAGGTCTGCCGTGGCGGGGCCGGGGATATCGTCAAGGATGTATAGGCCAAGGTCTGTGGGCTGGACGTTCTTGCCGTTGTCCTTGTTCCATTTTGCCATCCAGAGTTCCAGGTACTCTTTCGCCTGCTCTCCGGTAGAGGCCGTGTTGTCAGTGACGCATCCTGCCACGAGGATGCCAAGAAGTGGTATGATGAATCTTTTCATTATTCTATTGAGTCAATCCAAACGTGATAGACCAGGGCACTCTTTGCAGGAATCGTGCCTTGCTCGCGGGAACCGTAACCGTATTTGCCGGTGAAGAGGATATATGCCTCGTCCAGGGGCTGTACGCCATAGAGCCCCATCTTCAGGCCTTCCAGCATGTCATCCTGCATGCTCAGGGTTACTTTCTGGAACTGGTCCTTGTCCGAAAGGTTCCAGCCGGCGGCGGTAGCCACGTCTTCAAGGCTTGTTGCCACAAGGTTGGAATTTGAGACCGATGAGCTTGAAAGCACGTAGAGCGCATAGTCGAAGGTGACTTTCCCGTTCCATCCAAGGGAGTCCCTTGTGGGGTCCATGGTGTCGTGCAGGGTGAGCCTGTAGGCGCCTCCGGTGCGGGTGAGGGTGGCGGTTTCGTCCGCCTTCATCTGGGTGGATATGAAGCTTTCGATATTTGTGGTCTGCTTGTCGTACGTGGTCTGTAGGGCCTGCTGCGTGCAGGCTCCCAGGATTAGCGAAAGCAGTATTACGGTCACTTTTTTCATGCCAGGAACTGTTTGAGGGCCTGTTCAACATATGCAGGAGCGGCTGCCGCATCCGGGATGTCTTCCCCGAAGGTGAGCTTTCCACCTGCCGCATTCTCATGGCCGCCTCCGTTGAAATAGCGCACGGCAAGCTGCTGGGCCGATGTCCCTTTCTTCGAACGCACGGACACCCTCATGCAGCCGTCCTTTTCCGTCAGGAGCACGCTCAGGCGCACTTCCTTTATGGCCAGGGGAACGTTCACCAGGCCTTCCGCCTCTCCTTCCCGGTAGTCAAACCTGTTCTGGATTTCCTTGGTGAGGACCATCCACGCGGCGCCTTCCGGAGTAACTTTCATTTCCTGGCTCTGCATATAACCCATGAGGCGTATGCGGTTTTCCCGGTATTCCTGATAGATATGGCCGATGATCGCGTCCCTGTCCGTCCCCGCCGCAATAAGGTCCGATGCCATCCGGAACGTGGAAGGGAATACGGAGTTGGCGAAGTTGTTGGTGTCCGTGGTCATGCCGGAGAGAAGCGCGTTCATGCAGTCCGCGGGGAGCTCTCCGCCAAGGTCTTTGAGTATCCAGTACAGAAGCTCGCTTGCCGATGAAATCTCCGGCGTAGAGAACACCAGGCGGAACTGCTCCTCCTGAGGGTTCAGGTGGTGGTCTATGAGCACCTTGATGGCCTTGGATGCCTCCAGGGCGCCGCTGAGGCCTTCCGTCCTTGAGAAACCGTTGCAGTCCAGAAGGATAATGAGGTCCGATTCCGCAATCCATGCGTCAGCGGCATCTGGGTTACTGTCATAAAAGATGTACGGGATGCTTTCCGGGATAATGAAACGGATGCTTTCCGGAGGAGTTTCCGGAAGTACTACTACGGCGTCTTTCCCCATGATGTCCCTGAGGTATGAGCACATAGCCACAGTGGAGCCCAGCGCATCCCCGTCCGGATGGACGTGGGCGGCGACGGTCACCGCTGAGGCGCCGTCCAGGAGGGTCTTGAAAACTTCAATCTTACTGCGGGTTATGCAGGGAATCATCCTTTCCACTTTTTGAACAGGCAAATTTACAAAAGATATTGCTTTTGAGAAATCATTTTTTTAACTTTGTCGGAAGTTTGAAATAAATTAAACACTAAAATAATGAACAAAGCAGTAAAAATCCTTATCGAGGTTCTCCTTGGATTGGTCATTGCCGGTCTCGCATGGGCATTCATAGCAAGTATCCAGAAGCCCGTGAAGTTCAATGAAGAAGTCAAGGCCCGTGAAAAGGTGGGTATCCAGCGTCTCAAGGACATCCGTACCCTCCAGGAAGCTTTCAAGAGCGTGAACGGCCGTTTCAGCCCCACCGTAGACTCCCTCAAGCTGTTCTATGAGCAGGGCCAGATGGACATCGTCATGCAGATCGGTTCCAACGATGACTCCCTCGCAGTCGTGAACACAGAGGCCATCAAGAAGGCCAACAGGCGTCTCAAACCGGATCAGCTTACCGCAAAACTGCAGGAAGCTTATGAGAACGGTCAGAAGGTTGTATTCTCAACCGTCACCAAGATACCTGTTAAGGACACCCTGTTCACACATCGTCCGGATTTCGTGGTAGACTCCCTCAAATTCATCCCCTTCTCAGAAGGACAGGAGGTTGAGATGGAATCCACCATCAAGAAGGTATCCGGCGTACAGGTTCCTCTGTTTGAGGCCCGCATGCCTTACAAGGCCCTCCTTAAGGGAATGGACAATCAGCTCCGCATCAATCTGGATGCAGACTGCCGTGACCGCAACCGTTTCGAAGGCCTGCAGGTTGGCAGCGTTACCGCTCCTAACAACAACGCAGGTAACTGGGAATAATGGTTATGGACAGCGTCCATACGCAAAGTTCAGGAATATCCATTCAAGTTTCCTTGAGTGGATATTCTTTTAAGACTCTGCCCGGAGGCTCAGCCAGCGGTTGGATGGGTTCCGAGCAGCTTTTTACAACGCCGGAGTTCCAGCGTCGCTACCGGGAGGTGGAGATATCTCTCCTTACTCCCAAGGTAGCCCTTGTCCCGGAGTCCTTTTTCGACGAGGCAAAAGCCCGCGAGGCTCTCGCGGAGGTTGTTTCCATCGGCAGTGAAGATGCTGTGGAATGGGTTTCCATGCCGGAAGCCGGTGCCGTGCTGGTTTATTCCCTTTCAATAGGGGAGTCGCTGTCAAAGGTGCTTGCCCAGACGGTTCTCACTGAGGACGGAGACCAGGCCCGCATCCTTCCGGAAATGTACTACCTAATCCGTACCCTTGGCGCCATAGAAGACTACAACAAGATTGTAGCCTCCTGGCGTGACGGCTGGCTTCACCTGGTCATAGCCCAGGGCAAGAGCCTCCGTCTTGCCAACGTCTTCCAGGCCCCGGACTTCACCACCGCCCAGTACTTCCTCTTCCTCGCCATGAAGCAGCTCCAGCTCAATCCTGAAGTCTCCACCGTCCACTTCCGCACTCCTCTGGACATGGACTCCAGCATGTCCCTCTACCGCTACTTCAAAGCAGTAGTCCAGCTATGAGAATCATAGGTGGACGTCTGAAGGGCAAGGTAATCCTGCCCCCCGCAGGGTATAAAGCCCGTCCCACCACGGACTTCGCCAAGGAAGGTCTCTTCAACATCCTTGACAACGAGTACGAGTTTCAGGACCTTAAGGTTCTGGACCTCTTCGGCGGCACCGGCTCCATAGCCTATGAGTTCGCCTCCCGCGGCGCCTCCCGCGTGTACTGCGTGGAAATGGCCCGCGAAAATGCATCGTTCATAAAGACGGAAGCAGCCCGCCTGGGCCTTGACAACGTCACCATGGTACGTGACAACGTCTTCGATTTCCTCCCCATCTGCCGGGAAAAGTTCGACATCATATTCGCGGACCCGCCCTACGCCCTGGAAGGCATAGAGCGCCTCCCGGACCTTGTCTTCTCCCTGGATTTACTCCATCCCGAGTGCTATTTCATCCTGGAGCACGGAGATGAGCACTCCTTTACCAGTTACCCGCATTTCGTAAAAGAACGCGCCTACGGCCGCGTCCATTTTTCTTTCTTCGCATGATATCTTTTGTAATAAGCATTCTGGCCCTGATTCTGGGGTATCTGTTGTACGGAAAGTTTGTGGAAAAGGTTTTCGGACCTGATCCGTCAAAGCCTACGCCGGCAATTACCAAGGCGGACGGGGTGGATTATATTGCCATGCCCACGTGGAAGGTGTTCATGATCCAGTTCCTGAACATAGCGGGAACGGGGCCCATTTTCGGCGCCATAATGGGTGCGAAATTCGGCCCTGCAAGCTATCTGTGGATTGTTTTCGGCTGCATCTTTGCCGGTGCAGTGCATGACTATCTTTCCGGAATGCTGTCAATAAGGCACGGGGGAGCGAACTATCCGGATATAGTAGGCCATTACCTTGGAAAGACTACAAAGAGCGTGATGCTGGTATTCTCCTTGTTCCTTCTCATAATGGTTGGAGCCGTTTTCGTGTATTCCCCGGCCATTATCCTTGGCGGAATGACGGGCGGCGGGAGTACATCGTCCATGCTCATCTGGTGCGGAGTCATATTCATTTATTATATTATTGCCACGCTGCTGCCTATAGATAAGATTATCGGCAGGATTTATCCCATTTTCGCCGTGGCGCTGCTGTTCATGGCGGCGGCCCTTATGGTGGGACTGTTCATCAAATGGCCCTCCATGCCGGAACTGTGGGACGGACTGGGCGGATGGACAGACAAGTCCGGAATATCCGGCCAGCCCATTTTCCCCTGCTTGTTCATTACCATTGCATGCGGCGCAGTATCCGGTTTTCATGCCACCCAGAGCCCCATTATGGCCCGGTGCATAAAGAGCGAAAAGCTTGGCCGGCCCATCTTCTACGGTGCCATGATTACCGAGGGCCTGGTGGCCCTTGTATGGGCGGCAATATCGTCCTGGTTCTTCTTTGACGGAGGCTATGCGGAGGTTGGCGGAAGCATGAGTTCCGCCGCCCCTTCCGTTGTGACGCTGGTGTCAAAGGGATGGCTGGGCGTGTTTGGCGGCATCCTGGCTATGCTGGGCGTGGTGGCGGCTCCAATCACTTCCGGAGATACCGCTTTCCGAAGCGCCAGGCTCATTGCGGCTGACTTCCTCCACATAAAGCAGGAAAAGATGGGGAACCGCCTTGCCATCGCCATCCCTCTGTTTGCCGTCAGCGGCCTTATGCTGTGGTTCAATATTGCCGATGAAAATGGCTTCAACACCATCTGGCGCTACTTTGGCTGGGGCAACCAGACGCTGTCCGTATTCATGTTCTGGACGGCTACCGCATACTTTGTCCGCCGCGGCGGGCTGAGCTATCTCATAACGCTCATCCCGGCTATCTTCATGACAGCGGTCTGCGTCACCTTCATCCTGGTGGATAAGACCGGTTTTGGCGTATCCTCCGGCCTCGCCCCCTGGATTGGCTGCGGCACTGCCGTAGTTGCAGCAGTGGTGTTTTTCCTTTTGGCTAATCGTAAAAAATAGACTCCCCAATGATTAGGAAACTTCTTCTTGGACTTGCCTCGACGCTTGTGTTTGCGGCGCCCGCCCTCGCCGGGGAGGACGCTCCTTCCCCCATGATTATCAACATCGCCGACCGCGCCTGTACCTCACTTGACGGGCAGTGGAAATATCTTGTGGATCAGTATGGCATAGGATATTACGATTATCGTCTCTCACCCCTGACAGACAGGAAATCCTTCTTTGCCGACAGGAGTTACGACGACGACCGCACCAAGCTTATTGAATATGGCTTCAACCGCGCTGGAGACATCTGCGTTCCCGGGGACTGGAATACCCAGTTCGAGAAGCTGTACTATTATGAGGGAAAGGTCTGGTACAGGACACTTTTCCGGGCTGATCCAAAACCCGGAAAGCGCTATTTCCTTTATTTCGGCGCAGTCAACCACACGGCGGTGGTGGGCCTGAACGGCAGCAAGATATGCCGTCACGAGGGCGGTTTCACGCCATTCAATATAGAGGTTACTGACCGGTTGAAAAGCGGAGAGAATTCCCTTGTAGTCATGGTGGACGATACCCGCGACAAGGACGGTATCCCCACCAACAACAGCGACTGGTGGAACTACGGCGGCATTACCCGCAGCGTCCAGCTTGTGGAAATGCCGGAAACCTTCATCCGGGACTATGCCGTCCTCATGGACAAAGCCGTGGTTGGCAAGGTGAGGAAAAATCGTCCCGCAAAGCACCGCATATACGGATATGTGAATCTGGACGGGGCATCCGCCGGGGAGAAGGTAAACCTGTCCATTCCGGAGCTCAGGCTCTCCCTGGACGTGATTGCCGATGAAAAAGGCCATGCCACCTTTGAAGCCGTGGCCGCCCCGCAGCTCTGGAGCCCCGGTTCTCCCAAGCTCTACGATGTGGTGATAACATCGGCTCAGGACTGCACCCGGGACAAGGTGGGCTTCCGTACCATTGAAACCCGTGAGGACAAGATTTTCCTCAACGGTAAGGAGATATTCCTCAGGGGCATTTCCATCCATGAGGAATCCATTACGCCCGTGGGCCGTATAACCAAGCCGGAGCAGAACAAACAGCTTCTGGATTATGCCAAGGAACTGGGCTGCAATTTCGTCCGCCTGGCTCACTATCCCCACAATGAGGATATGGTCCGCCAGTGCGAGGAGATGGGCCTCCTGGTGTGGTCCGAGATTCCGGTCTACTGGACCATTTCCTGGAACAATCCGGATACGTATGCTAACGCCATCCAGCAGCTTGAAGAGATGATAACCCGTGATATAAACAGGGCCAACATCATTATCTGGTCCGTTGCCAACGAGACTCCTGTTTCCCCGGAAAGGACCCGTTTCCTGGCAGGGCTCATAGCCCGCGCCAGGGAGATGGATGCAACCCGCCTTGTGAGCGCCGCGATGGAAAAGGAAGCAGTGGGTAAAAACCGCTTTACGGTGGACGACCCCCTGCTGGAATACACAGATCTCATTTCATTTAATCAGTATACCGGCTGGTACGGCGCAAGGAACGAGGACTGCGACGTAACCGAGTGGGAATTCCCAGTGAAAAAGCCCGTTTTCATCTCCGAGTTCGGCGCCGGTGCCCGCTATGGCTACCATGGCCCCCGCACGGACCGTTTCACGGAGGAGTATATGGAAGAGTGCTATAAGCGCAACATCAAGATGATGACGGAGCGAATGCCAGGTTTCGCCGGTACGTCTCCATGGATTCTGAAGGATTTCCGCAGCCCGCGCCGTGCCCTGAACGGCATCCAGGACGATTTCAACCGCAAGGGTGTCATCTCAGAGAGCGGCCAGAAGAAGCTTGCCTGGTATGTCCTGCAGAATTGGTATCAAGATCTTAAAGCCAAGTACAATGAGTAATCTTTTTGATTTGAGCGGCCGCGTGGCGGTCATGACCGGTGCCTGCGGGGTGCTGGGGGAGACCATCGTCAAGTATTTCGCCGGATGTGGCGCAAAGGTGGTGCTTCTGGACCCAGTGGCTGGCCGGGGAACTGGCCATGAAGTTTGGAGAAGGCATCCGTGTAAACGGCATCGCCCCCGGCTTCCTTCTCACAAACCAGAACCGTTCGCTCCTCACAAATCCGGACGGCTCCCTTACGGACCGTTCCCACAAGATTCTGGCCCATACCCCCTTCGGCCGCTTCCTTGAGCCCGATGAACTGGTAGGCGCACTTCATTACCTTGCCTCCGACGCCTCCAAGGGCGTTACCGGCACAGTTGCCGTAGTAGACGGCGGTTTCAACAGTTTCTCAATTTAGTTGTATTTACAATTAATTGTCATTTCGAGTAATTGTCATTTCGAGCGAAGTCGAGAAATCTATGTATACAATGCGTCAGAGTTGGCGTTGGTACGGCCCCAACGACCCCGTTCCCCTAGAGTACATCCGCCAGGCGGGTGTGACAGACATAGTCCATGCCCTTCACCACATTCCCAACGGGGAAGTGTGGCCAGTTTCTGAGATCAAAGCCCGCCAGGCAATCGTTGCAGAACACGGAATGGTCTGGAGCGTGGTGGAAAGCGTTCCGGTTCACGAGCACATCAAGACCCGTGAAGGGGAGTATCTCCGCTACATAGAGAATTACAAGCAGACCATCCGCAACCTGGCTGAATGCGGCATCCATACCATCACTTACAACTTCATGCCGGTTCTGGACTGGACCCGCACCAACCTGGCTTATGAGATGCCTGACGGCTCAAAGGCCCTGCGTTTTGAGCGCGCCGCCTTCCTGGCATTCGACATCTGCATCCTGAAGCGCCCCGGCGCCCGTGAGGAGTATCCGGCTAAGGATATTGAGATAGCGGAAAAACGTTTCGCGGAGATGTCTCCGGAAGAGGTGGCCCTCATCACTCGCAACATGATAGCAGGCCTTCCCGGCAGCGAGGAAAGTTTTACCCTGGAGAACTTCCAGGCAGCTTTGGACCGCTACAAGGGCATTGATGCGGAGCAGCTTCGTGCCAATCTCATCTTCTTCCTTCAGCAGATATGTCCGGTGTGCGACGAGATGGGTTCCCGCATGGTAATCCATCCGGACGATCCTCCGTATCCCATCCTGGGCCTTCCCCGCATCCTTTCTACTGCCGATGATTTCCGCAAACTCATCGCCGCGGTGCCCAATCCTTCCAACGGCCTTAACCTTTGCACAGGCTCCTTCGGCGTCCGTGCTGACAACGACTGCCCGGCCATGATGCGTGAGTTTGGCGACAGGATAGATTTCGTTCACCTCCGCTCCACCAAGCGTGACGCGGACGGCAACTTCTACGAGGCCAACCTCCTGGAAGGCGACGTTCCTGTCTATGAGATGATGAAAGCCATGCTGGAAGTGGAGCAGAAACGCGGTTTCCGCATCTTCCTGCGCCCGGACCACGGCCACCAGATGTGTGACGACCTTCACCGGAAATCCAATCCCGGCTACTCCTGCTATGGCCGCCTCCGCTCCCTCGCGGAACTCCGCGGCATAGAATACGCAATAATCAATGAATAGAGTTGGCCTTTTCATAGACACCTGGTATCCCATGGTGGACGGTGTAATCAAGGTGGTGGACAATTATGCCCGCCGTCTGGTGAATTACTGCGACGTGGTGGTTTTCTGTGCGGAAACGCGTGGATTCAGCAAGGAGGACGACGAAAAGCTACCTTACAAGGTGGTACGATGCCATTCCGTGCCCATCATCGGCTATGATTACGACCTTCCTACGCCGGCTCTGGATCCGCTGTTTGAGGCACAGATAATCCGTAGCGGCATTGACATGGTCCATATCCATTCTCCTTTCGCTGTGGGAATGGCTGGGCTGCTTTACGCCAAGCTGCACAGGATTCCAGTTGTGGCCACGCTGCACAGCCAGTACAAGCAGGATTTTGAAAAGCCTCTGCATACGGATATCGCCCTGAAGGTGGTAATGGCCCGCATTATGCGCGTATTCAACGCCTGCGACGAATGCTGGGCCGTGAATGCCGGAATCAAGGACCTGTATGAAAAAGAGTACGGCCTCACGGCGCCCTGCAAGGTAAGGCTAAATGCAACGGACCACAAGCCCGTGGAGGACCCGGAAGAGGCCGCCAGGATAGTTAACCAGACCTATGGCGTCCCTGACGATGCTACGGTGTTCCTTTTTGTAGGAAGGATTAATTTCATCAAGAATATTGACTTCACAGTAAGGGCTCTTGCCAGGGCCAAGGAAATGGGCCTGAAGAACTTCCGAATGCTCTTCGCCGGCAAGGGTCAGGACGAGGATAAGCTTGCTGAAGTTGTTGCAGAGCAGGGGCTTACGGAAGAGGTTATAATGTGCGGTCTTACAGACAAGCCCATGCTTGAGAGGCTCTACTCCCGCGCCAAGCTGTTCCTTTTCCCTTCTCTGTACGATGCCAATTCCCTGGTCCAGATAGAGGCCGCCTGCCAGGGCACGCCCACGCTCTTCCTGGAAGGCGCCCGCACCGCCGCAACCGTCACTCCGGGCCTGAACGGATATGTTTCGGCCCCGGGAGAAGACAACTACGCCCGTGCCATATTGGACATTCTGGCCGATGAAGAAAGCTACCAGCGCATAAGCGCCGCCGCCAGACGAGACCTCTACCTCAATTGGGACGATGTGGTTCGCGAGGTCTATTCCGACTATTGTTCTTTTACGGATAAACAGTAGAATCCTTTATGCATAGTGTTAATGCTTTCTTACAATACCCACATATGTCAGGAGTACTATATTCATCATCAGCGAATAGAGAATGGCGGGGATTGCCATCTCTTCGTTGGCGAAGATGAGTGGGCTGGAGGCAATGGCGATGGCCTGGGCAGCGTTCTGCATCCCGACCTCGATGATAACGGTCCTGCGCTGCTGCGCGCTGTTCCTCACGAGCCGGGACAGTAGCGAAGAGATGCCTATGGCAACAAGTATGAGCACTGTCACACAGGCGCCAAGCAGTCCGATGTTATCTAGGATAGTCCTGTGGTGCTGGATGTAGAAAACGGTAATTAGGACCAGAAGCAGCGGGAATGCAAGCTTCGTGAGGACCTTGTCCGTCTTTTGCGCCGCATTGGGCCAGGCATAGTGCATTCCAATTCCAAGGAGCACAGGAACCAGCATGAGGACGATGTTCTGCTTGATGAGATTCCCCACGGGCAGAGCTATTCCAACACTCTCACCAACCAGACGAGTAGCCCAACTCATTACAAACGGGATTGTGAACAGCGTGACCACGCTGCTTATCGCAGTGAGTGTCACAGACAGGGCCACATCCCCTCCTGCAAGTTTTGAAAACACGTTGGAGGAACTCCCTCCGGGGCAGCATGCAATAAGCACCAGACCAATGAAAAACACTGGTGGCAGCTTGAAAAGGTATGCCAGTGCAAGGGCTATGGCCGGCAGCAGGACCAGCTGCCCAAAAAGCGCCACGGCAATGGGCCATGGTCTGCGAAAAACCTTTCCGAAGTCCTCAAAGCGGAGCGCCAGCCCCAGATCGAACATCAGAAGGGTAAGTATCGGCAGAACAATCCAGATTGTATTCATAGCAGTCTCGTAAGTCTTTCTTGAATGAGATTTTTATATGAACTTTTCAGGTCGTCCGGAAGGAACGACTTGTCTATTAGAGATTCCCAAACAGGCAAACTATTGCACATACGGACGATTTTCTTTTCGGCCACGGGGCGGGATATCCCGCTTTCCTCCATAGCCACCAGGAAGGACTCCCTGTCAAAACCGTCTTTCCGCCCTCCTACAGTAAATGTCATAGCCAATTCTTCCTGATCCTCAGGATCGGCAAGCAATACTGCCAGGAGGTCGAATGCTGGAGCCAGAGTGTATTTGCGGCCGCCCATATCAATCAGGGAGAAATTCTTGCAGTGCATGTCCGAATTGCCCGTAATCCATGAGAATAGCACGACTTCCCAGAAACGCTGAACATCAAGCAAAGGTGCAGATGAGTAGTGTTTTATGGTGTCGGCAAGTTGGGGATAGGTACCATAATATTTATGCTCGGTAAGCCGGTTGGAAAGCTGGCACATGTCCAGCATCGATATCTTGCCACCTTTGCTGTTGCGGTCAATGCGCTTTGTCAGGTAACCCAGTTCTCCGTCCGCCATTGGAATAAGAGTATGCTCCACGGTGCGGATTCCGGCCGCCGATGCCATTTTCATTGTAAGATCTTCCAATTCGGGCAGACATCTGTATTTGGAACTCTGCGGCTTGAAAATGTACCGCCCCCACAGTCCGACGATAGTAAATCTGGCCGGTTCGTTTTTCTTGCCACGGTCAAGGTCAAGAGACATCTTGGCCTGGACTCCGGTAACGGTAGCGCTAGTACGGATTACCTGTCTGGCAAGATCAGACATATTGTCACGGGTATAAGGCAACACAGGAACAACGGCCGTGCCGAAGAACTTATGGGCACAAGAAGGATGAAAATGGGTCTGCCCATCTTCCAACTCACCGTAGCAATACAGACACTTACTCATTTCCAAAAGGGATTACGCTGATATCTCCAATACAGTCTTTACAACATGCCATAAGTAGGGACATCCTGTCCCTGGGATCAATTTTCCAAGTGTTAGACGCAATGTCCAGCAGCCATCCTTCCGGGATGAGACCGTCAAAGACAGGGAACATCATTTCCTTTTCGTATGTCTCTGCCGTCAACGGCATTGTCGGACTCAGCGGCAAAGCGCCCTCTGAGTTCAGATAGCCGGCGTCGTAGGTAAAGTGATACCCTTCTTCATCCTCAGTAAGAATGCCGCAAAAAGAATCCTGGATGTAAATACGGGCTTGCTTCATAATACTTCAGATTTTACAGCCCCCAGCTCTTCTCCGAACAAAGCCAGTACTTGGTTCACCTTATCCATACGAAGAGTGCTTTTGCCTTGCTCCATTTCCCGAACAAAACGAAGCCCCACGCCTGAACGTTCTGCCAGTTCCGTCTGTGTAAGTCCGTAGGTCTTCCTTTTACTTTTAATATGTTCCGATATGCTCATATTATACCTTTTCGGGTACAAATATAAGATTTTTTACCAATAATATACCATAACGGGTATATTTTTACAAATTTTCAATGGAATTATACCCTTTCGGGGATATTCATCATGCTCAAATATGCCCTTTTTACACAATAGATACTGAAAAATGCTTATCTTAGCAGAAAACATTCTGATATGCTGAAGTATATGTCCATTCTCACCCTGTTTGGCCTGATTGCCTGCGGGTCCCTGTCACGGACTCCCAGGGTTGCCGGACAGCCTACACTCGTAGATAGCGTATGGGTATTCAGCCAATCGCGTCCGGAAGGGTTTACCATTGACATCAGGTCCTGGCAGGAGCCCAAGCAAGGCATCTCTGTGGCTTATGCGGAGACTCAGAACAGGCACGACCGGGAAGACCTGGAATATGTGATTAGCCACGCCAAAGCGCACGAAGGATATATCGGCGGATGGCTCAATTCAGAGGACGGGTTGTATTATTTTGACAGCGTGCGCATTTTCCCTGAGAACTCCATTGCCCAGGCCACGGAATTCGGCCGCCTCAACGGTCAGGATGCCGTATATGTTCTTTCAAAGGGAAAAGAGATACGGCTTATGGACGAGCCGCAGGATGTCTCCCCGAACACCCTTATCATAATGTATGACCCGGAGGTCGGGAAAGAGCCTCTTCTTGCCGCAGTCAAGGAGTATGGTGCTGATCTAATGTACGACTACAGCATCATCCCCGGAATTGCAATAAAGATTCCCGATGGAAAGGATATTCACGATGCGATAGCTTTCTTCAAGAAGGTAAAGGGCGTCACCTCCGTAGAGCGTGACCATATCTATCACCCAATAGACCCAGTAAAGCCCAAGCTGGAGATTATGTAAAAACACAATAAAATGAAACGCTTATTTTTCTATCTCAGTATTGCACTTGCAGCAGTAGCATGCGGTCCGGAAGGGCCTGAAGACAGTTGGTAATAAGGAAAAGGGCACTTGGGAATATGCAGACGGTATACTTACCCTCACTCCCAAGGAGCAGTGGGCATCATATGCCATTACTAGCCTGTCACCCACCAAGTACTCCTATTATGATTACAATACGGAGACAATGGAGGCCGTCCAATGGTATGAGACCGCCTCGGCATTAATCGAAGACGGAATCGCCCGTGACCGACAGGACGGAACCGACTGGTACATAAAGAAATGGCAGATAGTGTCTTTCAAAAACGATGTCCTCTCCGTCAGGATCAACAGGGATGTCTTTAATCTAAAGAAGAAGTAAGAATTCCTCGTAGCTCTTCTACACTGTCTACGATTCTGTTTCCCGCCAGTTCCTCCTTTGTGCGGTAACCCCAGCTCACGGCGATGGAGTCAATGCCGCCGTTGGCGGCCGTCTTCATGTCCGTTGGCGAATCACCCACCAGAATGGCATCGACCTTTGGGATGTCAGACATTCTTAGGACATGTTCAACGATTTCCGGAGAGGGCTTCAGAGGGAATCCTTCACGGTTTCCCATTATTGCCACAAAGTCAATCTCCGGGAAGAACTCCTTTATCAGATACTCCGTTCCCTCCTGGAATTTGTTGGAAACGATTGCCATTTTCACGCCGCGTTTGTCCAGATCCGTAATCAGATCGCTGATTCCCGGATAAGGCCTGGTCTTCACATCTATGTGGGCCGAGTAATACTCCTTAAAGTCCTTCAGGCACTCATCAACGTAGACATCATCCACTCCAGCAGGAAGCGCCTGCTGAACCAGGTTCCGCACGCCATGCCCCACCATCCGACGGTATTCGTCAATGGTGTGTAACGGCAGTCCGCGGAGCGTGAGCGCATGGTTCACAGCCGCCGCCAAGTCTTCCAGTGTATCTATGAGGGTACCGTCCAGGTCCCAGAGTATAAGCTTTTTCATTATTCCATATGCCTCAGAAGCACATTGATTCCGGGCAGGAGGTCCGGCAATGAGGTCAGGTCCGTGCTGGAGAAGTGGTAAGGGATCAAGACTTTGGGGGCTATGACCTTGGCGGCGTTTACGCACTGGTCAACTGTCATGGTGTACGGCTGGTTTACGGGGAGGAAGGCTATGTCGATGTCTTTCAGTTCCGCCATTTCCGAGATGTCCTCCGTGTCACCGGCAATGTATATGCGAAGGCCGTCAAGCGTAAGGACGAATCCGTTGTCACGCCCCTTGGGGTGGAACTGAGTGCGTCCTTCTGAATAATTGTACGCGGGAACGGCTTCTATTGTGATTCCTTTCAATTCCATCTTGTCTCCGTTGGCCATAACGCTACCATAACCAAGCATTTCCGCACAGCGGGCGTTGGTAACCAATTTAGTCACACCTTCTTTAGACAATGCCGCTATGGCTTCTTTGTCAAAGTGGTCTCCGTGCTCATGAGTTACTAAGATGAGGTCTGCCTTGGGGAATTCTGCCGCATAGTCGGTGGGCTTTCCATATCCGCCGACAGGATCAATCTGTATTGACTGCCCCTTGTACGAGATGGCAAGTGAGCCGTGCTTTATAAGAGTTATCGTTACTGGCTTCCTGCTGTCCGTGTAGAAAGTTTCGGCCTCATACTTGCCGTTTCCGCAGGCAACCAGGCCAAGCAGGGAGAGAATGGACATATACTTCAGCATATCAGAATGATTTCTGCTAAGATAAGCATTTTATGGCTCACCTGCAAAAGACAGCGCACCTTCCGCAAATATGCCACCTCGACACCTACAATGCATCAGGGCTTGTTTTTGTGTCAAGGCGGCAGCGATTATGGCACTTTTTTGTCAAGGCGGTTCGTCCTTATTTTGTATATTTGCACTGATAACCAAATAATGACACAATGAAAGAGAACAATACACCTACGCCCCACATTGGGGCTAAACTCGGAGAGATTGCTGAAACCGTAATCATGGCCGGAGATCCGCTGCGCGCCAAGTTCATGGCAGAGCGTTATCTGGAGAATCCCGTCTGCTTCAACGAGGTCCGCGGAATGCTCGGTTACACGGGTACCTACAACGGCAAGCGCGTCAGCATGATGGGGCATGGCATGGGAATGCCTTCCATTGGCCTGTATACATATGAACTATATCATTTCTATGGCGTGAAGACCATCATTCGTGTGGGTAGCGCCGGAGCGTACACACGCGACCTGAAGGTCGGTGACCTGGTGATTGCAGAGGGCGCCTGCACGGACTCCAACTACGGAGACCAGTACGAACTGGGCGGCGTCTTCGCACCCATTGCGGACTTCGGACTCCTTAGGGCTGCTGCGGATTCCTGTGACAAGATGGGCTACCGCTACAAAGTTGGCAATGTCCTCTCATCGGACGTGTTCTACCGTGAGAACCCGCACCCGGAGCGCTGGATGGCGATGGGCGTACTTGCGGTGGAGATGGAAGTGGCCGCGCTATACTTCAATGCTGCCAGGGCCGGGACCCGTGCCCTTGGCATTTTGACCATATCGGACCACATCATCACCGGCGAGGTCACCACCTCGGAAGAACGCCAGAAGACCTTCACCCAGATGATGGACGTAGCGCTGTCGCTGGTTTAATTCATTCCTCTTTCTTTCTTGATGGCCTCGTAGGCCTCCTGGATTTGGCGGAACTTTTCTGCTGCGGCTTTCTGGACGTCAGGGCCCAGGGTTGCAACCTTGTCCGGGTGGTTCTTCATAGCCATGCGGCGGTATGCGGAGCGAACCTCATCGTCAGTGGCGGAGGGGGAGATTTCCAGGACGGCGTAGGCGGAATTCGTGTCCTTGTAGAACATGGAAATAACGGACGATACATCCGCGTCGGACAGGCCGATTGTTGTGCCGATGGCCTCCAGGACGGACTTCTCGCTCTTTGAGAAATCGCCATCGGCCATTGCAATCTGCACGAGGTAGTGGAAGAGCTGCAGGCGCTGGGAATAGTTCATGTAGGTGGCGATCTGAGGGCCTACCTCATAGATGTTCACATCCTTCTCCAGTAGCTGGCGAAGGATTCTCATGGCCTCCTGTACGGAGCCTTCACCAAAGTTCTTCCGGATGAAGTCCTTCACGTAGTCCATCTCCGCCTGGCGCGTCCTGTCGTCGGCCTTGATGACGGCTGCTGAGAGGACCAGGAGGCTTACCATGAAGCTGTTCCGCTGCTCTGTGGCTGAATATGTACGCCTTGTGGTACCGCCAGAAGCGGCCTGCTGCCCTATCACATCTGCGGCATTGTCAAAGGCCCTTCCGGCAAGATACCCAAGAAGGCCTCCGATGGGACCCAGTATGACCCATCCAAGGACGCCTCCTATCCATTTACCATAACCCATAGTCTTTCTGTTTGGCCGTTTTACTGCAAATTGCGGTCCTGCAAAGAAGTACTGACAAATTGTCAAATGTGAGTTAAAATACGTATCTTTACAACTGCTTATGACTAAACCTTCATATATATCGGCCGCGGAGGCGGTGAAATGCGTACGGAGCGGCGACCACGTGCACCTTTCCAGCATTGCCAGCGTTCCCATTGCGCTTGTGGAAGCGCTTGCAGAGCGTAAGGAAGAGCTCCGGGACGTCCATTTCCATCATTTCCACACGGAAGGCCCGGCTCCTTATGCTGAAGGCGGAGCATTCCTTGACCAAGGATTCTTCGTGGGACCCAACGTGCGTACAAACGTGCACGCCGGCCTTGCGGATTACCTTCCGGTGAACCTCTTTGAGACCCAGCTGATGTACCGCAACGGCTCGCTTCCTTGCGACGTCGCAATGGTACAGGTAAGCGAGCCCGTGGACGGGATGGTATCACTTGGTACGTCTGTTGACTGCTCCATAGCAGCCTTGGAGGTCGCCCGCGACCGCATTGCCGTTGTGAATCCAAACGTGCCGTTCTCCTACGGTGAATCCGTTCCGCTGGAGCGTTTCACCGCGCTGGTTCATGACAATCGTCCGCTAATTACCAAAGAGTACGCAGAGCCCTCTGAGACAGACCTTGTCATAGGCCGTCACTGCGCTGAACTAATCCCGGACGGAGCCTGCCTCCAGATGGGAATTGGTGCCATGCCAAACGCCATCTGTGCGGCTCTGAAGGACCACAAACACCTGGGTCTCCACACTGAAATGTTCAGCGACGGCGCTCTCAGGCTCATCCGCAGCGGCGTCATAGACGGCGCCCGCAAGGCAATAGACACCGGCAAAGTGGTTGCGTCGTTCCTCCTTGGTTCCCAGAAAGTGTACGATTTCATCGACCGCAATCCGGCAGTCTTAATGAGAGAGATCGCTTATACCAATGATCCACGCATAATAGCCAGGAACCCCAATATGGTCTCCGTGAATTCCGCCATAGAGATTGACCTCACGGGTCAGGTTTGTGCGGATTCAATAGGCCAGCGAATCTATTCCGGTACCGGCGGCCAGCTGGACTTTGTACGCGGCGCAAAACTTTCCCAGGGCGGCAAGGCTATCATTGCCATGGCTTCCAGAACCACAAAGGGTGCACCTAAGATAGTTCCCACGCTGAAGCCTGGCGCAGGCGTCGTCACCCCAAGGGCGGATGTCCAGTGGGTTGTCACGGAGTATGGCGCAGTCAATCTATACGGAAAAGCCCTGCAGGAAAGGGCAGGGCTTCTGATTTCCATTGCGCACCCTGATGACAGGGAGCAACTTGAAAAGGCTGCGTTCGAGAGGTTTACTCGTGGTTAGCCAGCCTTTCCCAGGCCAGTTTTTCCCATTTGGTACCCGGGCGGCCGTAATTGGCGTACGGGTAGATTGAGATGCCTCCGCGGGGGGTGAAGAAGCCAGTTACCTCGATGTACTTGGGATCCATGAGTTTCACAAGGTCCTTCATGATGGTGTTCACGCAGTCCTCGTGGAAGTCTCCGTTGGAGCGGAAGCTGAAAAGGTACAGCTTGAGGGACTTCGACTCCACCATCTTCACGTCAGGGACGTAAGAAATCCTGATTTCCGCGAAGTCCGGCTGGCCCGTGATGGGGCAGAGGGTGGTGAATTCCGGGCAGTTGAAGCGGACCCAGTAATCGTTGTCCTGGTGCCGGTTCTCGAAGGTTTCAAGAACCTCCGGTGCGTATTTCTGGCTATAGACACTCTCGTGTCCAAGGGCCTTGAGTTCTTTAGGATCGCGTGCCATAAGTTTATTCCTCTGCTGCTTCTTTGAGACGTTCTGCGTTTTCTGCTATCTGGAGCTGGTCTATGCACTCCTGGATGTCACCGTCCATGAAGACGGGAAGGTTGTACATGCTCCAGCCGATGCGGTGGTCCGTTACACGGCCCTGGGGATAGTTGTAGGTGCGGATCTTGGCGCTGCGGTCTCCGGTGGAAACCATGGTCTTGCGCTTTGCCGCAATGCCGTCCAGGTACTTCTGGTGCTCCATGTTGTAAAGGCGGGTACGGAGCTCTTCCATTGCCCTGTCAAGGTTCTTGAGCTGTGAACGCTCCTCCTGGCACTGGACCACGATTCCGGAAGGAATGTGGGTGAGACGGACTGCTGAATAGGTGGTGTTGACGCCCTGTCCGCCGGGGCCACTGGCGCAGAACAGATCCTTGCGGATATCTGCAGGATTAAGCTCGATATCAAACTCTCCGGCTTCCGGGAACACGGCCACGGATGCTGCGGAGGTCTGGATCCTGCCCTGGGTTTCCGTCTGTGGAACGCGCTGAACGCGGTGAACTCCGGACTCATACTTCATAACGCCGTAAACGCCGTCCTGGGTGCTTGAGAGCTTGAAAACAATCTGCTTGAAACCGCCTGAAGTGCCGGGAGCCTGGTCTGTGATCTCCAGTTTCCAGCCGCGGCGCTCCGCAAAGTGCTGGTACATGCGGAATAGGTCTCCTGCGAAGATTGCGGCCTCGTCGCCGCCGGTGCCGCCGCGGATTTCAACCATGGCGTTCTTGCTGTCGTCGGGATCTGCAGGGATGAGGAGAAGCTTGATGTTCTGCTCTATCTCCGGGAGTTTGGGCTCGATGTCCGCAACTTCCTCGCGGGCCATCTCCTTCAGGTCCTCGTCCTTCTCGTTCATGAGGATGTCTTTTGCCTGGGCGAGCTCGTCCACCAGCCTCTTGTATTCAAGGCCGGCGGCGATGATGGGCTGCAGCTCCTTGTAGTCCTTGTTAAGCTGCACGAACTTCTTCATGTCCGCTATAACATCCGGGTCTGCAAGCTGCTGTTCCAGTTTCTTGTATTTGTCCTGAAGGCTAAGTACCTTCTCCAGGAGGGAATTCTCTGCCATAATCTTCTGAATTAGCCTGCAAAGATAATAAAAAATATTGTATCTTTGAGGAAACTAACCCGCTATGAAGAACTTGCTTGCCGCAGTAACCACAGTCCTGGCCATGGTTTCATGTGCCGGAGGAGGGGAGTATCCGGTGGACGCCCTGAAGCCTTTCGAGGCCGACGGGAAGTACATCGTCCCCGTAAAGGACCTCAGCCTCACCCTCAATAAGATAGACGGCAGTTTCTTCCTCATGGGAGAGACCTTCGACCTTGGAGTGGTCAGGAACCCCACCATTGAACCAGCGTTCCTTGACGGATACGCCATTGGGACCGCGGAAGTGTCCAAGGACCTCTGGGCAGCGGTCATGGGCGGAAGTGGCGGCAAGGGTCCAGTCGCCGGAGTCACATGGGCCGATGCCAAAAAGTTTACCCAGAAGCTTTCCCGTCTCACCGGCATCCCTTTCCGCCTTCCCACTGAAGCGGAGTGGGAATATGCCGCAAGGCAGGACTCCTCCATGCCCGGAAGCCTCTGGGAGTGGTGTGAAAACCCTCAGGACGATGGCTCCCGTCCCCTTCGCGGCGGCTGCCAGGGAGAAAAGAACTGCAAGCCCAACACCCGCAAAACCCTTGAGCCCCATACCAAATCACCCTCCGCCGGCCTCCGTATAGCCGTTTCCACCGGAGAGCCCGCCCCTTCATTCTGGAAGGAAATCCTGGTGGAAAACAAGGTCCCCCGGGAGGTCTCTGACGGAAAGCGTGAAACCATTAAGGTGGCCGATGTCTCCTTCAAGATGATTCCCGTCATGGGCGGCACCTTCAGCATGGGCGCCACTTCACAGGTGAACCTCAAGGTGGTGAAAGAGGACGAACTCCCCGTCCACGAGGTAACGCTGGACAATTTCAAGATAGGCCAGACGGAGGTTACCTGCGAGCTCTGGAATGCCGTCATGGGCACCCTCCCGCCGCTTCTCCTGGGCGGCAATTCCCCCGTCGGTAACGTAAGCTGGTACGATGTCCAGCTGTTCATCCAGAAACTGAACAATCTCACGGGCCGCAAGTTCCGCCTTCCCACGGAAGCGGAGTGGGAGTACGCCGCCAAGGGCGGTGAAAAGAGCCGGAACTACTGCTTTGCGGGCTCGGATTTTTCCGCTGAAGTCGCATGGTGCGAGATGGGGGACACCAAGACCCGCCAGCCCTGCGGTTATCCGCCCAATGAACTGGGTTTGTACGATATGTCCGGCAACGCCTGGGAATGGGTTCAGGACCGTCCCGGCCCTTACGCGGAGGAAGCTCAGACCAACCCTACAGGCCCACTTGAGGCCGCAGCGGGAGATGTCCGCGTAATCCGCGGGGGCAGCATAAACGCCAAGTGGCCTGCTTGCCGCGTGAGCAACCGTAATGAGAATTACGCCTCAAAAGTCAAAAGTACGATAGGTTTCAGACTAGCATTATAAGCACATGAAAAAGACATTGACACTAATCCTTCTTCTTCTTCTCTCCATGCAGCTTTGGGGAGGGGAGCGCGAATCTATCTGGCCCAAGAAAAAGATGCCGGATGCGCAGCCCGGCCAGATTGCCGCCATGACGGACGAGTCCAAGGCACCCGGGTTCAAGCCGGACAAGCACAGGATCCCGTATCTGGAATGGTTCGAGGCTCCTGATGCCGCCGTGGACAACGATGCCTGCATGATTCTCATATCCGGAGGAGCATACAACAGCACGTGCGACGGGAAACTCATAGACCAGTGGCACAAGAGGCTGACGGAGCTGGGAATCCAGTGCGTCAATTTCGTGTACAGGACACCCCGTCCGGAAGGCCTTCCTATATACCAGACAGCCTGGGAAGACGGTCAGAGGGCCGTCAGGATGGTCCGTAGCCAGGCCGCAAAACGCGGATTCGACCCGGAGAAGATAGGTGTCATTTCCATGTCGGCCGGATCACATCTGGCCCTTCTTCTTGCCACCAGTTCCCAGACTCCGGCATATGCCCCCATCGACAAGATTGACGATGTTCCCTGCCACATAAACTGGGGCATCCTGAATGCCCCGGCATACGTCACTACGGATGGTGAAACCGGCACAAAAGCCACCAGGGAAGGCTATGGCACGGACGTTAAACTAAGCGACATTTTCAAGTTCGATGAAAAGACCTGCCCGCTTAGCCTTCACCACGGCGGCAAGGACCCCTATTCGCCCAATGGCTCCACGCTTATTTACCGCCAGCTCCGCCGCATGGGTATTCCCACGGAGCTCCACCTCTATCCGGACAAGGGCCACGGCGCTTTTGGCCTTGAACGCGGAATCGAGTTCATGAAACAGATGGGCTTCCTGGGTCCCCTGGAGCCGGAAGAGAAGCTCATGAAGAGGTTCCCTTCTGACGATGACCGCGCAGAGCTTATCCGCGAAGAAGTCTGGCCGGAAGGCAAGATGCCCTGCCCTCAGGAGGATCAGTGCACCCCGTACATCGAGTGGCACATTCCGGCTGTCCGCAAGACAGACGCTATCCAGATTATCTACTCCGGCGGCGGCTATGAAGATAACAACCCGGACGACTTTGAAGTTGCGCCGGCCAGGCGTTACCTCAATTCCCTGGGTATGACGGTGGTCACACTGAAATACCGCACCCCGCGCCCCCAGGGTGGCCTTTCCAAGCATACCACCGCGTGGCAGGACCTCCAGCGAACCATACGCATTGTCCGCAGCGAGGCTGCCGCCCGTGGTCTGAATCCGGACAAGATTGGCATCATGGGTTCATCGGCCGGCGGTCATCTTACGCTTCTGGGAGTCACATCGTCCCGCCACAGGTCATACAGGCCCATTGACGATATTGACAGGAATGTCTCCTGCAAGGTCCAGTGGGGCATCGGCATTTATCCCGCCTACGTCCTGAGCGACGGCTTCAGCCAGCACAACACCACCGGCGGTAATGCGGACGACATTTATATCGGCCCTGAATTCTCCTTCGACCTGGATACCGCACCTATGCTCTTTATTCACGGTGATGCGGATAAATGGTCTCCCATGGGATCCGTCCGCGTTTGGGAGAAAATGCGCGCGATGGGCATCCAGTCAGAGCTTCACACCCTTGCCCTCCGTCCTCACTGCTTCCAGCGCAAGGCCTCTCCCGGTACCGGCAGTTACACCTGGCTGGACCGCATTGGAGAATACCTTGGACTCCTGTAAATCTTTGTTGTTTTTTACCCTGGATTTTTGTAATTTCGCAAAAAGAAGAAAAGGCGTATGGGCATCAAGTGGGATACACTCAAACAGAAGGAGCATAACTACCTGATTCCGTTCGTGATTATAGTCACGGCGGTAGTGGCGCTGTGGCTGCTTTTCTTTGCCCATAACAGCGTCCTGTCCTGGATCAAGGCGGGGGTTGAGGAGAAGAACCAGCAGAAGGAAATGACCCGCCTGCAGGGTGAGATAGACGCCATGGATGCCCGTATAGACGCCCTTACCACCAACAAGGACTCCGTTGAGGCCTTCGCCCGCGAAAGATACCATTTCGCCGCCCCGGGGGACGATGTCTATATTGCGGAATGATCACAATCCTTGGCATAATCAACGTCAACGAAGACTCTTTCTTCCCCGGCTCCAGAACCACGGCGGAAGGCGCTGCCCTCAGGGCCGCCCAAATGCTTTCGGAGGGGGCCGATATAATTGACATCGGCGCCGCCAGTACCCGACCCGGAGCCGGTCTCATGGGAGAAAGGGAGGAATGGAGAAGGCTGGAGCCTGCGCTCCTGTCCATCCGCAAGGCCTTCCCGGAAGCCGTCATCTCCATAGACACTTACAACAGCGGCACTATCCGCAAGGCGTATGATACTATCGGCCCCATCGTCGTCAACGATATAAGCGCCGGGGCGCTGGATAAGGACATGCTTCCCCTGGTGGGTAAGCTGGGCCTCCGGTACATCGCCATGCACATGAGGGGAACGCCCATGACCATGATGGGCATGGCCCAGTATGACGATGTTGTCACCGCCGTCAAGGGCTATTTCTGGGAGTTCACCGGAAAGGCCCAGGACTATGGCATCCAGGACTGGATCCTGGACCCCGGCTTCGGTTTCGCCAAGACCGCCAGGCAGAACTTCCAGCTGCTTTCCCGCCTTCACGAGCTCAAGGACATAGGCCGCCCCATCCTTGCCGGCGTGTCCAGAAAGAGCATGATATACAAGACCCTGGACATTACTCCGGAAGAGACCCTTCCGGCCACCCAGGTAGTGCATTACAAGGCGCTGGAAGAGGGCGCAACGCTTCTTCGCGTCCATGACGTGGCAGAAGCCCGCCGTACTGTAAAACTGTTTGAATCCATAGGCTGATGCATACAAGAGAGGAAAAGATAGAGGCCTTCGGAAGGCTCCTTGACATTATGGACACCCTTCGGGAGAAGTGCCCCTGGAATGCGGAGCAGACATTCGATTCCATCCGCCGCCTCACTGAGGAAGAGGTTTACGAACTCAGCGACTCAATCATTGAGGGAGACCGTCAGGCCACGGCCAAGGAAATCGGCGACCTTCTGTACCACATGGTCTTCTACGCCCGCATGGGCCAGGAGGAAGGCGCGTTTGACATTGCGGACAGCATCGGCAAGGTCTGCGACAAGATGGTCTTCCGCCATCCTCACGTGTTTGGACCGGAGGCCGGGAAGGAGACATCGGCCAAGGAAATTGCCGATACCTGGGAACTGGTTAAAGCCAAGGAAAAAGGCGGCAACAAACGGGTCATGGACGGTATTCCCAAGACCATGCCGGCCCTGTTGAAGGCCCTTTCCCTGCAGGAAAAAGCCCGCGGATGCGGGTTCGACTGGGAGAAGAGGGAAGACGTTTGGGACAAGGTGAAGGAAGAGGTGGGCGAAGTCTCGGAAGCTGTTGCCGATGGCACTCCGGACAAGATTGAAATGGAGTTCGGGGACCTTATGTTTGCGGTGATAAACGCCGCCAGGCTGTACGGAGTGGACCCGGAGGAAGCCCTTAACCGCTCCAGTGAAAAATTCCGCTGCCGCTTTACCTATCTGGAAGAACAAACCCTTCGCAAGGGCCTCCGTTTCAGCGACATGTCCCTGAAGGAAATGGACGCCATCTGGGACGAAGCCAAAGCCAAAGGTCTGTAAGCATGGCCTCACGCCCCGGCATATTTTCCTTCTTCCGCTCCCTGTACCGGGACGGGTTCAAGAACATGACCTGGGGAAAGCCGCTTGTCTGGCTGATCATACTCAAACTCATAATACTGTTCGCCATACTTCGCGTGTTCTTCTTCAAGCCCGCCATGCGCGGTCTTACGGATGAGCAGAAGAGCGAGGTGGTGGGCGCACGCCTTACTGAGCCACAAAACACTGAAATACTGATAACCGAATAATACTATGGACGTAGTAATCTGGTCGCGCATACAGTTCGCGATGACGGCAGCCTACCACTGGCTGTTTGTTCCGCTCACGCTGGGCCTCGCCCTTGTGATGGCGGTAATGGAAACACTTTACGTGGTGAAAAAGGATCCGTTCTGGAAGAAAGCCGCACAGTTCTGGATCAAACTCTTTGCAATCAACTTTGCGGTTGGAATTGCGACAGGCATTATCCTGGAGTTCGAGTTCGGGACCAACTGGAGCAACTATTCCTGGATGGTTGGAGACATGTTCGGCGCGCCTCTGGCAATAGAAGGCATCCTGGCCTTCTTCATGGAGGCAACCTTCTTCGCCGTCATGTTCTTCGGCTGGGAGAAGGTATCGCCTAAGTTCCACCTTACCTCCACCTGGCTCACGGGAATTGGTGCAACCATCAGCGCCTACTGGATCCTGGTAGCCAACGGCTGGATGCAGAACCCCGTGGGAACCACGTTCAATCCGGACACCGTCCGGAGCGAGATGGCATCGGCAGCGGCGTTCTGGGAGGTGATTTCCAATCCCGTGGCGGTGAGTAAATTCTGCCACGCAGTAACCAGCGGCTGGGTCACCGGCGGCATTTTTGTAGTTGGCGTCAGCGCCTGGTACCTCCTGAAGAACAGGCATTCGGAGTTTGCCAGAAAGAGCATGCTGGTGGGTGCAATCGTGGGCCTTGTGGGCTCCGGCGCGGTGATGCTTACGGGTGATTCCTCAGGCGTTCACGCCGCGGAATTCCAGCCCATGAAACTTGCGGCCGCAGAGGGCCTTCAGGACGGTGGGAACGGGGCGGCATTCACAATCGTCCCGGGAATAAAGGTTCCCAAGATGCTGTCCATACTTGCAACGCACGATGCCAACGGATTCGTCCCCGGCATCAACGATATCCTTAACGGTTATACTGACAATGACGGCAACGTCGTGCCTTCCGTTGCGGAGAAGATGGCACTGGGGCGTGAGGCTCTGGATGCGCTGGCGGTCTACCGCGGCTCAGATGAACCTGCAGTGAAGGCATTGGCCCGCGAAGTGATTGACGCAAATGTGCAGTACATTGGCTATGGCCATCTTTCCGCCCCGGAGGATGTAATTCCTCCCGTGGGAGTGGTGTTTTGGAGTTTCCGCTTCATGATTGGCTTTGGAATGCTGATAGCACTTGTTCTTCTTCTGGTGCTCATTGCAGTGTGGAAAGACAAACTGGGAGCTTGGAAGTGGCTGCTGTGGGCTGCCATCATCTGCATCCCGCTGGCTTATATCACCGGCCAGTGTGGCTGGATTGTGGCGGAGGTTGGCCGCCAGCCCTGGACTATCCAGGGGCTTCTGCCTGTTAACGTGGCTATCTCCAGCCTCAGCGCCGCAGCAGTGAAGACCACGTTCTTCGTGTTCCTGGCGGTGTTCGCACTCTTCCTTGCCATAGAAATCCGTATCATGGTCCGCGCCATTGGCAAGGGCCCCGAAGTTGAACCCTCTCAAAACATCTAGGCTATGACATACGAATTCTTACAGAACTACTGGTGGGTGCTCATCGCCCTCCTCGGCGGTCTTCTGGTGGCCCTGATGTTTGTCCAGGGCGCAAACCTGCACCTTGGGAACAGGGTACTCAGCGATACTCAGAAGCGCATAATCCTCAATTCCACGGGCCGTAAGTGGGAGCTTACATTCACTACGCTGGTAACCTTCGGCGGCGCGTTCTTCGCGTCCTTCCCGCTGTTCTACAGCACCAGCTTCGGCGGAGCCTATTGGGTATGGGTGCTTCTTCTGATTACCTTTGTTTTCCAGGCTGTATCTTACGAGTTCCAGAACAAGAAAGGCAATCTTCTTGGCGTAAAAGGATTCCGCATTGCCCTTATGGTGAACGGTTTCCTGGCCCCGTTCCTGGTGGGAACGGCCGTGGGCACGTTCTTCACCGGCTCTGACTTCACCGTGAACAAGATTGCCATAACAGATCCGGCTTCACCGGTAATCAGCACTTGGGGGAACGGATGGCACGGTCTGGAGGCACTTGGACAGTACCATGCCGTGCTGCTTGGCTGCACGCTGATGTTCCTTGCTGCAATCCTTGGCGCACTGTATGTGCTGAACAACGTGGACGATGATACCATCCACGCCCAGATGAGGCGCACAGTAAAGATGTCCATTGGCCCGTTCCTGTTCTTCTTCCTTAGCTGGGCAGTAATCCTTCTGGTAAGCAAAGGATATGCGGTGGATGCTGACGGCTTGGTTTCCCTGGAGCCTTTCAAATACTGGCACAACCTTCTGGCCATGCCGGCCGTGCTTGTCATGCTCCTTGCAGGAGTTGTCCTGGTGCTGGTTTCCCTGTGGCTGGGCGGATTCTCAAAGTCCCGCAAGGGAATCTGGTTTGCAATGCCTGGAACCGTGCTGGTTGTGATGGCGGTGTTCTTCCTTGCCGGATTCAACGGCACGGCATACTACCCTTCATGCACGGACCTTCAGAGTTCCCTCACCATCCGTAACAGCTCTTCCAGCCACTTCACCCTCCAGGTCATGTCCTGGGTGTCCCTCCTCATCCCCTTTGTGGTAGCGTATATAGCATACGCATGGCACGCCATGGACCGCAAGAAAATCACCCCCGAAGAAATCGAAGGACAGGGAGACAAGTATTAGGCGATTTTGTTTAATTGCCTTGAAATTGCTAAATTTGTGAGATATTAAGAAAGTAATTTTAATCTGAATAACGTATGAAACCTACACTTTTGGTTCTGGCGGCCGGAATGGGCAGCCGTTACGGCGGACTCAAGCAGATGGACGGCCTTGGCCCCAACGGAGAAACTATCATCGACTATTCCATTCACGATGCAGTGGAAGCCGGTTTCGGCAAGGTAGTTTACATCGTCCGTGACTTTTTCAAGAAAGACATGGAAGAGCATGTAAGGCAGAAATATGCAGGCGTCAAGACCTGTGACGGAAAGCCCCTTGAGTTTGTGTTCGTAACCCAGGAACTGGACAAGATTCCAGCTCCCTTCACCGTGCCGGAAGACCGTGTGAAGCCCTGGGGCACCGCCCACGCAGTTCTTATGGCAAAGGACGTAATCAACGAGCCCTTCGCCGTCATTAACGGTGACGATTTCTACGGAAAGGAATCCTTCAAGGTCCTCGGCGACTGGTGCCGTGCACATGAAAAGACCACCGGAGAGTACTGCATAGTGGGCTTTGAACTGGAGAACACCCTGTCGGAGAACGGCAGCGTCTCCCGCGGTATCTGCTTCTATGACAGCAAGAACATCCTCACCGGCATCGCTGAGCATCTGGACATTGCCAAGGAGGCCGACGGCAACGTCTACGGCAACAACACCGTGAGCGGTGAGAACCATGTGAAGCTTGCCGCAAAGGCTCTCTGCTCCATGAACATGTGGGGTTTCACCCCTGACTATTTCGCCAAGAGTGAGGCATCGTTCGTGACCTTCCTCCAGGAGCATCGTACGGAGCCCAAGAAGGAGTACTATATCCCTTATGCAGTGGACGTCCTTGTCAAGGCCGGCGAGGCCCGCTGCGAGGTCCTTTCCTCTCCTTCCCACTGGTTTGGTGTAACTTATAAGGAAGACCGTCCCGGCGTGGTGGCCAAGTTCGCAGAACTGGTCCAGAAGGGCGTCTACCCCAGCCCCCTCTACAAGTAATATGGGTATCCGTGCACGCAGGGTCAACAATTTTGACCTTTTCTCCTCTCACGCCTGGTATGTTCCGGGCGTGAAAGGTATGTTTGGCCTGCTTCTTTGGTTCCTTCTGGGTTCACTGATTGGCGGCCTCATACAGGTCCTTCTCATGGCAGTCATGCCCATGACCGTTATATTGGACTATGGAATGATCATCGTTTATCCGGTCTCTTTCATCCCAGCAATGATGTATGCGTCAAGGAAGAGCCAGATGAACAGCCTCTTCGAGCCCGGTTACAAGCTTACCAGCAATAACTTCGGCCCGTTCAAGTGGTGGATGATCGCCCTCATTACGGTTTTCCTCACCTTCGGAACCATGGTGACGGCAGACCTTCCCAACTACTGGAACTTCAAGCTCACAACGTCAATTCCCTGGCTGAAGAATTTCTACGACATGTTCTCGGAGGCCATGCAGAAGCTTACCGGCGGTCCTTTCTGGAGCTCGTTCCTCGTTGCCGCAATCTTTGCTCCGTTCTTTGAGGAATGGCTGTGCCGCGGTATGGTCCTGAGAGGCCTTCTCACCAAGATCAAGCCGGCATGGGCAATTATCATATCGGCCCTGTTCTTCGCCCTCATCCACATGAATCCCTGGCAGGCTCTCAATGCCTTCATCATCGGGGTCGTCATGGGTATTGTGTATTACAGGACAGGTAACCTGTATCTTACCATGATCATGCATTTTGTGAATAACGCCTTTGCTGTGATAATGGCGCATGTTCCTTCAGTTCAGGACTGCGAGTTCTTCAGGGATATGATTGGAAACAACCTGTACGCGGTGGTTTATGTGCTTGGCGTCATAGTATTTGCGGGCTGCCTGTATGCGTTCAGCCGCATTCCGCTCAATCAGGAACGCGGTAACGTTGACGAGATTGCCCTGGAAGTGGAACAGTAGTTATGTGGCAGAGGATACAGACTCTTTATCTTCTCATTTCAGCGGCGCTGTGCGCGGTGCTGCTCTTCGGGGTGGCATATAAGGTGGCGGACCCTGCCGGAATGGTGGAGGTGACTTATTTCCAGCTGCAGAAGCCGTTTTTCGCCATCCTTCTGTGCATACTGTCCTTCCTGGTGGTGCTTGCCTTAATCGTGTACAAAGGACGTATACTCCAGATGAGGCTGGCGGTGCTTTCTGGGATTATCGCTATTGGAATGCAACTCTGGCTGGCATGGATGTATTTCAGTTTTGATGGTGCGGTGTTCCGCTGGACGGTTATCCTGCCGCTTGTCATAGGCATTTGCAACTTCCTTGCGGCGCGCGGATGTTTCCAGGACCAGCTGGTGGTTGAAAGCGCCTATCGCGTACGCGAAAGACGCAAACGTGCGCGTAAGAAAAAATAATTTTGTATCTTTGCGCCCTCAAATGCGAACACGTATTACCGAAATACTTGGTATTCAGCACCCCGTTTTCCAGGGCGGAATGGCCTGGATTGCCGATGCCAACCTGGCCGCAGCGGTCTCAGAGGCCGGCGGGCTGGGTTTGATATCGTCCATAAACGGGGGAGTGGAGGCGGTTCGCAGTGAGATACGCAAGGCCCGGGAACTCACTTCCAAGCCCTTCGGCGTGAACATCATGCTGGCCGCACCGGATGCTGCTGCTATTGCAGATCTGGTGGTGGAAGAGGGCGTTGGAATTGTGACCACCGGCGCCGGCTCCCCGGCTCCTTACATGGAAAAGTGGAAGGCGGCTGGGATAAAGGTTATCCCGGTTGTGGCATCGGTGGCTTATGCAATAAAGATGCAGGAGCTTGGCGCAACGGCCGTGATAGCGGAAGGTGCGGAGTCCGGAGGCCATATAGGCGACACCCACACCATGGCCCTGCTGCCGCAGATACTTGATGCCGTAGATATTCCGGTACTGGCTGCCGGTGGCATATTTGACGGCAGGGGAGCAGCGGCGGCGTTCATCATGGGAGCGGCCGGAGTGCAGGTAGGAACCCGTTTCCTCCTGGCCCGCGAGTGCAGGGTGCATCCCGTGTACAAGGAGCGCCTCGTCAAGGCATCGGACATTGGGACGATGGTTACAGGAAAGAGCCTCGGGGACGCCGTACGTGCCCTTAAGACCCCTTTCACCAAGAAGTTCGCCGCCATGGAAGCGGACGCTACGGTCTCTGACGATGCAATCCGCGCCTTCGGCACCGGATCCCTCAGGAAGGCCGTTTTTGACGGCAACCTGGCGGAAGGAAGCTTCCTCGCAGGAGAAGTGGCCGGCCTTGCAAAACGCGAAGAAAGCGCAGAAGATATAGTAAACGATATAATTAACGGTGCGGAAGCCTTGCTTAAGGCTGCACCTGAAATGATTTATGGAGAATAATAAACCTAAACGAGTGGTTATTACCGGCATGGGTGTGATTTCCTCTGTCGGTAACGACGTGGATACCTTCTGGAAGAATCTTGTAGACGGTGTCTGCGGAATTGATTATGTGGAAGAGTTCAAGGATGTGCCCGTGAACTTTGCGGGTAAGGTCAAGGAGTTTGACCCTGAACTCTACGGGATGGACAAGCCTTTTGTCCGCAAGCAGGACCATTTCACCCTTTACGCCATGGCCGCCGCATGGCAGGCTATGAAGCAGTCCGGCCTCAAGTCGGAAGGTGATGACGCCAATATTGACCCCTTCAGGCTTGGCGTCTATGTGGGCAGCGGCATCGGCGGTTTTGAGGTCCAGTACCGTGAAACCCAGAAGATGATCGAGGATCCTAGCGGACAGTGGATTTCCCCGCTGTTCATAGCCACCATGATTTCCAACATCGCGGCCGGCCATGTTGCCATCAAGCATCATGCGGAGGGCCCCTGCCTGGATATCGTCACGGCCTGTGCAACATCGTCCCATTGCCTTGGAGAGGCCTTCAGGGCCGTCCGTCACGGTTATGCGGACGCTATTATCGCCGGCGGTTCGGAGCATGCTTCCATTCCTATCGGCGTTGCCGGTTTCTTCAATGCGAAGGCGCTTACAAGGGCTACTGACCCCAAGTATTCATCACTTCCTTTCAATGCAAACCGTCAGGGTTTCGTGATGGGCGACGGCGCCGCCGTACTCATCCTTGAATCCCTGGACCACGCCCTTGAGCGCGGCGCCACCATCTATGGAGAGATGGTCGGTTACGGCAACACCTGCGACGCTTTCCACGCCACGGCACCCCGTCCGGACGGAAGCACGCAGTCCCAGTCCATCAAGGACGCCCTTGCAGAGGCCGGATTCGACCCCTCAAAGGACAACCTTTACATCAACGCTCACGGCACCGGTACCCACCTGAACGACATCGCTGAGACCCTGGCCTGCAAGGTGGCCCTTGGAGATTATGCCTACAAGGCCCACATCTCCTCCACCAAGTCCATGACCGGTCACATGTTCGGTGCCGCAGGTGCTGCAGAGGCCATTGCAACAGTGCTCGCACTGCGTGACGGCATCTGCCCTCCCACCATCAACCTGGACGCCCCGGATCCGGAATGCGACCTGGATTACACCCCCAACAAGTCCGTAAAGACAGACCTTACCCTGGGTATCTCCAACTCATTCGGCTTCGGCGGCCACAATGCCTGCATAGCTTTCCGTCCATATAAAGGTTAATACCATGCAAGCAGAGAACAAATACATGCAGATGGCCATTGACGAGGCCCGCGAAGGAATCAACAACCATCACGGCGGTCCTTTCGGAACCGTTATCGTCAAAAACGGAGAGGTGGTGGCAAGGGGCCACAACAAGGTCCTCCTCAAGCACGACCCCACCCGTCACGGAGAGATTGACGCCATCCGTGCAGCCTGTTCTGCACTTGGTACTCATGACCTCACCGGCTGCGAGCTCTACACCACCGGCGAGCCCTGCCACATGTGCCTCTGTGCCTGCATGTGGGCCAACATAGACAAGATCTATTACGGCTGCACCATAGAGGATAACGGCCGCATAGGCTTCAGGGACGACAAGTTTGACGGCATATTCGGTGGCCGCGACAAAATGCCCGGCTATATGACCAAGCTGGACCGCATGGCCTGCCTGGCCCTCTTTGACGAGTACGCCGCCGGAAACCACCAGAACTATTGATGTATCTTTCGGAAATAAAGGGATATCTTCCCCACAGGGAGCCCATGCTCCTTGTGGAAAGTGCATCCGTGGATGCCTCTGGTGCATGTCATGCTTCCTATCGCATCCCTTCGGACCCCTTCTACTGCCAGGGGCATTTCCCCGGCAATCCCATAGTCCCGGGAGTAATCCTTTGTGAAATCATGGCCCAGAGCTGCTTCCACCTCATGCTGGAAGTGTTTGCGGAGAATCTTGTGGTCTACCGCGGCCTTGACAACGTCCGCTTCCGCGGCACAGTCCGCCCCGGAGACCTTACTGAAACCACCTGCACCCTGGTGGAGCAGAAAGGCTCCCTCTGGGTCTGTGACGCCAAGCTTTCCGTGGGCGGCAAGCTCTGCGCCCAGGCCAGGATTACCCTGGCCGCAGTGCCAAAATAGCCCTCCGGCGCCTTGGGGCCTGATCCGTCCTCGTTTTCGGGCATTTTTTAAGGACGACCTCCCGTTTTCCAGGGGGTCGTCCTTATTTTAGGCCTGTTTTTGAGGACGGGTTACTCCTTGGGAGCGATACCCTTCCAGGCAAGTGCTGCAAGTGCACCGCCAACAAGAGGTGCGCAGATGAATACCCAGAGGTCCTTGAGGGCTGCGCCGCCTGCGAAGATTGCAGGACCAATGGAACGTGCAGGGTTCACGGAAGTACCGGTAAGGTTGATGCACACAAGGTGAATGAGGATGAGGCAGAGGCCGATTGCAAGTCCTGCGGGCTTTCCAGCGCCGAACTTGGCATCAGTTGCGCCAAGGACAACAAGGACGAAGATGAAGGTTGCCACAACCTCAACCAGGCATGCTCCCCAAACGCCACCGGCACCGGCGACGCCGTTGGCGCCAAGGCCTGCAGGATTTGCACCCAGGAAAGCGACTCCGGGATGAACCATGACTTTGGCGAACAGGAGCAGCAGGGCGCCGGCGATGATACCGCCGATAACCTGGCCAATCCAGTAGCCACAGGCATCTTTCCAGCTCATTCGGCCGCTGAGGGCAACGCCAAGGGTGATGGCGGGATTGATGTGACAGCCGCTGATTTCACCAATTGTGTAAGCCATTGCTACAACGGCAAGACCGAAAGCTACTGCTGTGGCAAGAAGTCCGGCAGGAGTGCCGCAGCCCACAAACATTGCGGTTCCGCAGCCAAGGAAGGTAAGAACGAAGGTTCCTACGCATTCTGCGATGTACTTTTTCATAAATGCGATTTTTAGTTTTAGTTCGTGTAAGCAAATTTAACAATTTTTCGTTAAATTTGTAAAAAATGACTGATTAATATGCTGGACAACGAAAGAGGGCTCTACATTGCCCATTCACAGGAAGGACCTATCTCCATGATAGGTAAAATGGCTTGCCGCCACGGTCTCATTGCTGGTGCAACCGGTACCGGTAAAACCGTAACGCTCCAGGTTTTGGCAGAAACGTTCTGCCAGGCTGGCGTACCCTGCTTCATGGCAGATATGAAGGGAGACCTCAGCGGTATCTCCCAGGTGGGCCAGATGTCCGGCTTCATTGAGAAGCGCCTTCCGGAGTTCGGCATTCAGAATCCTCAGTTCCAGAGCTGCCCCGTACGCTTTTTTGACGTGTTCGGAGAGCAGGGTCATCCCATGCGCAGCACCATCTCCCGCATGGGCCCGGACATGCTAGGCCGCCTCATGGACCTCAACGAGACTCAGACCGGCGTCCTCAACATCGTCTTCAGGATTGCGGACGATAATGGTCTCCTTCTCATAGACCTCAAGGACCTCCGCGCCATGCTCAATTTCGTTGGCCAGAATGCCGCCGAGTACACTACAAAGTACGGCAACATCACTTCGGCCTCCGTGGGCGCCATCCAGAGGGCACTCCTGAGCCTGGAGAATCAAGGTGCGGAGAAGTTCTTCGGAGAACCTGACTTTGACATTTATGACCTTCTCCAGTGCGAAGGTGGAAAGGGTATAATGAACGTCCTTGCTGCAGACAAGCTCATGCTTCAGCCCAAACTCTACTCTACCTTCCTGCTGTGGCTTATGTCTGAGCTTTACGCTACCCTTCCTGAAGTCGGCGAAATGGACCTTCCCAAGCTGGTGTTCTTCTTTGACGAGGCCCACATGCTCTTTGATGGCACCTCAAAGGCCCTCATAGACAAGATTGAGCAGGTTATCCGCCTTATCCGTTCCAAGGGAGTTGGCATCTACTTCATAACCCAGAGCCCTACTGACATCCCGGAGAATATCCTTGGCCAGCTTGGAAACCGCATCCAGCATGCCCTGAGGGCATATACCCCCAAGGACCAGAAAGCCGTAAAGGTTGCAGCGGATACCTTCCGCTCCAATCCCGCTTTCAACACATACGAAACCCTTCTGGAACTCGGTACCGGTGAGGCGCTCGTCTCCCTCCTTGATGAGAAGGGCGCTCCCAACGTAGTCCGCCGTGCAAAGATACTCTTCCCGCTGAGCCAGATTGGCGCCATCTCTGAGAGCGAGCGCACAATGATTATCAACCGTTCCCGCCTCTATGGCAGGTATGACAAGGCCATAGACCGCGAAAGCGCATATGAGATAATCACCAAGGCAACGGAAGAAGCGGAGCGCCAGAAGGCGGAAATCCTTGCTGAGCAGGAAGCCGCAAAGCAGGCGGAAATCAAAGCCAAGGAAGAAGCCAAGGCTGCCAAGGAAGCAGAGAAAGCCGCCAAGAAGAAGGGTACAGGCATTGGCTCCAAGGTGCTCAGATCAGTCATTACAGCCGTTACTGGCGTTGCCGCAGCTGCTGTTGCAGACAAGGTCACCGGAGCCGTTACCGGCAAGAAGACCGTCTCCAAGAAATCCACCGCGGAGAAGGCCGTAAACAGGGCCACCAAGAGCGCCACTACAACTCTCACCAAAGAGCTTACAAGGAGTATCCTGGGCAATCTTATCAAGTAGAGTATTATGCTTGTAGTTCTGGAAGGCCTGGACGGTGCCGGCAAGTCCACCCAGGTGAAAAAACTCCGCGAGTACCTGGAGCAGAGATGCCCCTCGCTGGTTTACATCCATTTTCCAAGGTACGACGCCCCCGTGTACGGAGATCTCATAAGCCGCTTCCTCAGGGGAGACTTCGGCTCCAATGAGACCGTCCATCCGCAGCTGGTGGCACTTCTGTTCGCAGAAGACAGGCACGGCGCCGGCCCCGTCATAAAGAAAGCCCTCCAGGAAGGCAAGACCGTGCTTCTGGACCGTTATGTCTATTCAAACATAGCCTACCAGTGCGCCAAGTTGCACAATCCTGAGGAACGGGCACGCCTGAGGGACTGGATTTTCAATACGGAATACGGCAACTTCGAGCTCCCGGTTCCAGACATCAATCTTTTCCTTGACGTTCCCATAGACTTCGTGAAGGAGAATCTTACCTCACAGCGCACAGGGGACGACCGCAACTATCTTGAAGGCTCCAAGGACATCCATGAAGCCAGCATAGCATTCCAGAAGGATGTCCGCGAGATTTATCTTGGGGAAACCATCCGGGATCCGCATTTCCGCCGCATAGACTGCTCTGACGCAAAAGGCCGCATGCTGCCTCCGGACAGCATCTTTGACAAGGTCCGTGAAGTGATATCGCAATTCATCTGAGTATGAAGTTTCTCCGCAGGTTCTGCGCCGTCGTAATCGGCATTACGTTCATAGTCTCCGGTCTTTCCAAGATTATGGACCCGGCCGTAACCATGCTCATAGTCACGGAGTATCTGAGGCTCATTCACTTTGGATTCCTCATTCCGGCTGCGAAGGTCCTTGGCGTAATCCTGGCTTCGTTGGAGGCCATTACCGGCATCGCCCTTGTGACAGGCGTTCTCAGGAAAGTGGCCGCATGGTTTACAGTGTGGATGGTTGGCGTCTTCACCATTATCACCCTTTGCCTCCTCATTAAGAATCCATCCATGGATTGCGGCTGTTTCGGGGAAGTCATTCACCTGAACCATCTGCAGAGTTTCCTCAAGAACCTGGCGCTTGCCGCCCTGTCCGCAATTGCATTCATCCCTCTCAGGAACATAGGAGAGCCCAAGCCCCGCAAGTGGGTGAGCTTCGGCCTGGCCACCCTGGCAATAGGGTACGCCGTCCTTTACAGCAACACCCACATTCCCATCCTGGATTTCACGGAATTCGCCCCCGGCTGCGAACTCATGGCCTCCCTTGACGATGAAGACGACTGGGACGCCTCCAAGACCTATCCCATTCTCTCTTTCCGCGATTCCCAGAATGAGTATTGCGATTCCATTGCGGTGGATGGCCCTGTTGTAACCCTTTCCGTTTATGAGCCCGCCAAGGCCAACTGGGAGCGCATCCACAGGCATTACCTTCAGATTCAGGAAGCCGGTGCAACCCCTCTTCTCCTTGTCGCCTCATACCCGCTGGAGATAGACCAGTTTGACATTCCGGTAGACATGACGGTCTACTATGCAGACTACAAGACCCTCATCACCCTGAACCGCTCCAACGGCGGCGCCTCCTACTTCCGTGACGGCGAACTCATTGAGAAATGGCACCAGAGGGGCTTTCCTGCATCCATAGCCCAACACCTCCAAGCGGACCCCGTAGAACGTGGCTCCCGCTTCATCGCCGGCAGACGAATAAAGTCCCAAGCGTTCTGCCTGGGACTTGCAATAGTTCTGATAGCATTATAGAATTACAGACTTCTCTTGATTTCAGTGATCTGGAAAGCCTCGATGATGTCGCCGGGGTGGATGTCGTTGTACTTGTCAAGGCCGCAGCCGCATTCCATGCCGGCAGGCACTTCCTTGGCGTTGTCCTTGCCCCTCTGCAGGGATGACAGTTCTCCGGTGTAGACCACGATGCCGTCGCGGATAAGGCGGACGCTGGCTTTGTTCACAAGCTTTCCTTCCTTCACAAGGCAGCCCGCGATGGTGCCCACCTTGGAAATCTTGAATGTCTGCTTGACCTCAGCCGTAGCGGTGACTTCTTCCTTCTTCTCCGGCTCCAGCATACCCTCGATACCTTCCTTGACCTCGTTGATACAGTCGTAGATAACGGAGTACAGGCGGATTTCGATGCCTTCCTTCTCAGCTGCGCGGCGAGCCTCCGAAGAGGGACGAACCTGGAAGCCGATGATGACGGCGTCGGATGCCTCTGCCAGAAGGACGTCGCTCTCGGAGATGGCGCCCACGGCCTTGTGGATTACGTTCACGCGGACTTCCTCCGTGGAAAGTTTGATCAGGGAATCCGACAGGGCTTCTACGGAACCGTCCACATCGCCCTTGACGATGACGTTGAGTTCCTTGAAGTTGCCGATTGCAATGCGGCGGCCGATCTCCTCCAGGGTAAGGTGCTTCTGCGTCTTGATGCCCTGGATGCGGATAAGCTGCTCACGCCTCTGGGCGATGGACTTGGCTTCCCTTTCATCGGCCATTATGTTGAACTTTTCACCTGCGGCGGGGGCACCGTTGAGGCCAAGGAGGCTCACAGGGGTGGAAGGACCGGCGCTCTCAACTTTCTGGCCGCGCTCGTTGTACATGGCCTTCACGCGTCCGTAGAAGCTTCCGGAGATAATGACGTCGCCGACGTTCACCGTACCGTCCTGCACCAGGACCGTCGCCAGATAGCCGCGGCCCTTGTCCAGGGAGCTCTCGATAACGGCGCCGCTTCCCATCTTATTGGGATTTGCCTTCAGTTCCAGGAGGTCTGTTTCGAAGAGAACCTTCTCCAGGAGTTTGTCTACGCCGATACCCTTCTTTGCCGATATCTCCTGGCACTGGTACTTACCGCCCCAGTCCTCCACCAGGATGTTCATTTCCGACAGCTGGCGGCGGATGGTGTCCGGATTTGCGCCGGGCTTATCGATCTTGTTGATTGCGAAGACCATGGGAACGCCTGCAGCCTGTGCGTGGGCGATGGCTTCCTTGGTCTGGGGCATCACGGCGTCATCAGCCGCGACGATGATGATGGCAAGGTCAGTCATCTGGGCACCGCGGGCACGCATGGCGGTAAAGGCCTCGTGACCAGGGGTATCCAGGAAGGTGATGCGCCTGCCGCTCTCCAGCTTCACGCTATATGCGCCGATGTGCTGGGTAATGCCGCCAGCCTCACCGGCAATGACGTTGGTATTGCGGATGTTGTCCAGGAGGGAGGTCTTACCGTGGTCGACATGACCCATGACGGTAATCACCGGAGGACGCTCCACGAGGTCTTCCTCGCGGTCCGGCTCCTGCTGCTCTATCTCCTCTGACAGCTCAGCGGTGACGAATTCTACCTTGTATCCGAACTCCTCTGCCACAAGGACAAGGGTTTCGGCGTCAAGGCGCTGGTTGATGGAAACCATCATGCCAAGGGACATGCAGGCACCGATGACCTTCACCACAGGGGTGTTGTTCATGAGGGTTGCAAGGTCGTTGACGGTAACGAACTCCGTAACCTTGAGGACCTTGTTCTCCGCTGCGGCGGCTTCCATTTCTTCCTGTGAACGGAGTGCTGCAATCTCGCGCTTCTCCTTGCGGTGCTTGGCGCCGAAATTGGGCTTGTTCTCGTTCATCTTGGCGTAGGTTTCCTTAACCTGCTTCTGAATCTCTTTCTGCAGTTCTTCCTGCTCGGCTTCAGTCATTGCGGGCTTGAAGCGGTCGCCCTTCTTGCGGTTCTTTCCGGGAGCCGGGACTTCCTGCTTCTTCTTGTCTCCCTTCTTGGGAGCCTTGTCTGCCTGCACCTTGGTCACGTCCACCTTCTGAGGGCCGCCGGCCTTGATGCGTTCACGCTTCTTGGTGCGCTTGGGGTCGAACTGTGACAGGTCAATCTTTCCGACAACCTTGAGGGGAGAGCCTTCTTCCTTAGGTTCCTCCGCTGGGGTCAGGGCGGGGGTTTCCTCTTCTTCGGGTTCGGGCTCCGGTTCAGGTTCCACGACGGGCTCGGGCTCTGCCACGGGTTCCGGTTCGGGTTCTACAACGGGCTCCGGTTCCGGCTCGACGATTGGCTCTGGCTCCGGCTCAACCACAGGTTCCGGTTCAACTACCGGCTCCGGTTCCGGAATGGGTTCCGGTTCCGGCTCAGGCTCTGCCACGGGCTTCGCTGCACGTGAGAGGTTGTTACTCTTGATGACGGTAACCCTCTCCGGCTCGTAGTCCTCTTCCTCCTGGCCCTGCTTCTTGGAAGCCTTGTCCAGAATCTCCGTGAGCTTGACGTCAACCTTCTCTGCGGCTTCCTTGAGTTCGAGGTCCTTGCCGAACTTCTTGTGAAGTTCAGGCATGTACTCGTCAGACACCTTCAGGTTGGGATTCGCATCCTCAATGCCGGCGCCCTTAGAATTCAGGAAGTCCACCAGGGTGTCAAGCCCGATGTTGAACTGCTTTATTAGTTTCGATAATCTGATTTCTGCCATATATAACCCCTTTTTTGTTCTAAATTAATCCTCAAACTCCTCGTGCAGGATGCGGAGAACTTCTTCCACGGTCTCGTCCTCGAGGTCTGCCCTGGAGGCGATGTCTGCGGGAGCAAGAGCCATGACGCTGCGGGCGGTGTCGCAGCCGATGGACTGCAGGCGCTCGATGACCCAAGGGTCGATGACGTCGGTGAACTCGCTCAGGAGCACATCGTCCTCCTCTTCCTCGTTCTGGGAGAGATCCCTCCAGACTTCGATTTCACGGCCTACCAGCATACCGGCGAGCTTGATGTTCACGCCGCCCTTGCCGATACCCTTCTTCACCTCTTCCGGCTGCATGAATACCTTGATCTTGTCCTCGGGGGATTCGCCAAGGTCGATGCGGGAGATGCGGGCGGGATTCAGTGCGCGCTGGATCATGAGCTGAGGGTTGGTGCTCCACTGGATCACGTCGATGTTTTCGTTGCGGAGCTCACGGACGATACCCATAATCCTGGAACCCTTCACGCCGATGCAGGCGCCGATAGGGTCGATTCTGTCGTCATAGGACTCAACCGCCACCTTGGCCCTTTCGCCGGGGATACGGACAACCTTCTTCACGGTGATGAGGCCGTCGTAAATCTCAGGAACCTCCATCTCGAAGAGTTTCTCCAGGAAGGAATCGCTGGTACGGGAAAGGACGATGTAGGGAGTGGTCTGATTCTTCATCTCCACGCTCTTGATGATGGCGCGGACGGAATCTGACTTCTTGAAGCGCTCTCCGGGGATCTGCTCGCTCTTGGGCATGCGGAGCTCGTTGCCGTCCTCATCAAGGATGAGGACTTCGTTCTTCCAGGTCTGGTAGATTTCGCCGGTGAAGATTTCACCTACCCTCTCAGAATACTTCTTGTACACGTTGGCCTTCTCGATGTCCATGATACGGCCCTGGAGGTTCTGACGGATGTTCAGGATACCGCGGCGGCCGAAGGAAGCCAGTGAAAGCTTGCGGGTGAAGGTGTCGCCGATCTCGTAGTCGTCGTCGCCGGTTTCAGCGGCGATTTCTTCAACGGTGATTTCCTTAACAGGATCGGTAACCTCTTCCACTACCTCGAAGTTCTGGTAGATTTCGCAGTCACCCTTATCCACGTTGATAATCACGTCGAAATTGTCCGCCGTGCCGTAAGTCTTAGCAAGCTGCGTGAGGAACACATCCTTCAGCACGCCCAGCATCACCGGGCGGTCAATGCTCTTCTCTTCCTTGAAATCCTTGAAAGCGTCAATCAAGGTAATTTCTTTCTCTTTTTCTTTTGCCATTTTATATATTATTTTGTCATTTCGAGCGAAGTCGAGAAATCTCACTTAAAATCAACGATGGGCCTTACGGAGTTGATGACGTCAAAAGCAATAGTTTCGTCATCAACAACAATCTCATTCTCATTCGCGGCCTTGAGCACGCCCTTGACCTTCTTTCCGCCCTTCATCCAAACATCAACATTGGTCCCCAGGGCCTTCTGGTACTGCTTCAGCACCTTGAACGGCCTGTCAAGACCCGCTGACGACACGGTGAGTGCATAGTCCTCCACGTCCTGGTCAAATGCCCCGTGCATCACCTTGTCAATGGCTGCACAGTCCTCCCAGTCAACAACTCCCTCTTCCTTTTCAATAACAATCTCAATGTCATTGTCCTTGCTCACGGTCACTTCCACCAGGAAGCAACCCCTCTCCTCCACCGCCGTCTCCACGGCCTTGATAATCTGCTCTTTATTCATAACCTAATATAAAAAAGATAGGGGACCGTCGTCCTCTATCTCGTTCACGGGCACAAAGGTAGCAATTTTTTCTTAAACTGCAAATACTTTATATTATCTTAAGTACTACAGGCATTCCCTGCCGATTCCCGGAAGGGAGCGTTACCTTAAGCCCTTCTTCACTGCATGTGAACTCCAGAGGCTCTTCGTGGCCGAGCATTTGCACGCTGCCAGGTCTCTCCGTCAGTGACTTGATAATAACGTTATTGTCCTGGGCCGGGAGGTCCAGCAGGTGGGCGTAGATGGCATCGTCCTTTGTGGTGAACCGGATTCCGTCACCTTCGCTGAAGACCTTCCATGGGCGGGTGCCGTAGATGGATTCACCGTTTACGGACAGCCAGGCGGCCATGTCGTCAAGGATTGCTTCTTCCTTTTCGTCCAGGGTGCCGTCCGCCCTGACGGGCACGGAGAGCAGAAGGTTGCCGTTTTTGCTCACTATGTCAATGAGCATGCGGATAACGGCGGGAGCCGGCACATAGCCGCCCCGCTCATACAGGCCGCGGTCGTAGTGCCACTGGCCAATGCAGGTGCAGGTCTGCCAGGGTTTTTCCTGGATATCGTCCACTACGCCTCTTTCCACATCGTATACAATGGCGCTCTTGTGTTCTTCCTGAAGCCATTTCCCGGTTACCACTGCCTTTGGATTATTATTATAAAGGTGTGCTGTGAGTTGCAGGCCTTCATCGGAGATGGGCCAGAAGGGGAGGACGGTATCGTCAAAATAGACGAGGTCCGGGTTGTACTTGTCCATGAGTTCCAGGGTGCGGTCCAGGAAGTTCTTGCGATAGGCTTCCGAGGGCACGGAAACGGTGTCCTGCCACTCCCAGCCCCACTGCTGCGCTACCGGATGCTCCTGGACGTAAAGCTCCTGCGGGTCAAGTCCTTCCCACCAGGTGCCGGCGCCATCGGCCTTTGTAAGCTTGCCGTCGTAAGGGATGCCGGCGTACGGTCCGGAGGTATCGGCTCCCTGTGAACTGTCGTAGAAGAGCCAGGCGTGGGAGGCATGGACACTCACCCCAAAGGGAAGGCCTTCCTTACGTGCCGCCTTCTCCCATTCTTTTATGATGTTCCGGTGCGGGCCCAAGTTCACAGAATTCCACGTCTGATGGCTGCTGTCCCAGAGATCGAAGTTGTCGTGATGGTTAGCCATGGCCACGAAATACCTGGCCCCGGCTTTCTTGAACTTTGTTACAATTGCCTCCGGATCCCAGTTCTCTGCCGTCCAGACATGTATGACGTCCTTGAAACCAAACTCAGAAGGGTGTCCGTACTTCGCCCTATGGTCCAGCGCCTGCTTCTGCCCTTCCTGATACATCAGCCGCGCATACCAGTCCCCGTCCTCCGGCTGGCACTGCGGCCCCCAATGCGCCCACAGCCCCAGCTTCGCATCCCTGAACCACTCCGCCGCCTCCCCATACTGTGACAGCGACTCCCACGTTGGTTCATACTTAGGCCTGTTGCAGGCCGCAACCAGCAAAACCGCCGTTGCAAATACCAATAATCTTCTCATACTCCTGCAAATATACTAAAATCCTCCCTCATCCGCCACCCTCTTCCCTCCAAGTGTCGTAGGTGTCCCATTTTTTGGGGACACCTCCTGCATTTTTGGCGTTTTTTGCTGTCGGTGTCCCATTCTTTGGGACATCTCCAACACTTTGCGTCTTTAAGTGCCGGTAGTGTCTTTTGGGTGCCGGTAGGGGTCCATCATCTGGACCGGTACCTCATTACGCAGTTGCACAAAAAAGCACCGACATTACTGCCGGCGCCTTGTTGCTCCCCAGCTAGGACTTGAACCTAGGACCCCCTGATTAACAGTCAGGTGCTCTAACCAACTGAGCTACTGAGGAATATTTACTGCTCTGAAAGCAGCCCCTTTTTTCATCGGGATTGCAAAGGTACAACCTTTTTTTGAATCTCCAAACTTTTTGAAAGATTTTTTCATTATCTTTGCATAACTGTACCAATAGCGTTTGAACCATGGATATAGACCTCCTTGCCAAAATGGTCCGGGAAATAATGATGGACCATGACAGCGTGACTCTCCCCGGGCTGGGAAGTTTCGCTGCGGAAGTGGTTCCGGCCACCTTCTCTGACAAGGGATATACCATCAATCCTCCCTACAGGCGCCTTTATTTCCTTCCCCACCAGGGGACGGATACGCTGCTTGCAGATCTGTATTCATCGTCAAACAACATTTCGGCCTCTGACGCCACGCGCATTCTGGTAGAGTACCTCACGGAGATGAAGGAGGTCCTGGTGGCCAAGAAGCTTATCGTTTTCCCCGGTCTGGGACGTCTCCGCGCCACACGTGAGAACCACTTCTTCTTTGTGGCCGATGAATACCTGGATATCTACCCCTCCGGATTCGGCCTCGAGCCCATCTCCCTCAAAACCCACGAGGAAACCCCGGAAGAAGTTGAACAGGCCGTTTCCAGCCTCGCCCAGATGCTGGAAACGGAACCGGTAGCAGAACCTGAGCCGGTAGTAGAGCCCGAGCCAGTGGCAGAACCTGAACCTGTGATTGAGCCGGAACCCGTTGTAGAACAGGTACCTGTTGTAAAACCAGAACCGGAGCCGAAGCCGGAACCTGCTCCCGTGGAGGAGGCGCCCGCCCCTGTCATTCCGAGCGAAGCCGAGGAATCTCCCGTCCGTCGTATTCCCATAATAGTTTCCATACTTATCTGGATTGCAGCGATTGCGGTTGTGGCAATTATCGCTCTGGCGGTGATTGGCCACGTGGCACCGGAGTGGCTTGATTACTACCTGTATTCACCGGAGGAGCTGGAAATCCTGCGTAGCCTATGATACCTGTAGTACGGGAAGGGTACAAATTCCGAAGCGACATATGCCTGCCCTGTTACCAGACAGACCGTAACGGCCTGCTGCGGGTGACCGGTTTCATGGACCTTGCCCAGGAGATTGCCTACTGGGCAGCGGAAGAGCTCGGTTTCGGGTATACATCGCTCCACGTGCACCATACAGCATGGGTGCTTTCCAGAATGCATCTTCACTTCGACAGCCCCGCAAAATGGCGTGACAACGTTATACTCTACACCTGGCACAAGGGCGCCGACGGCCTTTTCTACCTCCGTGACTTCGACCTTCAGGACCCCAACGGCAACCACCTTGTCCGCGGCACCAGCTCCTGGGTGGTCATGAACGAAGAAACCCGCCGCCTGGTCCGTCCGGAAGACCTTTCCAGCCTTCTCAAGCACGATATCAAAGTGGACGATGCCATCGAGACCCCCGCCCCAAAAGTGGTCTTCCCGGCTGACGCGGAACCTGCGGGAGAGCACATCGTCAGTTACTCTGACATAGACATCATAGGCCACACCAACAACGTAAGGTATATGGTCTGGGCGATGGACCACATCCCCGCGGAAGACGCCATGAAGCCCGTCCGCGACGTCTGGATCAATTTCAACAAGGAAACCACGCTGGGAGACCGCATAGAGTTTTTCCGTTCCCGCCAGGAATCATCCTGGTATGTGGAAGGAAGAAAGGACGACGGCAAATCATGCTTCGTGGTAAAAATCGATTTCTGACATGTTCGACCTTTTCTATCCGACCTCCCCGGCGCCTCTATATCCTCGCCCTAATGCCGATCATCCAGGCCGTCCGGCCGTTCCCGCAGGGGAAATGCTTCCCCTCATTGAGCCCGATGGCATAGTCTACGGCCAGGCGCCCCGCGCATGGTGCCACAGCGGCACCAGCGCCCTCCATCCGGTAGTCCACCTCCAGCTCATGGACCGCGACGGCAACATCTACCTTCAGAAACGTTCCATGATCAAGCACCGCTGGCCCGGCCGATGGGACATGGCCGTGGGCGGACACGTCTCCTATGGAGAAAGAATTCTTGAAACCCTCTACCGTGAAGCCGCCGAAGAACTTGGCCTCGTGGAGTTCAATCCCTCATATTTAGACACTTACATCTTCGAAACCAAGCGAGACCGCGAGCTGGTCGTGGTCTTCGCCTCCATCGGCCACCCCAACCTTAACCCGGACAACGCCGAAGTCACCGAAGGCCGCTGGTGGTCCCTGGAAGACATCGCCGCCGCCCTGGGCACCGGCCTCCTCACCCCCAGCTTCGAAGGAGAGTTCTCCCGCATCCGCGAAAAGTTGACAGCAATGCTATAGTCCGACTATATCACTTGTCTCTATAATTTGTTCGCGCTGGCTTTCAGTACATTATGATAAAATGTCAAAATAATGCATCCCGAATACCGTGGTGGCGACAAAAGCCTTTGCTGGATTAAAATAAAATTCATACCTTTGCAGTGTCGTGATTGGAGCGACTTGTAGCGAAAGCATTAAACAGGCGTCCAGCCCTAAATGGATGCCTGTTTTCTTTGAAATATAGCCGAGGGGAGATTCTGTTACGAAGGGTCTTAAGTTCTTACAGCTATAAGTTATTTATCCAATCATGAAAAGAAGAACTAAGCATATTATCGAACGCTTCACCATTAGTGTGGTGGTTGTGAAACTTGTCAAGGTCCGCTCTTACAGGCGTATCCGTTATGGCAAGATTGAGAGAGTACGAAGCCACTACCGGAGGTATTAGGGTACTGAAGGTTAGTTGAGCCGACGCTCCCGCCGAAAGGCACGCTCCCTCTATCCCCTTGGCTTTTTATGAAGCATTGTATAAATGAAAAACAAAAGCTCTTGATGGAAACGTCAAGAGCTTACTAAAACATGTCAATCAATCTGGATTGACTTCATTGAATTCCAAGCCAAACCCCTTAACCGTGATGCTTTTTAAATATGGTATCAGCGGCGGAATAAGCAATAGGAGCACCACGACAACAAGCACGCTAACTACTGCTGCATTCAAGGGTATCTCAACACCGGCAAGCAATTCATTAACAGATAATATATATGCTGCGATATATAGAGCGACTATTAGTATGCAGATAATGGACAGGCATATGAAACGCTTCTGGAACTTCCTGTTGCCGGAGAATTCCCATCTTTTATTGAAACGCTTTACGGCCTCCTTGTAATTGAGGAAAGAAGGAGATGTAATCTCATGCTTCAAATCTGAGGCACTATGAATTTCCCACTTTTCTGTCTCTTCATTAAAAACGGCAACGTTACATGCAGGCGGAGTCAGATACCCATAGTCGTTCCATTGAGCATATGTCCGATAAAACGGAAATTTATGCTTATCCAAACGCTCACAATGAGTCTTGCTCATAAGAACAAAGGCTTGGATAATGCGCCCCTCTGAAAATACTTCTATTCGCCAATACTCCTTTCCGCCATACTTGTAGGTATTGTGATGTATTTCTTCTATAGGGTATTTACAATCCTCCGTCAGATTCTTCACAAACGAATCTCTATACTTGGTATTCGTAGACATAATTATTACGGCATTGCATAGATTCTATCGGCATATGCACTCCATCCGTCAGCTGTTTTATATGCATCAACAGTTCCGCTGGGCACATTTATCTGCGTATCATTCGTATTGTCAAAGAAACCCGTACCACCGGTAGGCGGTGTTGTAGGGAGGACTGTTATAGAAGATAATGAAGAACAGTTCATGAACGCCTGATTTCCGAGAATTGTCACAGAAGAGGGTATAGTAATAGATTCAATGGCGCAATTATAAAAAGCGCCTGATCTTATTTCATTTAGATTATTACCCACAAAATTTACAGTAGTTAAAGACGTACAACCACTGAAACCTCTAGCATCTATAATTTTGACACTTGCTGGGATATCGATACTTATTAGCGACCCGCAATCATGAAATGTCATACATCCTATTTTGTTAATGCCTTCAGGAAGGGTAATAGAATTCAAGGCTCTACAAGTATCGAAAACATAACCTCCTATAGACGTAATAGATGAATGAAGTTTAATTGAGTGCATGTGAGAGCAATTAAAGAAACAATATGACGGAATTTTTGTGATACTTAATGGAATATCTATGGACTCTAAACTTTGGCAAAATTGAAAAGCCCCTTCGCCAAGAGTTGAAACTGTTTCAGGAATAATGAAACTCGTTATATTGGTACATTTATAAAAAGCCTCCGAACCGATACTTGTTACGCCGGAAGGAATAGATATTGACTGAAGACGAGTACAGAAATAGAATGCCCTCTTTCCGATGGAGGTAACGTTCCCATCAAATACAATTTTCCACAATCCATTAGCACTATACTCATTTGAAATGATATTAGCGTCAAACACATCAGTTGCATACGGCTCAACAATCTCACCGTCAGTACTTGTATACCATATTTCATTCTTCGGAACGGGAAGTCCCGTAGCATATACGTCTATCTTGGCCTTTTTGCTGAATACCGAACGTTTGATTGTCACAGGTTTAGCTGTGTAGATGAAGTCGTCTGTTGAACCGTCAGAGGTAACGAAAGTCATCGTAAAACCATAGTATAGTGTGACAGGGAGGAGGATAAGATAGTAGTCTTCGCCTCTAACGAAGGTGGAGCCGGTTTTCGGGGTGAGGAAAACTGTACTTTTGCCGGAGTTAACGTTCACATTGGGTAATCCATCAACGAAATCTAGGCTAATGTCGCCGGCTATGTTCTCATATCTGTTGCCATGGAAGATGATCTCTCTGATATCGTCACGCGAGAGGCTAAACTTGATACCACCGCAGACATTGTAGAATTTGAGTGCCGTTGAATTGTTATGCGCCAGCGTGATAAACAAGTCATCATCAAACGTGCCGGGAACGCCATACTGCGTAGCAGGCAACGTTGTTGTCACTGCCGAACCACTACAAGTGGCTGAAGGATTATAGGGATACAACCCCCATATACTCTCAGATGCACTCTCAGTACTCCCGATAATGTCCGTTGTGGAAAACACCGCTGTAGTGGCGTTTACGGTATTCTGCGACACGTAATGAGTGCTGGTCGTGCCATAGAAAACGTTGATTTCATCGGCAGGTGTCCAATAAATAGTTCCAACACCATCCCCATCCACTTCGAGAACGGATTTGCTTGGATTATCTCCTTCCTGTGCAGCTGTAATATCTGGTGCCTGTATCTTAGTCTCACCCTCTTCCACCACGATTATATCTTTTACTCTGGGCTCTTCCTGAACCTGTTCTTCCAATACGGATTGGCATGCTGCAAAGATCAAAAGAGCTGCTGAAATAATAAAAGTCTTATTCATCTTCATAATCACTTACAGTTAAAATAATTCTTCCTCACCGGTTAGCTCATTGCTAAAACCAAGAATACCATGTTCGCTGATGATTAGAACCAGCTCTGATAAAGGGGCGGCATACTCTTGTTTTGCCACCGTTTGACAACCACCATTATTGTTCATGTCGATAGACTGACAGCCTGGCTCCAGAGGCCCTTTATATAAAACAAAAGTGTGGAGCTACTTTCGCTTACTGATTAGAGGTTGTGGTAGACCCGCGGCAAATAAACTACTGATAATACCCCACACTCGGCTTGATATGGAGTATTAGCCCTCAGAACGAGAGCACACAGCAAAACCAATGCACGAGCGTTAAAGTAAATCCGCAATCCCTTGCCTGAAATTACCACATTCCTAATCAAGGACACGAAAACACTTTCGCATATGTCTGTTGAGCCTGGCTCAACACTGCAAATATACTAATTCTTTGATTTACCTGCAAAGTCTCCGTGTTTGTTTGCATTTGTGTCATCCCGCTCCACGTTTGGCCGGCAGATCGTGGACCTGCATGACATGGGCATCACATGAGGCCACAAAAACACGTCAAAACGTGGCCTGGAACGTCATGCCGTCCGTAAAAACGGGCATTTTCAGGGACGGGGCGGAAAAATCGTCAAAATTTGTTATATTTGTAACTAATATGGCGACGGATATAGACAAATTTGTGCATGACCAGCTGTCGGTGTGGCCGGAGGTGGCCGCAAAGTACAGGGCGCTGAAGACGGCCCGTACGCGCCAGCTGCCGCTGGGAGGGCTTCTGGTCACGCTTCAGTCGAATCCTGGCCGCCTGCCTATCTTCGACCACGGCTGCCCTCTGTGTGAGGAGAATTACCTGGAAAAGCAGCACAAGATACCTTTCGAGGGCCGTAAGGGCCGCAAGTACAACATACTTGTAAACCGCGCGCCAATTTTCCCCAACCATCTGGTCATTACACGTGACGTACACGTTCCACAGACCATCTGGCACCGTTTTCCGGACATGCTGGACCTTGCCAAGGCCCTGGAGAACTACATAGTGTTCTACAATAGCCCCAACAGCGGCACATCCGTTCCGGGCCATGCCCATTTCCAGGCATGTCCCAAGGGCTACATGCCTCTGGAAAGGGCTGCTGAACGCATCTTGCGGAATCCCAAATCATCAGCAGAAGTTGAATTCCTTGACAGCGTAAAAGACGCAGAACTGTATCACTTCAAGAAGTTTGGCCGCGGCATCTTCATGCTCCGCGCCCAGACCTCCAAGTCCATGGCCAAGATGTTCTACCGCCTCCTTGACTGCATGAACCTTTTTGCGGAAGAGGCGGAGCCCCGTTTCAATGCCTTTGCATGGTGTTCGGAAGGGGAGTACAGGGCTTTTGTTACGCTGAGGGGTGCCTCCCGCCCCCACCATTACCACGACGGCACTTTCGCTATCAGCCCCGGTGCGGCGGACATGGCCGGCTTCGTGGTAGTCCCCAGGGAAGAGGACTTCGACCGCTTGGACACCACCACCCTCACGGAGATCTTCGACGAGGTTTCCCTTCCTGAGGCCGATGAAAAACGCCTCCTCTGGCGCCTTGTCCGCAAACAGCCCAAGGTTGAGGTTGGCATAGCATCCGGCAAGGAAATAACCTTCGAGATAATCTCCGATGGCGCCGGCCCGCAGAAAGTATCGTACCGCGAGGGCAAAATCGACTATAACGGCGTCCTGTACGACTGCCTCCTTTTCGAGGCCCCCACCATCTCCACCCTTTTCGCAGAGCCTTCCTTTATTATTTATGGTGCCGATGAACTCCGCTATGCCGGCGCACTCAGGTTCGTCGTCGCCGGGGGAAAGGTGCAGGCGGTGAATATCATCGGCATGGAAGATTACGTGGCGGGAGTGCTCAGCGCAAGCGGGAAAGGTTCCCTGAAAGAGATGGCGGTGAAAGTGCGCACGGAGACCGTCAGGGCCATGAAAGAGACTGAGGCCCCGCAGAGCCGGGAGGACCGTCACATCTCCGGAACGCCGTCCCTTGTGACATGGCTGGACATGGCCGACCCGGAAGAAATCCATCGTCATGCCGATACCCATCCGGACTACGACGTGGACGCATGGAATCCGGACCGTCCGTACCGCGGAATACTTGACATAGACGCCCGCGAAATCCGCGGAGCGGTAGACGAAACCTGGGGAGAAACAACGGAATAATGGCAACAATAGGCATATTCGATTCCGGAAGCGGAGGCCTTTCGGTGTACAGGGAGCTGGTTAAACTGCTTCCACTGGAGAGGTACGTCTATTTCTCTGACAACGCCCACTGCCCGTACGGGGAAAAGACCGCGGAATACATCCAGGACCGTGCCCGCGCCATCACGGACATCCTTCTTGGAATGGGGGCCGATATCATCGTCGTCGCCTGCAACACAGCCACCGCCGCGGCTATCGCCACCCTCCGGGCGGAGTACCCTGAGGTACCGTTCATCGGGATGGAACCGGCTGTAAAGCCCGCCGCCCTCGGCACTAAGACCGGCGTCATAGGCGTCCTTGCCACCGCCGGCACCCTCAAAGGCTCCAAATACCTCACCACCCGCGGCCTCTATGAGGACGATGTCCGAATAGTGGAGCACGTAGGTAAAGGCTTCGTGGAACTTGTGGAAAACGGCATCCTGGACGGCCCAGAGGCGGAGTCCGTAGTCCGGGAATCCCTCCAGCCCCTGCTGGACGAAGGGGCGGATACCATAGTCCTTGGCTGCACCCACTATCCCTTCCTGAGGCCTGTCATAGAACGCCTCGCCGGCCCGGACGTTCAGGTTATAGACCCCGCCCCGGCCGTTGCCCGACAGACCCTCCGCGTGCTGGAAGAAAGAGGCATAGAGACCGGCGCAGGACCGTTTTCAGTGGACCTTTACTTCTCCGGAGACCCGGAGTCACTTCAAAGATTATTCGCACTTGTATGAAACGGATAATCATCATACTGGCCTCCCTGGCCGTGGCCGCCTGTGCTAACGCCCAGCCGGTGCGTGAGCCCGTCATGACCGGCATCGAGGTCCTTGAGAGCTACGGCTTCGAGGAACTCCTTGGCAAACGTGTTGGCCTTGTGACCAACCCCAGCGGCGTTGACAGGAACCTCCGTTCCACAATTGACATCCTGTTCCAGGCCCCTGAGGTGAACCTTGTGGCTCTCTTCGGCCCTGAGCACGGCGTACGTGGCGACGCCTACGCCGGGGACTATGTGGAAAGCGGTTCGGATCCCGCCACCGGCCTTCCGGTCTATTCTCTCTACGGCCCCAACCGCGAGCCCTCGCAGGAGATGCTCAAAGGCATCGATGTCATGGTTTACGACATCCAGGATGTGGGTACACGCTGCTATACGTTCATTTCCACTCTTGGCCTTGTGATGCGTGCCTGCGCCAAGGCCGGCATCGAGGTACTGGTCCTTGACCGCCCCAACCCTCTTGGAGGCATAAAGGTGGAAGGCCCGCTTGTGGAGCCCGGATTCCACTCCTTCGTTAGCGAGTTCAGGATTCCCTTTGTCTACGGCCTCACGGTAGGGGAGCTAGCCGGCCTCATCAACGAAGAAGGCCTCAACTGGGGCCAGACCGGCAAGGAAGAGCACCTGAAATGCAAGCTCAACGTTGTCCCCATGCGTGGCTGGCACAGAAATATGCTGTATGAAGACACAGGTCTTCCCTGGGTCCTTCCTTCCCCTAACATACCTTCAATCCATTCCGCAATCTGCTACCCGGCCTGCGGGATAGGAGGGGAGTTCGGCCACCTGAACATAGGCGTGGGATACACCATCCCGTTCCAGACTTTCGCCGCGCCGTGGATTGACGCGGACGCCCTCAAGGCAAAGCTTGACAGCTACAAGATTCCCGGAACTGCGTTCCGCACAATACACTATAAGCCCCTCTCCGGAAGCCTTGCCGGCCAGCTTGTACACGGCGTGGAGTTCTTTTTTACAGACTACGCGGCCGCGATTGTAACGCTCACGCAATTCTATGTCATTCAGGCAGTTCATGAGCTTTATCCGGACCACAGCCCCTATCCTATGAAGAAAACCAGGATGCTGGATATAATCTGTGGTACGGATTATGTAAGAATAGCTTTCGGAAAGCGTCTCAAAGTGGAAGATATCGTTGAATATTGGAACAAGGATGCAGAAAGCTTCAGGACGGTTTCACAAAAATATTATTTATATCAGTAACACTTAAAACTTGGATGCTATGAGAAAGTTAATGACTTACGCCGCTTCTATCTTAATGGCAATGGCCATGCTCACGGCTCCCGATATGGCCGCACAGACCAGAACCAGCAGCGGCTCCGCAACCCGCTCAAGCTCGTCTTCGAGCTCCACCCGCTCCAGCAGCTCCTCGAGCTCAACCCGCTCCAGCAGCTCTTCCGGTAGCTCGGTACGCTCCTCCAGCAGCAGATCTTCCAGCTCTAGCCCTTCCAGGAGCAGTTCCGTTTCCTCTCAGGACACCCGTAAGAGCTCCGGCAGCAGCTCCAGCGCAACCCGCTCAAGCAGCTCTTCCAGCTCTTCCAGCGCAACACGTTCAAGCAGCAGCTCTTCCGGCAGCGCAACACGTTCAAGCAGCTCCAGCGCCACACGCTCCAGCTCCAGCAGCAGTGGCAGTGCAGTGCGCTCTACCAGCAGCTCCTCCGGCAGCGCAACCCGCTCCAGCAGCAGTTCTTCAGTGTCTACCCGTTCCAGCTCAAGCAGCAGTGGAACAGCTACACGCTCCAGTTCCTCTACTTCACAGAGTGCTTCTTCCGCGGTTCGTTCTTCCAACGTAACCAGGGCCGGCCTTGCAAACGCCAGCACCGCTGCGGCAGACACCAAGCCCAAGGGAGACTCCTATCGTGACGACGGTTACAACTACCGTTATTCAAATGACTACCGCGTCGACGACCGTCATGACATGTACCGCATCGCGCCCCGTCACCGCGACCCTATGCCCTGGGACCGTCCCGGCCACTTCTGGGGAGACCATCCTCACTACTATGGTTACAGGATTCACAGCATACCTCCCAGCTGGCGTCACATCAGCCATTGGGGCATCGACTATTACGTATACAACGGAGTTTACTACCGTCCTTTCGGAAGCGTTTATGTAATCTGCCGTCCTCCTTTCGGCACTCCTCTGGAGGTTGCAATTGACAGGGCTTTGTTCAGGGCAGTGAGGTTCGCATACTACTGCGACACCTACCGCACCTACAATGCAGTGTTTGACTACTACAACGCCATCGCCCGTCAGAACCTCATCATTGCACAGCACAACGCCCGTGAGGCCGCACGCTACGCAAACTACGCTCTCAACAGCACCCGTGCACTTACCTCCTACGAGCTCGCCAACAAGCTTGGCCTTGTCCAGAGCTACGCATATGCAGGGTCTGACTACTTCTACCAGGACGGCGTCTTCTACACAGTGAGCGCCTCCGGTGCATACTCCACCATCGTCCCTCCTGCAGGCGCCCTCGTGACCTCCCTGCCTGACGACTACGAGATCATCGTCATGAACGGTATCGAGTACTACCTGGTGGACAACACCGTATACCGCACCACCGTATTCGACGGCCAGCCTTTCCTGGAAGTCCTTGGACAGATGTACGGTTCTCTCTACAGCCAGTACAACGTATACAGATAATAATCCTGGACGCGGACTCTTCACGGGACCGCGTCCTTGTTTTTGGGTTATTTTCAAGGACGAGGTGATGTTTTTGGCCACCCCGTCCTTGTTTTTAGCCATTTTTTGAGGACGGGACCGGACTTTTTTGCTAACTTTGCACGTTATGAGAACATTTGACGAAATAAGGGAGCTGGAATCAAGGCTTGAGACGCTTGAAGGGTGCCTGGATATACCTGGCAAAAGGAAGGATGTGGAGGCCAAGACCCAGGAGACCCTGGCCCCGGACTTTTGGAACGATCCCAAGGCCGCGGAGCTTTTCCTCAAGAAGCTCTCCGGCATCAAGTCATGGGTGCAGGACTTCCAGAAGGCCAAGGAGGCCGTCGAGGATGCAAATGTTATTTACGAGTTCGCCAAAGAGAGCCTGGACATGGCGGAAGAAGAAGCCATAGAGACTCCCGAGACCAAAGAGTTTGACCAGGCATACGACAAAGCCGTTGAGGCTGTTGAGGCACTGGAGCTTCGCAACATGCTGGGCAATGAAGGTGACAACCTTGGCGCGGTGTTAACCATCAACTCCGGCGCCGGCGGCACGGAATCCAACGACTGGAGCGCCATGCTCATGCGCATGTACACCCGCTGGTGTGAGCGCAACGGCTACAAATACACAGTCACATCCCTCCTGGAAGGCGACGAGGCCGGCATCAAGAGCACCACAATAGAGATTGAAGGAGACTACGCCTACGGTTACCTGAAGGCGGAAAACGGCGTTCACAGGTTAGTCCGCATCTCTCCTTTCAACGCCCAGGGCAAGCGCCAGACCACCTTCTCCAGCGTATTTGTGTATCCTTTGGTGGACGATTCAATCAACATCGAGATAAATCCCGGAGACCTGGAGTGGGACACCTTCAGAAGCGGCGGCCACGGCGGCCAGAACGTGAACAAGGTGGAAACCGGCGTTCGTGTACGCCACCTTCCTTCCGGCATCATGGTTGAAAATACGGAAACCCGTTCCCAGCAGGACAACCGCCAGAGAGCCCTCCTTATCCTGAAGTCACGCCTCTATGACATTGAGCTCAAGAAACGCCAGGAGAAGCAGGCGGAACTGGAGGGCCAGAAAAAGCGCATCGAATGGGGTTCGCAGATCCGCAACTACGTCCTGCATCCCTACAAGCTGGTCAAAGACCTCCGTACAGGATACTCCACTGCAGACACCCAGGGCGTCCTTGACGGAGACCTGAACGAGTTCATGAAAACCTATCTGATGGGTAAGGGCGCCGCGGTTACTGACGCCGACGACCTAGATTAGCTTTATCCCCTCTGCTGCCATTGCATCAAGAGCCTCAACATGGCCCTTGGCATCTACGTAAGCTAGGCAGTCCTTGAGCACATACACCTTGAAACCGGCCTTGAGAAGGTCCTCAGCCGTGTTGCGCACGCAGTACTCAGTTGCGATGCCGCAGACAACCACGTTCTTGATATCCAGGAGTTCCAGCACTTCCTGAAGGCTCTGGCCGGCGGGATTCTTGCCCTCGAAGCCGCTGTACTGCTCCTTGGCCGGGTCCTCTCCCTTGAAGAAGGTGAGGTCTTCCGAAGCATACGGTTTCAGGGCCTCATGGATTTCGGCGCCGCGTGTGCCCTGGACGCAATGTGGAGGCCAGGGACCGCCTTGCTCTGCAAAGGAGCAATGCTTTTCCGGATGATGGTCACACACAAAAAGGATGGGGTAGATACTGCGGACACCAGTGTCGTCCGGGTCAATGCCAGACGTTTCCTTGTCTATGTATTTGAGGGTGTTTTCAATGGCGGTATCTGCACCCTGGCATGCCAGGGACCCGTCTATGAAATCGTAGATCATGTCCACGACCACAAGTGCGCTGTCTTTCATTACCAAATAGTATTAACCTGACACAAAGATAGCAAAAAATGCTTATTTTTGTAGTACTATGGATACAATCAATAACGCTTACGTGTCGGACAAGTACCAGTACACTATGGGAAAATCCTATCTGGACTGCGGGAAACAGGACCAGATTGCCGTGTTCAACCTCTTTTACCGCAAGGCTCCGGAGAACAACAACTGGGCTGTGGTGAGTGGCACGGAAGAGGTGATTGAGATGGTTCAGCAGCTGGGCAAGGAGCCGGAGGAGTTCTATGAGAAGTTCCTTCCTGGTGAAGAGTATGCTGAGTTCCGCAAGTACCTTACCACCATGAAGTTCACCGGCGACGTATATGCAATGCGTGAAGGAGACATAGTGTTCCCCAACCAGCCGGTGGTAACGGTTGTCGCCCCAATCATCGAGGCTCAGGTGCTTGAAACGCCCATGCTTTGCATCATGAATCACCAGATGGCCGTTGCAACCAAGGCCTCGCGCGTCTGCAGGGCAACAAACCACCCTGTAAGCGAGTTCGGTTCCCGCCGCGCCCACGGCCCCTGGGCTGCCGTTTACGGCGGCAAGGCGGCGCAGATTGCCGGCTGTGCAAGCTCTTCAAACATCCTTACTGGAGCCTTCAACGGCGTCCCTTCCACCGGCACCATGGCCCACAGCTATATCACATCGTACGGAAGCACCGTGGAAGGGGAGCACAAGGCTTTTCTGGACTATATCAAGACACACAGGGGAGAGAACCTCATCCTCCTCATTGATACGTACGATACCCTTCGCTGCGGCATCAAGAACGCCATACGCTCCTTCAAGGAGTCCGGAATCGACGACAATTACGCTCCCGGCTACGGCATACGCCTTGACAGCGGAGACCTCGCTTTCCTCTCGCAGGAAGTGCGTTATATGCTGGACGAGGCCGGCCTCACCAAGTGCAAGATTTTCGCCACCAACGGCCTGGACGAGTACCTCATCACGGACCTGGAGCGCCAGGGCGCCTGCATAGACAGCTACGGCGTGGGCGACGCCATCGCTACCTCTAAGGCGGCCCCCTGCTTCGGCAATGTGTACAAACTGGTGCAGATAGATGACCAGCCGGTGCTCAAGCGTTCGGAAGACAAAATCAAGCTCATCAACCCCGGTTTCCAAATCACCTGGCGCCTCTCCGTCCAGGACAAGGAAAAGGGAGATTCCCTGGACGGCTACGTCTTCAAGGCCGATGTCACCTGCCTCCGCGGAGACGCCATGGA
>JAILJO010000144.1 GCA_024694675.1 Bacteroidales bacterium | reverse complement strand
TTAGAACGGGAAAATCTTGGTGAGCCAGAAGAAGCACAGGACGAAGCCTACGATGCCGATGATGAGGCCAACCTTGGCCATGTCCTTGGTCTCGACGAGGCCTGTGGAGGAGGCGATGGCATTCGGGGGCGTGGAGATGGGGAAGAGCATTGCGATGGAGGCGCAGGCTGCGATGAACACTATCATTGCCTGCTTGCCGCCAAGGGCTATGAACTGGGCGTTGTTTGCCGCCTCGGGATCCGCCATGCCTTCTGCAACCACAATAAGGATAGGAATAAGCAGCGCCGCGGTTGCGGAGTTGGAGATGAAGTTACTGAGGAAGTAGCAGACAAGACCGGCGATGACAAGAACCAGGACGACGCTCATGGTGCCGAACGGGATGGCGCCGATGAGCACCTTTGCAAGCCCGGTTCCCTGCAGGCAGGTACCCAGGGCGAAGCCGCCGGCTACCAGCCAGAGGACGCTCCAGTTGATTTCTTTGATATCGTCCTTTGTGAAAATGCCGCAGGCGGTGAGGACGCCCAGAGGGATGAGGGCCACGATGTTGGAGTTAATCTTGGTGGCGCTTTCCGTCATCCACAGGAGGATGGTGCCGATGAAGGTGATCCACACCACGGTGGTCTTCCAGGTATGGGGCTTCTTGTTCTCCGGAATCTCAAGCTTCAGTTCCTTGGTCTTGAAGGGGAAGAAGAACTGCAGGAGCAGCCAGGCCAGGAAAATCATGATGGCGACATAGGGAATCATATGAAGCATCCACTCCACGAAGGGGACCTCCACGCCGGACTCTGCCAGGAACTTGACGGCCGTAGCATTGGGAGGGGTGCCGATGGGGGTGCCGATTCCGCCGATATTCGCAGCCACCGGGATACTCAGGGCAAGGCCGATTTTACCTTTGTCATCGGCTGGAAGGGTGCCCAGGACGGGGGCCAGGAAGGCCAGCATCATTGCGGCGGTGGCGGTGTTGGACATGAACATGGAGAAGATGGAGATGACCACCAGGAATCCCAGAAGGACCCACTTGGGCTTGGTGCCGAAAAGGCCAAGAAGGGCGCGGCCCATGGTTACGTCAAGGCCGTACTTCTCCGCCATGATTGCAAGGACGAAACCGCCCAGGAACAGCATCACGACAGGGTCTGCGAAGGATGCCATTATGCTCTTGAAGCCAACCAGCTGGCCGAATTCCGGCTTGCAAAGGAAGCCAAGACCCTTGTCACTAACGGTGAGGAGGGCGATGACTATGACAAGCAGCGAGGTCGTCCAGTTGGGGATAATCTCGAAAATCCACATCAGGGCCGCGAAAACAAACAGGGCGATAACCCTCTGCTGAACTACAGTAAGAGCGTCAATTCCAAAGAAGCTCACAGGCACTGCCAGAAGGAAAATGGTGACAATGAGCACTATGGGCAGAAAGACGCAATACTTTACGTTGAATTTCTTTTCCATTGATATAGGCTTCTAATACTTTTTCCTCTTTTGAAATATCTTACAAATTTAGCAATAATCCGCGGAATAACCATGAAATGCGGTTTTTTCTATTTCCTTCAAATTTTATTGGGAATTCCCGTTTATTTCTTTAAATTTGTAACGGAATTCAAGATTATTCCTCAATTATTATAACTACTAAAACAAATTACTGATTTCTATCATGAAAACAACTGACATCATGGCACGCCTTCAGGCCAAGTATCCCATGGAGAAAGAATACCTGCAGGCTGTTCAGGAAGTACTGGAGTCCATCGAAGAGGTCTACAACCAGCACCCTGAGTTCGAGAAGGCAAAGATTGTGGAGCGTCTCGTAGAGCCGGACCGCATCTTCTCCTTCCGCGTCACCTGGATTGACGACAAGGGTGAGGTCCAGACCAACACCGGCTACCGCATCCAGTTCAACAGCGCCATCGGTCCCTACAAGGGCGGTCTCCGCTTCCATAAGGCCGTGACTCCTTCAATGCTCAAGTTCCTGGGCTTTGAACAGACCTTCAAGAACGCTCTCACCACCCTTCCCATGGGCGGCGCAAAGGGCGGCTCTGACTTCGATCCCGTAGGCAAATCCAACGACGAAATCATGCGTTTCTGCCAGGCCTTCATGCTTGAGCTCTGGAACTGCATCGGCCCTGACCAGGATATCCCTGCAGGCGACGTAGGCGTTGGCGGCCGCGAAATCGGCTACATGTACGGCATGTACAAGAAACTCGCCCGCGAGTACAACACCGGCGTTCTCACCGGCAAGGGCGGCACCTGGGGCGGCTCCATCCTCCGTCCGGAGGCAACCGGCTTCGGCGCTCTCTACTTCACCCAGCACCTTCTGGAGAAGGCCGGCAAGGACATCAAGGGCAAGAAAGTAGCTCTCTCCGGCTTCGGTAACGTAGCATGGGGCGCAGCTATCAAGGCCAGGGAGCTTGGCGCAAAGGTGGTTGCCATCTCCGGCCCGGACGGCGTCTGCGAGATTCCTGACGGCATCACTCCTGAGATGATTGACTACATGCTTGTCATGCGTGCCTCCAACCGCAACAAGGTTCAGGACATGTCTGACAAATTCCCCGGCAAGGCAAAGTTCACCGCCGGCAAGAAGGCCTGGAGCATCCCTTGCGACATCGCTCTCCCTTGCGCCTTCCAGAACGAGCTTTCTGAGGACGATGCAAAGGAACTGAAGGCCAACGGCTGCTGGTGCTGCTGCGAGGTCTCCAACATGGGTTGCCAGCCCGGCGCCATCCACTTCTTCCAGCACAACGGCATCCTCTTCGCCCCCGGCAAGGCCGTGAACGCAGGTGGTGTTGCCACTTCCGGTCTTGAAATGACCCAGAACGCAGAGCATATCTCCTGGAGCGGTGCAGAGGTTGACGAAAAACTCCACTTCATCATGAAGAGCATCCACGAGCAGTGCGTCAAGTACGGCACGCAAGCCGACGGCAGCATCGACTACGTGAAGGGCGCCAACATCGCCGGCTTCATGAAAGTCGCCACCGCCATGCTCGAGCAGGGTACCATCTAGTTCCCGCTCTCATAAAACACAAAAAAACTTCCGGTTCATCGCCGGAAGTTTTTTGTGTTATTATCTGCTGTAAGTCCATACAAATGATAAGTTTCAGCAAGTAAAAATTATTTTAGTTTGCGGAAAATGTATTTAATTGTTAACTTTGCGCAAACAAAAAGGGCTTTATGGAAATCATCGGAAGAAAAAAGGAAATATCGGAGATGACCCTCGTCGCAGAGTCTCATGAACCGGAATTCGTGGTAGTATACGGCAGGAGAAGAGTCGGGAAGACCTATCTTGTGAATCAATTCTTTGACAACAAGTTCGTGTTTAAAGTGACTGGTGTGGCCGAACGCGAAGCAAAGGATAAGCAATTGGCCAACTTCGGCGAATCCCTGCGTCGTTACGGATCTCCCCTTTGCCCTAACCCGAAAAACTGGACGGAGGCCTTTTCTAGCCTGCGCACTTTGCTTGAGAATACGAAGACCAGGGGGAAGAAGGTCGTGTTCATTGATGAGCTGCCATACATGTATACCCGGCGTTGCGATTTGGTCTCGGCGTTGGAGCACTTCTGGAATGACTGGGGCAGCACCCGGCAAGATTTGCTTCTTGTCGTTTGCGGAAGCGCGACATCCTGGATTGTCAAGAACATCGTGAACAACAAAGGCGGACTCCACAACCGTCTTACAAGGAAGATCTACCTCCGTCCGTTCACTCTATCGGAGACCAAGCAGTATCTGGAAAGCCGTGGAATTGTGTTTGAAGATAGGGATATCCTGGAGACATACATGGTGATGGGCGGCATACCATACTATCTGCGTTTGATCGAGAAGGGCAAGAGCCTTGCGCAGAACATTGATGAGATGTTCTTTATGAGAAAAGGACGCCTGGATGGTGAGTTTGACAATCTGTATTCCGCCCTCTATGAAGAAAGCGACAAATACGTGAAGGTGGTAAAGGCCATCAGCAAACTCAACAGGGGTTTGTCACGAGAAGAAATCATCAAGGAAACCGGCATCAAGGATGGCGGAGGCCTGTCCACAATATTGAAGGACCTTGACCAGTGCGATATTATCCGTGCCTATTCCGCATATGGAAAGAAAAGGAACGGAGTGCTCTATCAGCTGACGGATTTCTACTCGTTTTTCTATTTCAAGTTCATAGAGAAGCACCCGGCGACCGAGAAAGGCTTCTGGAAGTACCAGCTGAATACATCATCGCACAATGCATGGGCGGGATACGCATTTGAACAGCTTTGCCTTTATCATTATCCCCAGATAGAAAAAGCACTGGGCATCAGCGGCGTTCAGACTTCATATTCATCGTGGTTCTCGGACAATGCGCAAATTGATTTGCTCATAGACCGTGCTGACAGGATTATCAACCTTTGCGAGATGAAGTACTCTGACAGTGAGTTCATCATAAAGAAGAAAGATGCTGAGGACCTGCGTCGTAAGATGGCCGACTTCTATGAAAAAGAGAAGGTCAGGAAAGCTCTTCATCTTGTGATGGTGACCACGTATGGAGTGAAGAAGAATGAGTATTACAACATGGTCCAAAACGAGGTGACCATGAGTGACTTGTTTGATTAAAAAAACTTCCGGCGATGAACCGGAAGTTTTTTTGTGGTAGGGACGATCGGATTCGAACCGATGACCTCTTCAATGTGACTGAAGCGCTCTAAACCAGCTGAGCTACGCCCCTGTGAAAAACGGGACTGCAAATGTAGTATCTTTTCCTCAAATAAGCAAAAAAAATACTAACTTTGGGGAAACTCAACTTGCATAATGGAACCATTCCCCATAGAAAACGCCTTTGAGGGCGATATGCTTGGCAGTGTAAAGGCCGGATTCCCCTCTCCCGCGGAAGATATCCGCGAAAAGCTGGACCTTGTAAAGCTCCTGGTGCGCCACTCCGCGTCCACCTTCTTTTTCCAGGTGGACGGGGTGTCCATGGTGGATGCGGATATGGACGAGGGCGACATCCTCATCGTAGACCGCGCCCTGGAGCCGTGGAACGGCTGCAAGGCCGTATGTTTCATAGACGGAGAATACACCGTAAAAAAGGTTGAAATCCACGACGGCGGCGCCGTCCTCATGCCCTGCAACGACCACAACACCAAATACAAGCCCATCCCCGTAGGCCCGGAAAACACCTTTGTCATCTGGGGAATCGTGACCTGGATTATCAAAAAAGCCTGATGTTTGCCTTAGCGGATTGTAACAATTTCTTTGCTTCCTGCGAGCGGGTTTTTCGCCCGGACCTGCAGGGGAAACCGGTCATCGTGCTGTCCAATAACGACGGCTGTGCGGTGGCAAGGTCCAACGAGGCCAAGGCGCTGGGCATCAAGATGGGCGATCCGTATTTCAAGATAAAGGCTTTGGTGGAGAAAAACGGCGTTGCAGTGTTCTCCGGGAACTTTCCTCTGTACGGAGACATGTCCCGCCGGGTACAGGAGGTCCTGAGGCGCTTTTCTCCCTCCGTGGAACAGTATTCCATAGACGAAGCCTTCCTGGATTTCCGCGGCATTCAGGCCGATTTCGACGTCCTCGCAAAACGCATTTCGGCGGAGTGCTACAGGTGCACCGGCATCCCCGTTTCAGTGGGCGTAGCCCCTACAAAAACGCTGGCAAAAGTGGCGTCCAAGCTTTGCAAGCAGTACCCCAAACTCCGGGGCGGCTGCTACATGTGGAGACCGCAGGATGTAGAGAAGGTATTAAGGCGTTTCCCGGTTGCCGATGTCTGGGGCATCGGCAGGCGCTCGGTGCCCAAACTGGAGGCCATGGGAGTGCACACCGCATGGGATTTTACGCAGCTGCATGAGAACGTGGTCCGGAAACAGTTTGCCCTGCCGGGATTCCGTACCTGGCAGGAGCTCCGTGGAATCCCCTGTATAGAGTTCGAGGATTACGTTGACGCCAAGCAAAGCATCTGTGTATCAAGGAGTTTTGCGCACGAAATAACCTCCGTCAACGAGCTTTGCTCGCAGGTGGCGAACTTCGCCCTCAGCGCCGTCCAGAAGCTCCGCGCCCAACGCAGCCTGTGCCTGGAAATGGCCGTTTTCGCCTTCACCAACCGTTTCAAGGACGATGCCCCCCAGACCCGCGGCTCCTCCCTTGTGACCTTCCAGGACGGAACATCGGACCACAAGGCTTTTGTGAGTGCGGCGGTGGCGGCGACGCGGGAACTGTATCGTCCCGGATACGGATACAAAAAGGCCGGCGTGGTGGTGCTGAAACTGGCCCAGGAGGAGGACGTCACCGGCTCCCTGTTTGCCGATTCCGCCGCGGCAGAGCGCTCCTCCCGGCTATCGGCAGCAATGGACAGCGTGAACTCCGCCTTCGGCCCCGGGACACTGCGTTTCGGCATCCAGGGCGACGGCAAGGTCTTCGCCGCCAGGGACCACCAGTCCCCCCACTATACAACCCTCTGGTCAGACATCCCTAAAGTCACCGTAAAATGAGCTTCGAGCACCATGCCGGCAACCTCCGGCCCCCACGCATCGTCAGCGCTGAAACCATGTACAAGGCCATTATGGACGTGGGTATCGTCCCGTTCATGTCCAATGCCATCCCCGGCTATTCCATCGAGGAGATGACCGCCCCGGAGTTCTGGTTCGACGGCGACGCCGGTGTCCTTGGCCCCTGGGACTGGAAGATAGACATGGTCCAGAGCGGGGACATCGTGTACGGCAAATTCCTTGGAGGAAAAGCCGCCTACGCCACCGTCCCCTGGTACCGCGAACTCCGCGCCTGGCGGCGGGGAAATGTCATTTCGAGCGAAGTCGAGAAATCTCATGCTTCTCAGGACGCAGCAATCCTGGACTTCATCGACCAAAACGGTGCCATCACCATTAAGGAAGTCCGTGCGCTCCTGGGCGTGAAGAAAGGGGCAGCCGATGCCGCCATAACCCGCCTCCAGATGCAATGCCGCGTGGTCACCGGCGACCTCATCCGCGTCTACCGCGGCGAGGACCTCCACTACAGCGGCTGGCAAGTCGCCTCCTTCACCACTCCGGAATCCCTGTATGGAGCA
>JAILJO010000022.1 GCA_024694675.1 Bacteroidales bacterium | reverse complement strand
TTGAGGTAGCCGTTTTCAATCTTGTACGTTCCCTTGTAGTGCTGACCCCAGGCGTGCACGTACATTTCCATATTGTTGCCCTTTACGATGAAAGTAACTGTTCTGTCGTCGTTTCCCTTTATTCCATTATGGGGAGCATCGTAGCGGCCGTCCTTCAGGGCACCGGATTTCACCTGTGCGCCCTTCTTATAAAACAGAGAGCGTTCGTATGAGGAGTCATCTCCATAGCCAAGGACCATTGCTGCCTTGCCACCCAGGATCTTTACATCGCAATCCACAGGATCATCATTTTCCGGCTCAATGTGAAGGACCGAGTCCTTGTTGAGACTCCAGGTTCCTTTAACCTCTATACCCATAGCATTTTCAATGTACTTTCCATCTTGGGTCAGAGTTACGGAAATGTCAAAGCTGGAATTAGCGTTTTTCCATTCGCCAACGATATCCGAAGAATCTACTTTTTCCTCTTTATTGCAGGCACAAAGGACTAAACCGAATGCCGCAAGAATGATTGTCCATTTTTTCATAACAGGTTAATTTTTGTATGTCAGTTCTCAAAGGTAGGCAAAAAATTGCATATTTCGCAAGTTTTCGATATTTTTGTTACCAAATACAATGACAATTATGTACAAGAGAGTACTTCTGAAGCTTAGCGGCGAAAGCCTTGGCGGCCTTGCCGGAAAGGGTCTTGAAACCGCCTCCCTGGAGGCTTATGCAAAAGAGATTGCAGCGGCGGCAAAGGCCGGTCTGCAGGTAGCCATCGTCAATGGCGGCGGCAACATTTTCCGCGGCCTGCAGGGCGTGGGCAAGGGCTTCGACAGGGTGGACGGAGACAAGATGGGAATGCTTGCAACCGTCATCAATTCCCTTGCGCTTTCCATGTTCATCAAGGCCCAGGGCGTTGATGCAGTGGTGTTTACCTCAACCCCCATGGAACCGCATGCCAAGTACTACATGAGGGACGATGCCGTCAAAGTCCTCGAAAAGGGCGGCGTAGCTCTCATCGCCGGCGGTACCGGCAACCCCTTCTTCACCACGGACTCCGGCGCAGCCCTCAGGGCCCTGGAAATAGGGGCCGATGCCCTCCTCAAAGGCACCCGCGTCGACGGCGTTTACACCGCAGACCCGGAGAAGGATCCCACCGCCGTCAAGTACGATGAACTCTCCTTCACCGAGGCCATCTCAAAGCGCCTCAAGGTCATGGACCAGACCGCATACGCCCTCTGCCAGGACGGCAATATGCCCATCATCGTCTTCGACATGAACACCCCCGGCAACCTCACCAAGCTCCTCAAAGGCGAAAAAGTGGGCACCCTGGTGCATCCGTAATCTATAACTACACATTATTGCAACGAAACTGCGGATTCTTGCATCTATAGTACCAGAAACGTAGTACTATGATTGCAAAGATCCGCCATTTGTATGAACTGATTGTTGGAGCCATCCTGGCCTTTCTGGGGCTGGGGGGCTGCAGCCAGATCAACAAAATAATCAACGGGGTTGACGAGTACGGCATGCCTCACGCCAATTACAAGATTATTGGCGAGGTGACTTCGGAGGACGGCAAGCCTATTCAGGGCATAAAGGTCAAATACCGCCGCCTGGAGTACACTGACGATGAAGGCAACAAGCAGTATTTTGAGAGTGAGGAGAACGAGTTTCTTACAGACAAAGAAGGCAAAGTGAACGCCAATGCATTTGACTGGAGCACAGAGCCCAAAGAAATCACCATCACCCTGGAAGATATTGACGGAGCGGAAAACGGCGGAGAGTTTGAAGGCCAGGTTCTTTCGGAGAACGATCTTACTATCGATTACGAAAAGGACGAAGACGGCCGGTGGCACCAGGGAGATTTCACAATCTCCTTCAACGCCAAGCTTAAGCCCGCCACTTCAGAAGAATAATCATCTAACCGTATCAATATTGTTAACCGGATGCCTCTCAGTTTTTTTCTGAGGGGCATTCTTATTTCTCCTGCAGGCGGTGGAGGTGACAGAAGAGGAGGTGGCCGGAGGCGTCGCGGAGGTGCATGCCGTTGCCGCGGCAGTAGCGCCAGTACTTGCAGGAGGCGCAGTCGCCGGTGCGCATCCAGGTGCGGTCGCGGTAGATCTGGTAGCGGTTGTTCCAGACATCCATGAAATCGTCCCCGCGGTAGATGTTGCCCTGGCTGTAGTCGGCCCTGATGCTGGGGCAGGCGGCGATGGAACCATCGGCCATGATGGAACCTGTGGTGATGCCGGCGTTGCAGAGGAAGAAGTGGTCGCGGACGTCGCCTTCGTACTTGCCAAGGAAGCCTTCACAGCCGTAGCTGACGCGGATCCGGCCTTCCTTGTTGGTCCTTTTAATGAACTCCATCGTCCCGCGGAATTCATCGCCGGAGAGCTTTAACTCCGGATCGTTGGCGGCGCGGCCCACGGGGAAGACGGTGAAGAGTCTCCAGGCCTTGACTCCGCTTTGGATGAGCAGCTCCTTTATCTGGTCCAGTTCCCTGTAGCTACGCTTGTTGACGCAGGTGACCACATCGTACTCAACCTCTCCGGAGGCGGCCACCATCTGGATGGCCTTGAGCGCCAGGGGGTATGTTCCGGGGACGCCGCGCATCCAGTCGTGGGTGTCGCCTATGCCGTCCAGACTCACTGTCACCGCCCTGATGCCGCTCTGAAGGAGGGATTTATACCGTGCCGGCGTAAGTCCGCGGCCGTTTGTGACGATGCCCCAGGGAAAGCCCAGCTCGTAGAACGCTTTGCCGCATTTCTCCAGGTCCTGGCGGACCAGCGGCTCGCCGCCGGTCACGTTAATCATGACCTTGTGCGGGTCCGTTTCGCGGGCGATGCTTTCGAGAACAGGCAGGAAATCCTCCAGCGGCATGTCCTTAAGTTCCGATGTCACCTTGCAGTCGCTCCCGCAGTGCCTGCACTTAAGGTTGCAGCGAAGGGTACATTCCCAAAACAGCGTGGTAAGGGGGTGTTCCCTTATCACGCGGTCTATGATTGGTTTTGCGAGCTCCAGCCCTATTTTCTGCCTTAGCGGAAGCATCCTATTCTGTGGCCTTTTTGAGCTTTTCCTCGAAGGAGATGTTGTAGGTTCCCTTGTTCCAGGAAGACTCTTTGTCCTCATCAAGATTAATCTTGATATCTTTGCCACGAAGGGTGTCAGGGGCGAACCTGCCGCCGTTTTCCTCTCCGTCAACGTCTTCAAAGGTGATTTCTACGTCGTTGACATCCGGCCACTCCACAAAAGAGGTCTCCACCTTTCCGTCTTTGTCCGAGGAGAATTCAAACTCCTCATAATACGGTTTTCCATTCTCGTCTTCGCGGCCGTCCACGTGCTGGCGGAACTTGACCTTGATGCCCTCCACGGGATTTCCGGTGTCTTCTGCCTTAACGGTGCCTTTTACAGCAAAGGTAGCATGAGGCATGCCGTATTCGCATACGGGATTGATGATATCATCACACCCGGTGAACCCCAGGAACGAGAGTATTGCCCCGGCAATAATCTCGTAAATATGCTTGATTCTTGCTTTCATACCTTAATAATCCGCGAACGGGCAAAAACTTGCATTCACTCACTGCAAATATAGCAATTATTTCATTAGGCGTAGAAGTACTTCAGCAGGGGGGCGGCCATGAGGGCCTGGAGGATTTGGTTGCGGGCCAGGAGGTCCTTGACGAAGTCAGGGGTGCAGAGGTGGACGGAGATGTCTTCCGTGGGGTCGAGGTGCTGGCCGGAGACCCTTTCTACGCCGATGGCAACAAATGAATGGGCATAGTTTGTTGACGTGGCGGGGTTGGGTGAGAGAACCATGTGTTCATGCCACTCGCCGCCGGTGTAGCCGGTTTCTTCCAGAAGTTCACGCTGGGCGGCCTGGAGGGGCGTTTCGCCCTCCTCGATTACGCCGCAGGGCAACTCATAACACGTATTTCCAAGGGCATAGCGGTACTGGCGCTCCATGACAATGAGACCGTCCTTGGTTACGGCAATGATATTCACCCAGTCCGGGTACTCCAGGACGTAGTATTCGTTATTGATACGTCCGTCCGGGAGACGGGCTACGTCACGCCTGGCGGTGAGCCAGGGACGCTTGATAAGATACTCGGAGCTCAGGGTCTCCCATGCACCTTCTTTGTTTATCATACGGATAAGGTTTTGGAACGCAGCCAGGCCGCGACGTCCGCGGGAAGACGCGGCGACAGCACGTTATAGACATGCTCATTATACGCATTGAGCCAGTTTCTCTCCGCATCTGTCAATAACGATACATCCAGGCACGATGTATCAAAATGGCAAAGCGTAAGCGTCTCGAAGCCAAGCCAGGAGCCGAATTCGTTGTCTCCAACGCCGCGCACCAGGACAAGGTTTTCGTGCCTGACGCCGTGCATGCCTTCGCGGTAGATGCCGGGCTCGTCGGAACAGATCATTCCGGGAAGGAGAGGCTGTGAATTGAAATTCTGCCTGATGTCCTGCGGGCCTTCGTGCACGTTCAGGAAGAATCCCACGCCGTGACCGGTCCCGTGGCCGAAGTTCCGCTTTGCCTGCCACAGCGGCTCACGGGCCAGGGCGTCTATCTGGCATCCCGCCGTTCCGCGCGGGAAAAGTGCCATGGCAAGGCCTATGTGTCCTTTAAGTACTAAAGTATAGTCCTCAACCTCCAGCGGCGTACAGGGCCCCAGAGGCACCGTCCGCGTAATGTCCGTGGTACCAAAAACGTACTGGCCGCCGGAATCCACAAGGTAAAGTCCGTGCGGTTCCAGAAGGGCGGAACCCTCCCGGGGCGTAACGTAATGCGGCAGCGCCGCCCCCGGTCCGTAGGCCGATATTGTCTCAAAACTGTCCCCCCTGTATCCCGGAACGGCAGCGCGCAGAGAGCCAAGATACTGCGCCGCCTGCCACTCGTCCACCTGTCCGGCGTGCGAGGAAAGCCAGAAGAGGAACTTCTCCATCACGATGCCGTCCTCAACGTGCGCCTCCCGCATCCCGTCTATCTCAGTGGCATTTTTCACCGCCTTCATGAGCGGTACCGGAGATGCGGCGTACTCCACCTGCGGCAGCGAATCCCCCTGGTCGATGGCCTCCCGGAGCGACAGGCTAAGCTGCGCCGGATCCACGCAAATCCTGTCCACCCCGTCCGCCTTCAGGGACGACAGCGAAAAGGCCGCATCGTCATAATCCCTCACCTGGACGCCGTCAGCCGCCAGTTCCGCGAAGGAGTCTTCCGTCTCCGAATCCAGGTCTGCGTACGGGTCCTTGCGGACGAACCAGAAGGCATCGTCCATGGTCACAAGGAGGTAGGAAATGACCACGGGGTTGTACTCCACGTCGCTTCCACGCACGTTCAGAAGCCATGCAATCTGGTCCAGGGACCCTATGAAAATGGCATCCGCCCCGCGAAGGACCAGCCATTTGCGGAGCGCCCGGAGCTTGACCTCGCGGCTTTCCCCCACGATGTCTTCCCCCAGGGTTATCACCGGCGACGACGGCACCTCCGGCCTTCCCGGCCAAAGCGGCGAAAGGATATCGGCCACCGGGACTATGACCGCTCCAGGAACGGCATCCTGCAGATCCTGCACTCCTGCCACACTCTGGCAAAGGCCGTCAACGGCTATTACCGGGCTGTCCATGCCTAGGGACGCTATCCACTGCGGGATGGGCACCTGCTCCGGCACCCTCATCTTGTGAAGAACCACTCCGGTGCCTTCCAGCTGAGTCCTGGCCTGGATGAAATACCTGGTGTCCGTCCAGAGGCCGGCGTGGTCCGCCGTCACCACCACGTCCCCCGCCTCCCCGGTGAAACCGGTGAGGAAACGTACCTGGGACCAGCGGGTGGCGGGATACTCGCTGAAATGGGGATCGCTTCCCGTAATTATCAGGATATCCCAGCCATTTTCCCTCATCATGGAGCGGACGGCTTCCAATCTTTCACAAATAACAGCATTCATGGCATTAGTTTTGACAAATATAGCTATATTTGCATTAATTAAAAACATCTACTATCATGGCAGAAGATCCCCTCGAGAGAATTGAGCGCGAAGAGCGCGAACGCAAAGCCAACGGCGGTCTCAAGACCACCCTTTGGATACTTATAGTGATTGCACTGGCCCTTGCAGGAGTGCTGGGCTACATGCTTTACCAGAGAAACAACCTCGTAAACCAGCTTGAAAGCGAAAAGGCTGAACTGGCTCAGCAAATGACAGATCTCCAGAGCGATTTCGCATCCCTCAGCTCAGACTACGAGTCCATCAACCACCAGCTGGATACTTCCCGTGAGCAGGTTGCCCTCCTCATTGACAAACTGTCAAAGACTGAGGCCACCAACCGCGCCAAGATCCGCCAGTATGAGAAAGAGCTTGGTACCCTCCGTACCATCATGAAGGGCTATATAGTCCAGATAGACTCCCTGAACACCCTGAACAAGAAGCTCACGGCAGACGCCGCGGCAGCCCGCAGGGAAGCCGCAGAAAGCCGCCAGAGGAACGAGGAACTCACCGCACAGGTGAGCGAGCTCTCCTCCAAGGTGAGCACCGGCAAGATTCTCAAGGCCCGCGGAATCAGCCTCCAGGCTATGTACAACAATGACAAACCCGGAGACCGCCACAGCCGCGTACGTTACATGCTGGCCAACCTTTCGCTGGTGGAGAACTCCCTGGCAGACCGCGGCCCCGTCCGCGTGTATGTCCGCGTAAAGGACCCTGAAGGCATCCTCCTCATGAACAACGAGTCCACTGAATTCACCTGCGCAGGCCAGACCTTCCAGGCCACGGCCTCCCGTGAAGTGGACTACGAAGGCAACGAGGTAGACCTCTCCATCTACATCAACGACACCGGAGAGTTCGTAAAGGGCATCTACACCCTTGAGGTGTACACGGAGAAGAGCCTCCTCGGAGGCGCGGAGTGCATGCTCCGATGATTTACATCCACGTACCCTTCTGCAGGAGTTTCTGCACTTACTGCGACTTCTATTCGGAGATCGCCACAGACGGCCTTGTGAACAAATACACAGAGGCCGTCTGTGCTGAAATCCGGGAACGTGCAAAGGAAATAGACCCATCGCTTCCCACGCTGTACTTCGGCGGCGGCACCCCGTCGCTCCTACCCCTTCCCGCCCTTACCAAAATCCTCCTTACCCTGGCGGAATGCGGCCACGGCGGCCCCTGGGCGGAGTTCACTATGGAAGTGAACCCGGAAGACATCGTCCAGAAAGGCGTCTCATACGTCAGGAGCCTCATGACCCTTGGCGTGGACAGAATAAGCATGGGCGTCCAGTCCTTTGACGATGACCTCCTCCGCTGGATGAACCGCCGCCACAATGCGGAAAGGGCCCGCGAAGCCATAAGGATAGTCCGCGAGGCCGGTATCCAGAACCTCAGCATAGACCTTATCTTCGGCCTTTCCAACCTCAGTGACAGCACCTGGGAAGCTACTATTGACGAGGCCCTGGCCCTTGGCGTGAACCACATCTCATGCTACCAGCTCACCATAGAGGGAGACAACGCCCTCACCCACATGCTGGAAACCGGAGACTACGTGGAAGCCACGGACGAGCAGTGCTGGCGCCAGTACTACACTCTCTGCCGCAAAGCAGCCGCTGCCGGCTACAACCATTACGAGATTTCAAACTTCGCAAAACCCGGCTTCGAGGCCGTCCACAACGGAGGTTACTGGCAAAGGAAGCCCTACGTGGGCTTCGGCCCCGCCGCCCATTCCTTCACCGGCCGCGGCCGCGGATGGAACAGCTCTGAGATTGAAGGCTACACCCACACGGACGAGGCCCTGAGCGTAGAGGACGAAAAGATTGAAACCCTCATGCTGGCCCTCCGCACATCCCGCGGCATAGACGAGGAATTCCTCCGCAGCAACTGCAGCGGCGCCACCATAGACTCCCTCCTTGGAGAGCGCGCCCTGGTGAAGGAAGGCCGCCGCTTCCGCATCCCTGAAGACCACTTCTTCGTGTCCGATGAAATAATAAGAGAACTGGTATGAAGCATATCCGCAGAGCTATCAAATACTTTATCCAGGTTACGGTCATCTTCACCGTAATCATAGGAGCCCTCATGCTTGCAGGACTGGTCTCCAAGGACGTCAACGTGGCGTTCAGGGAGGGCTGGAAGTCCATAGGATACATTGCAGGAGTGTTCTTCGTGGTGAGCTTCGCATATCCCTTCATGGGCTATGGAAAGCGAAACATCAGGGCCAAAGGTGAGCCTGCAGAACACCGCGACGGCATAGACAAGGCCATGCAGCAGAGGGGCTATGTCCTTGAAAGCGAGTCCCCGGAAGGAGAACTCCGCTACCACCTCGCTTCCCCGGTTGCCCGCATAGCGCGCCTCTGGGAAGACACCATTACCATCACACCACAGCTGGGCGGCTTCCAGGCAGAAGGCCTCATGAGAGACCTCGCCCGCGTGGTAATGTCAATAGACCGTAATATCAACAGCTATGAGTGATAAACAGGAATTCAAGACCGTGGCAACGTTCAACGAGAAGTTCCAGGCAGACATCTGCGCCGCCCTTCTTGGAGACCACGGCATCCCCGCCGGCGTGTTCGGCGCGGATTCATCGTACCCTTCCCTGGGCTATGTAAGGGAGATTGAAGTGAAGGTTAACGAAAGCGACTACGAGGAGGCCCTCAAGATCTTGGCAGCCTCTGCAAGCGCTGAGTAAAAATCGGCCCCAAAGGCATCTGTAAGAGGCCCGCGGAGGAATTCGTATACATGGATTCCTTCGCGGCGCCCTTTTTCATAGGCGTCCCTGCAGATGTGCCAGCGGTGAAGGTTAAGGCCCAGCCTTCCGCCGCCAAGGTCCACCACGCGGATGGGATACAGGCTGCAGGAAACGGGCTTCCGGAAACTGCAGAGCCCTTTCAGGTACTGCGTTTCAATGGCGCAGGTGCAGTTCCCGTCCTTGTCTATCCGGCAATAGGCACATTCTTCCCTTCCCGGAACAACGGGCGTCACAATGTCCCCTTCCCTGTCTGTTTCGAAGAAGCCTTTAGCGTCAACTGCCACGCGTCCGGCCTCACTCATAAGAGGAGAAAACACGTCGTAAGCAGCCTCCAGCGGCTCCAGTTCCTCTTCCTTGAGAGGGGCGCCGCTGTCCCCTATGATGCAGCAGCAGCCCTTGCAGACGGGGTAATCACAGGCAAAGAACTCCGTGACCACATCTTCAGAGACAAGGATGTCGCCTATTTCTATTATGGTACCGAAATCTTTACTGCTCATCGGCAATGAACTCGATGCGGCCGCCGGAGGCAAGCGCCTTCAGAAGACTCTTTATGTTTTCCGGCGTAATGGAATTGATGCTGTCCTGATACTTTGAGATATCCTTTCCAAAGGCGTAGCGGGCTTCCATTGCGTTCACGGCCCCTTCGGGAGATGCCATGAAAGCCCTGGTATTGTCCATGAACGATGCCTTCCAGGTCTTGAGATCCGCCGCCGACACAGCCTTTGAACTCACTTCCCGGACAGCCGCCCTCACGGCGGTGATGGCCCTTTCCGGGTCCTGGACGGTCCCCTCCGGGAGGCCCTCCGGACTTGCCGGCAGACAGGAAATGTAGAAGCGGAAACGCTCCTGCGGCAGCACCATGAGCGATGCCTGGACGTCCACGTAATAACCATACGGCGCCAGGTGGCGGACAAGGGAACTGCGGAGCGCCTCTGCGGCTATATCTCCCATGTAATAGCTCTGGGCCGTGACGGAATACTCCGTATCCATCAGTATATAAAGGCCCTTGGGGCCACGGCCTTCCATTGTGCGGGTACCTACAGTGGGCCTGAAATCCACCTGCGGCCTGTAAAGCGTGCCGCGGTCCGTGTCAAAGCCTCCCAGATGCATCTGGAGCAGCTTTTTCACCACACCCTCCTCCAGGTCTCCGGACAGGAGCAGGATGCCGTCGTTCATGCGGGCGAAGCGGATCTGATAGTATTTATCGGCCTTACGGGCGGTCTCGGGGGTGAGGACTCCGGCTCTCTTTGCGGACTCATACGGGAAACCGGCGTCCATTATGAGGGAAAGGCTCTCTTCCGTGGGGATGGAACTTAGCTTCCGGCTGTGGGAATACGCCTCGAAGGCACCCCAGTTGAAGTTGCGGTCGTTGGCAAGGGCACCAAGACACTTCAGCAGGAAGGCCAGTTTTCCGGAAGGGGCGTCGCCGCTTAGGCTCATGCAGAAAACTCCCACGTCAGGCACCATACTTAATCCGGACGATGCCATTATGTCCTGGAAAGCGTGGCAGGAGAGGCCACCGGCATCGTACAGATAAAACATATCGCCGATGTAACCGCCTTCCCCGGGAAGAAGGTCCTGGATGGAGGAAAGGCCGCCGTTAAGGACCAGGGACCAGGAGAACATCCCACTGCCGGGAATCTGCTTGTAGGCCACTCTCATGCCGTTGGAGAAGGTCCAGAGCTTGCCTCCGGTGACGGGTTCCAGCTTCTCGCTCTTGATACGGGATTTAGGGACGATACGTTCCATCCCCAGGGAATCCCCGGAGTGCCAGGAATAGTCCTTCCCGGACGATGCGATGGACCCGTACAGATACGCCAGGTTATAGTAGAACAGGGCCTCGTCCTTGTCCAGGGAGTCCGCGCCCATGATATACTTCAGGCTCAGGTTGGTGAGCTGTTCCGCCAGGGCCGATGCAAACAGGTTGAAATGCCGCCTCTGGACACTGTCCGGCACATTCCTCCTGGCAAAAAGGTTGGACTCCTCCGTGAAGGAGCTCAGTGGAGCTCCGTAGAGGAAGTGCGCAATGCAGCGGTCAACGTCTTCCGCATTGGAAGGCATCCTGGCCGCGCCGCGGAGGTAAAACGGCCTCAGGATACGCTTGGCATCCGAGAACTCCGTAAGGCTGGCGCCGAAAGAATCCAGCTCACCGATGGTGGAGGACATGGTTCTCATGGCGGCGTCCATGAACTCCTCAGAGGTGGTGACAGCAACTCCGTAGCGCTCATCCCCGCCGCTTTCCCAGCTCCTGAGCGATGAGAACTTGATCTCTCCGTAAGGAATGCCGGCGTCCCTGAGGTTACGCTCCAGCCTGTGTCCCAGTATGGTCTGGTACTCCCGTGCAAGGATATTGGTAGCCAGCGTCTGCGGCGTATTCATAAGCGCCTGGGGAATACGGGCCGATGAATAAGTGACGCTTATCTCCACATCGTCCTTTCCCGGAACCGTGTCCACAACGACGTAGGGTGCAGGAGACGGCTCCCAGACATAGTCGGGGGCATGCGCCTCCTTCACCAGGATCCTCGGAACCAGCATGGAGAAAATGTCCATCTTCTTCTTCAGTTCCACCGGGTCTATGTCTCCACAGACAATTATGGCCTGCTCACTGCGTGAAAGCGCCATCTGCCCGAATGTGTACAGAAGCGTGGAATCAAGCACCTCGGTATTCCCCGTGGCTACTTTCTCATAACGGAAGACCGATGAACCATCGTTGTCCGACAGGTATCCCTCCTGACGCGGGGCGATGGCCATCCTGGAGAAGAAATCAGCCTTCAGGGTTGCAACGGCATCCTGTGACGGGGCTTCCTCCCTTCGAATCACGGCTATGTCCGCATAGCCCTTCTCCGTGGGATTGGTAACCATGTAGTAAGTTGCGCCGCATCCGAGAGTTCCGCGGATAATACGTTTATCCACCGGCAGGGTTGGAAGGTCTGCCGCTGGCACGGTTATTGAACTAGCCAGCACGGCCAGCGCAAAAAGGACATATTTCGCAAAATTTGTCATGGACGCGCTGCAAAAATACAACATTATTTGCTATTTTTGCAATTTGTGAGCCAGAATATCTAACGAATAAAACTTATAGAAGAGATGAAAAGATTATTTGCAGCCATCGGAACACTCGCCCTTGCCGCAGTTATGGCATCCGCACAGGACTACAACGCCGGTATCGAAGCTTTCAACGCCGGAGCAACAGCCCTCGAGTCCAACAAGACAGAAGCTCTGAACTCTTTCATGAGCGCTCTCGCCCAGTTCCAGGCCTGCGAGGAAGCAGAAGCAGCTGAAATGGTAACCAAGTGTAAGGAAATCATCCCCAGCACCATTCTCTCCATCGCCAAGGAACAGATCAACGGCGCAGAGTATGACACCGCAGTAGAAACCCTTGCCAAGGCAGAAGCCGTAGCAAAAGAATATGGAGCAGAGGAAGTGGCAGCTGAAGCCGCCGGCCTTGTTCCCAACGTTTTCATGCGCAAAGGCTCCAGCCTCATCAAGGCAAAGGACTTTGCAAACGCAATCCCCGCCTTCCAGAAGGTGGTCGAACTCAACCCTGAGGACGGCCAGGCATACCTTCTCCTTGGTCAGGCCACCATGCAGACCGGAAACCTTGACGGCGCAATCGACGCTTTCCTCAAGGCCAGCGAGTTCGGTCAGGAAGCAAAGACCGGAAAACTCCTTTCCAACTGCTTCCTCAAGAAGGGCCAGGCTGCCATGAAGGCCGGCAAGAACGACGACGCAATCGCCGCCTTCCAGGAGTCCAACAAGTACCTTGAGACCGCCAACGCATACAAGCTCATCGCCAACATCTACACCAAGAGCGGCAAGAGCGCAAATGCCATCGAGGCCTACAAGAAGTATCTGGAGATTGAGCCCAACGCAAAGGATTCCGCAGACATTATCCTTACCATAGCCGCCACCGCCCAGAAGGCTGGTGACAAGGCTACCGCCAAGGAGTATTACAAGAAGCTGGCCGGCACCAAGCACGCCGCCATGGCAGAAGCCCAGCTCAAGACTCTGTAAGGCTTGAAAACGCTGGAACTTCTTGCCCCCGCAAAGACAGTTGATGTCGGCATCGCAGCGGTTGACTGCGGTGCCGATGCCGTTTATATCGCCGGTCCCGGATTCGGCGCCCGTGCGGCAGCTTCCAATTCCATCGAGGATATCAGGCGGCTATGCGACTACGCCCACCGCTTTGGCGTAAGGATTTACGCTACCGTCAACACAATAATATATGAAGAGGAACTTCCCCAGGTTCAGAAGCTTGTGAAGGACCTTGCTTCCGCCGGGGTAGACGCCCTCATTGTCCAGGACCCTGCCGTGATTTCCATGGCAGAAGGCCTTGGAATGGCACTTCACGCTTCCACGCAGTGTGCAATCCGTACTCCGGAGAAGGCCCGCTTTGTGGAGAGCCTTGGTTACGGACGCATAGTGCTTGAAAGGCAGATGAGCCTTGAGACCATCAGGGCCATCTCGCAGGCCGTGGATGCAGAGATAGAGTTCTTTGTACACGGTGCCCTCTGCGTATGCTACAGTGGCCAGTGCTACCTTTCAGAGTATCTTACCGGCCGCAGCGCAAACCGCGGGGAATGCGCCCAGGCCTGCCGCAGCCTGTATGATCTTGAAGATGCTTCCGGAAAAGTCATAGCACGTAACAAGGCCATACTCTCACTTAAAGATTACAATCTTATCAAGCGCCTTGAGGAACTGGCCGAAGCAGGAGTATCCTCATTCAAGATAGAAGGCCGCCTTAAGGGCGAGAGCTATGTAAGGAACGTTGTCAGGGCATATTCTGATGCCCTTGATGCACTTGTCACGGCACATCCGGACAAGTACTGCAGAAGTTCATTCGGACACGTCCGTGGTGGTTTTAAGCCAGATTTGGACAAGACTTTCAACCGCGGATATACGGAGCTATACCTTGACGGCCGGCGCGGCAACTGGGCGGCGGAAGGTGGCGGGGAGTATGTGGGCAGGGTCCTGCGCCTCATCAGAGACGGCTTTGTGCTTGAGCCTGCCAGTTCCTCAGTCAGACTCTCCAACGGCGACGGTTTCACATTTGACGGCGGCGGTTTCAGGGCCGATGTCTGTGAGGGATACACCGTGCGCTGCAAGAAGGTTGACGGACTGACGCCGGGGGTAAAGCTGTACCGCAATCTCAGTGCGGCATTTGAACACTCCATAGAGGCATCTCTGCCAGCAAGGGAGATAGACGTCAGGCTGGATGTGGACATCACGGACGGCTTGCTGTCTCTTTATGCCAATACGGAGGATGGCCGCATGGAAGCGCTCATCTCCGACTGCGGCTCAAAAGACGTTGCCAGAAACAGGGACAGAGCCATTCAGGCAGTCCGTGAGCAGCTTGGAAAACGAAGCGGCATATACAGGTTCACTGTATCAAATCTGACAGTTTCAGGAGATGTTCCCATGCTGTCCGCCGCCTTCCTCAACGGTCTCAGAAGGGCTCTCGCAGAACAGCTTGAAGCAAGCCCCGTCAATGCCGTTCCACTTAGGAAAACGGTTCCTTACACATCTGTGATGGGGCCTGAAGACTTATCGTACAAAACCAATATCGCCAATTCTGCAGACCGCGCCATCTACTCTTCCCGCGGAGCAGAAAGCATGGAAGCGGCCTACGAACTCACCCACCGCCCCGGCGCGGAACTCATGCGCTCCCGCTACTGTGTCCGCCACCAGCTTGGCCTGTGTCCAAAACAGAAAACGGGCATGGCACCGGACCCCCTGTTCCTCATCAACAACGGCCGGCGCCTCCGCCTTGACTTTCACTGCTTATCCTGTGAAATGACCGTAACGGCAGTTTAGCATCACCGGACTACCTGCCGCTGTAGGATGTGTTCTTGAATTCCTTGACCCAGACCTGGCGCTCGATGGGCTGGTCCAGGGAGATCATGGTGTCTGTGGACTGGATGTAAGGAATCTTCTGGATGGTGTTGAGGAGGACCTCCATGAGGTGGTCGTTATCCAGGCAGAAGAGCTTGGCCAGGATGGCGTAACGGCCGGTGATGAAGTGGCATTCCACTATCTCCGGAATCTTCTTAAGATTTGCAATCACCTCCGGATATTTGGTAGATTCCGACAGGGAGATGCTCACGAACGCGCAGACGTTGAGTCCAAGGGCCTGGGGCTTCACCAGAAGGCGGGAACCGGCTATGACGCCGTTGGATTCCAACCTTTTGATCCTCTGATGTATAGCTGCACCGGAAACACCGCATTCGCGGGCTATTTCCAAGAAGGGCATGCGGGCGTTCTTTACCAGGAAAGAGAGTATCTTCTGGTCTATTTCATCAATGTGATAAGTGGCCATGTGCTTACAGTTTTAAAGCAATACGGCTGCAAAAATAATAATTTATTTTATTATTTCCTACCCCTGTGGAATTTTCCAGTTGGCTGACTATTAGCTATTATAGCCTTGCAATCCGCCTCTGAAAGGGCTTTGGCATCGGTGCCGCGGGGTATCTTGAAATTGGAATCTCCCTGCTTGATATAGGGTCCGTAACGGCCATTGATAATACGGATATCACCGAACTCCGCAATCACCGTCTGTTCAGGAGCTTGTGTGGCCGATTCACGTATAATCGCGGCACATTCCTCCACGGTTATCTTGAGGGGATCCGCACCGCGGGGAAGTTTCACATTTTTATCACCGTATTTGAGATATGGTCCGAATTTGCCCTTGGTGGCAATGATATCAACGCCGTCAAGGGTTCCCACCCTGCGGGGAAGTTCCAGGAGGCGGAGGGCATCGGCAAGGGTGAGAGTCTCTATGAGCTGGTCCTTACCAAGGGATGCGCTCTGGCGGTTTTCACCTTCTCCCTTCTGCACATATGCGCCGAATTTTCCGAATGCGGCGATAACCTTCTCCCCGTCCGGAGCAATGCCTATCTCGCGGGTAATCTTGCTGTAGGTGCGGTCTGCCAGGACCTCGTTCACATGGGCGTGGAATGGCGTGTAGAACACCTCGATGGCCTTGTTCCAGGGCATCTTTCCCTCCGCCACCTTGTCAAAGTCTTCCTCAACTGCGGCGGTGAAACCATATTCAAGGATATCAGTGAAGTTGCCCACCAGATAGTCCGTGACCACAAGGCCAAGTTCCTGCGGCAGAAGCTTTCCCTTTTCCGCTCCCACGACCTCTGTCTTGGACGATGTCTTTATGCTGCTTCCCGTAAGGGTAAGGTTAGTCACCTTGTATGAAGTGCCGGACTTGTCTCCCTTAGCGGCATATCCGCGCGCCTGGGTGAGCGTGCTCACTGTAGCGGCGTAAGTGGACGGACGGCCTATGCCAAGTTCCTCCATCTTCTTCACCAGGGTGGCCTCGCTGTAGCGCTGTGGCGGCTGAGTGTACTTGCACACGGCGTTCACTTCCTGAGCGTGCATCACGGTTCCTTCCGGAAAGTCCGGGAGAATGATGTCTTCCTGGGAGGCGGAATCATCATCCCTGCCCTCGAGGTAGACTTTCATAAAACCGTCGAAGAGGATTTCCACGGACTGGACGCCGTACTTTTCCTCCCTGCGGTCCAGGCCTATGCGGAGGCTGGTGTTCATGACGCGGCTCTCTTCCATCTGGGAGGCGACGGTACGTTTCCAGATGAGTTCGTACAGCTTCTTTTCCTGGACGTTTCCCTCCACAGTGGTGTTGCCGATGAAGGTGGGACGGATGGCCTCATGTGCCTCCTGGGCGCCCTTTGACCTGGTTTTATACTGACGGGCGTGGTGGTACTGGGGACCGTAGTTCTCAACGATGAACTGCTTTGCAGCACCGATGGCAAGGCCGGAAAGGTTGGTGGAGTCCGTACGCATGTAGGTAATGAGACCTCTCTCGTACAGGGCTTGGGCTACGCGCATGGTGGTGGAAACCGGGAAGCGGAGCTTGCGTGAAGCCTCCTGCTGCAGGGTGGAAGTGGTGAAGGGCGGGGCCGGATAGCGCACGCCTTCCTTCTTCTCCACGGACTCGATGGTATATTTTGCGCCGATGGAGTCTTCCAGGAAGCGGCGGGCATCGTCAAGGGTATCGAACCTGGTGTCCAGGGTGGCCCGGACGGTGGTGCCTATGCCGGCGGGACGGAAATCGGCCTCTATACGGTAGAAGGGCTCAGGCCTGAAGGCCATGATTTCCTTTTCCCTGTCCACTATGAGACGTAGGGTGACGCTCTGGACACGGCCGGCGGAGAGTTTGGGCTGAATCTTTTTCCAGAGGATGGGAGACAGTTCAAAGCCTACCAGACGGTCCATGACGCGGCGGGCCTGCTGGGCGCCTACCATATTCATATCTATGTCCCTGGGGTTCTGGATGGCCTCAAGGATGGCGTTCTTGGTGATTTCGTGGAAAGCAATGCGGTGAATCTTTTCCGGGGCGATTCCCAGGGTCTCGCGAAGGTGCCAGGAGATGGCCTCTCCTTCGCGGTCTTCATCGGAGGCGAGCCATACCACGGGAGCGGAATCGGCCAGCTTTTTGAGCTCGTGCACGACCTTCTGCTTGCCGGCAGGAATGACATAGGTGGGAACGAAGCCGTTCTCAACGTCAACGCTGAGGCTGTGCTCTTCCAGGTCACGAATATGTCCTACCGATGCCTTTACCAGAAAATCTCCGCCCAGAAACCGCTGAATGGTCTTGGCTTTTTCCGGAGACTCCACTATTACCAGTTGTTTTCCCTCCATAATCTTTTACCTTTTTTGGCCTCGCGGCCTCAATAATTTTTGCAAAGTAAAGCAGAATCGGGGCAATTTTCCAAATTTTCTGATTACTTTTGTAAACTGGTTTTTCAGCAAGACCTAAGGTCTTGTGCCGGATCAAAATTTTTTTGGCATGACAGACAAAACTAAGAAAAGAATAATACTCTGGTTCTGGATACTGGTGGTCGCACCCGTGATCGGGGTGTTCGCCCTGCTGGCCATAGTCTGGGCTTTCGCGGACATCCCGTCCATAGAGGAACTGGAGAACCCGGATTCCAAACTGGCCACCCAGGTCATTGCGGAAGAAGGGGAGATTCTTACCACTTATCATATAGAGAACCGCACCTTCGTCAGCTATGAGGAGCTTGCTCCGTCGCTGGTCCAGGCGGCCGTCGCTACGGAGGATAAACGCTTCTACAAGCACTCCGGAGTGGACTTCCAGTCCCTCGCCCGCGTGCTTTTCAAGACCCTCCTGTCCAGGGATTCGTCCCAGGGCGGCGGTTCCACAATAACCCAGCAGCTTGCAAAGACGCTGTATCCGCGAAGGGAAGGCGTAGGCAAGATTGGCCTTGTATGGATAAAGCTTAAGGAGTGGATAACGGCTGTGAAACTGGAGAGGAACTACACAAAGGAAGAGATTGTGGACATGTACCTCAACGCCATCTTCTTCGGGTCCAACTCCTACGGGATATCATCGGCCTCAAACCAGTTCTTCGGGAAGCATCCGTCTGAGCTGCAGCCGGAGGAAAGCGCCGTGCTGGTGGGAATGGTGAACAAGCCCACGCGTTATAACCCGGCCATCAATCCGGAACACGCCCTCAAGCGCCGCAACCTGGTGCTGTCCAGGATGGAGGAGATGCACTACCTCACCCGGAGGGAATGCGATTCGCTGCAGACCCTGCCAATCGTCCTGCATACCCGCCACGGGGACCGCACAACCGGCACAGGCCCCTATTTCAGGGACATGCTCCGCCGCACCATGAGCGCCCAGAAGCCCAAACGGTCCAGCTATTACACCCAGGAAGACTATCAGGTGGACTCCCTCCTCTGGGCGGACGATCCCCTCTACGGCTGGCTCAACAAGAACTCCAAGAGCGACGGCACCCCGTACGACCTTGACCGCGACGGCCTCCGCATCTATACCACAATTAATATAAAGATGCAGCGCTATGCGGAAGAGGCCATTGCGGAGCACCTTGGGAAAGACCTCCAGAAGGCCTTCTTCAAGGAGCTCAAGTACAGGCGCAACCCTCCTTTCCTGGCAGAAACGGAAAAGAGCGTCATCGAGACCACTCTCAAGCAGGCCCGCCGCTGGAGCGACCGCACCCGCATGATGAAAGCCTCCGGCCACACGGACGCGGAGATTGCCGCCTCCTTCAAGGAAAAAGTACAGATGAGAGTGTTCTCCTGGGAGAAACCCGGATACATCGACACCCTCATGACTCCGGACGATTCCATCCGCTACTACAAATCCTTCTTCAGGGCGGCGTTCATGGCAATAGAGCCCGGCACAGGCCACGTGAAGGCATATGTGGGCGGCCCGGACTACCGCTACTTCAAGTACGACAACGTCCGCCAGGGCCGCCGCCAGGTCGGTTCCACAATTAAGCCTTTCATCTACACCCAGGCCATGGAATCCGGCATGACCCCGTGTGACAAGGTGCTCAACTCTCCCGTCGTGATTGTTATCAACCGTGACGGTGACACCTGGTCTCCGCAGGATCCGCACGCGGACGACACCGTAGTAGACCTCACCTGGGGCCTTGCACAGAGCTCCAACTCAGTTTCTGCATATCTTATGAAGCAGCTGGGACCGGAAGCCATGGTGTCCATGATGAGGAAGATGGGAATAGGCGGATTCATAGACCCGGTGGTCTCGCTGTGCGTGGGAGCCGCGGACCTCTGCGTGTATGACATGGTAACGGCATACAACACCTTCCCTTCAGGAGGCGTTTACACCTATCCGTTGTTTGTAACGCGCATTGAGGACAGCGAAGGCAACGTCCTCGGTTCCTTCAGCGACCGCAAGAAAGAAGTGCTCTCACAGAGGGCTACGGGCAACATGGTCCGCATGATGCGCTCCGTGGTGGATTCCGGAACCGGCATTCGCCTGAGGCTCAGATACGGCCTCAAGGGCCAGATTGCGGGTAAGACCGGCACCACCAACGACAACTCAGACGGCTGGTTCATCGGCTATACTCCCAGAATTACCGCCGGCATATGGGTTGGCGCGGAAGACCGCTACGTTCACTTTGCAAACAACAGCCTGGGCCAGGGCGCCAACATGGCGCTCCCCATCTGGGCCCTGTGGATGAAGAAAGTGCTGGCTGACGGCACCCTGGGCATATCTGAGGAAGACGTATTCCCGGACAACCTTGCCGGCACCCCGTGCGGCAGCGTGGAGGAAGACACCCCTCCGGAAAAATCAGACCTTGAAAATTACTACTTCGAATAATGGCTAAGTATCGTTCCATTGCAGTTATTTACGGAAGCGACTCCTCAGAGTGGGAAGTGGCTTGCCGCAGCGGAGAGTTCACCGCCTCCCGCATAGACGAGTTCAAGTACGACGTCTATGAGATTTTCGCCCGTTTCGGGGACTGGAAACTGGTTGCCATGCGCAAGGCTAATTCCATGCGCGTCCCCTTCCCGGAAGGCGCACAGCCCCAGGTGGACAAGACGGACTTCTCCGTAATGGTCCTTGGAGAGAAAGTGAAGTTCGACTTCGCATACATCATGCAGCACGGAGTTCCCGGTGAGACTGGTCTCCTGCAGGGCTACCTGGAGATGCTTGGCATTCCCCACTCCACCTGCAGCGCCTTCGTCACCACTGTGGCATTTGACAAGTACTCCTGCAAGAGCTATCTCCGGGACGCGGACTATGTAAAACTGGCCCCGGACGCCTTTGTACGCGAGGGTGACGATGTGGAAGCCTTCAGCAAGAAGGCTGTGGAGAAGCTTGGCCTGCCGCTTTTCGTGAAACCCACTGACGGAGGCTCCAGCTTCGGTATCACCAAGGTTGAAAAGGCCGATGACCTTCCCGCCGCCATACGTTTCGCCTTCGCGGAAGGAAGCACAGTAATCGTGGAATCGGCCATCAACTGCGAGCACGAACTCACCTGCGCCGTGTATTTCAACGGCAAGGAAGTGAAAGCCCTTCCCGTCATAGAGATTATCTCCAAGACCGGCTGGTTCGACTACGATGCAAAATACAACGGCCTGTCGGACGAGGTCTGCCCCGCAGAGATTCCAGACGCCCTCAGGGACAAGATCCAGGACATCTCAAAACGCATCTACAAGCATCTGGGATGCAAGGGACTGGTGAGGATGGACTACATATCGGCCCCGGACGGGATATACTTCCTGGAAGTGAACATTATCCCCGGAATGACCAACGCATCGCTGGTTCCCAAGATGGTGCGCGCGGCGGGGATGGATATCACATCGTTCCTTTCAGAGATCATCGAGAACGCATAGGCAATGCTCCTTTCGGACTTTATCAAGCAGGGCGTAACCGCCCTTGAGCCCCTTTACCCCACGGCGGAGGCACGCAGCATAGTGCTCATGCTGTGCGAAGAGCTCATAGGCACTAAGAGCTACACCCACATTGTGGACCCGCAGTACCAGATAGACAAAAAGGGCGTGCAGCCGCTTGCAGAGGCCATGTTGCGCCTCCAGAGCGGTGAGCCCATCCAGTATGTCATAGGCAAGATGGAGTTCTGCGGACGCACTTTCAAGGTAACTTCTGACGTACTTATCCCAAGGCCGGAGACGGAACTTCTGGTGCGTGAGGCCATAAAGATTGCAGACCGCATACGCCGTATGCGCATTCCTTTCGGCAAGTCTGCAGAGCCCGTGCGCATCCTGGACCTTTGCACCGGCAGCGGCAACATTGCCTGGAGCCTGGCCCTGGGCGTTCCCGGCGCAAGAGTGGTGGGCGTGGATATATCGGAAGCGGCCCTGGACGTGGCCAGGGGACAGGATTTCTCATCGGCCCTGAAAGCTACCGGAGCGCTGGCTCCAACCTTTGTCGCAGCGGACATTCTGGACACGGAGCAGGAGTTCAACTACGGGGAATTCGACCTTGTTCTTTCCAACCCTCCTTATATTATGGAAAGCGAAAAGCCCACGCTTCGGAGGAACGTCGTGGACTATGAACCCGCCGGCGCCCTTTTCGTGAGTGACGATGACCCTCTGGTGTTCTACCGCGCAGTTGCAAGGTGGTCGGAAAGGTTCCTTTCCCCGGAAGGCAAAGGCCTCACGGAAATCAACGAAGTCCTTGGCCCGGAGACCCGCACTCTGTTCGCAGATTCCGGCTTTTCACAGGCGGAACTCATGAAAGATTTCTACGACAAGAACCGTTTCGTGTTTTACGCCAGATAAAAAACTGCGGAATTTTCCGTTTTTTGTGGAAGGTTTCCTTTGAAACGGATGTTCAAAAACAGCCCTTGGCATACGCCAGGGGCCTTTTTTTAAAAGTAAACGTTTCATTTTTGCTGAAACGGATACTTCTTTGGAACTTTGCCACAAAGGAACCGGGCTCTAATTCCGGGAAAGAAAAATGAATTGCAGAATGCTGTTTGCGGGCGCTCTCTGCGCCCTGTTGGCGGGGTGCGGAAAAGATACTGCGGAGCCCGCCCCGGAGGCTCTTGCCTCCTCTCGTTATTTCACCCTGGAGCAGGTGGCGAAGCTCCTTTCAAGCGTTCCAATAGGCGGGGAACAGATGGAAGAGGTGTACGATGCCGCCACGGCATCGGCCATTAACGGATACGACCACGAATACCTCATGGAAAACCTCTTTTCATCGCCGGGAGCAGGCATTGGGGACGGCCCGGACACAAAGGCGGCCAAAGAGTACAGTAAGCCGCTGAGGGACCTGCTCCGTGAAGCCGTACTCTCCACAAAGGCTACGGCGGGGTCAGAGGCCATGCTGGAGGCCCTGGAGAACTCAGACGTCCAGATCTACTGGCCGTATGCGGACAGTTGGGACGGCGAGGCGGAACCCGTGATTACCTACGACCCGGGGAACGCGGGGGACGATGTTTCAACGGGCTACACCCTTTCCGGAGAAAAGGTCCTGGTGGACGAGCAGATGGCCATGGAACGCCCCGTATGGGTTATTTCCACCAACTCGGACGCCTCTTTCACCTCGCTTGAGATGCTGCGAAGGGAAGACCCGTCCTGGGGGCAGGGCGGCGGAGACATCATAGTGCGTCCGCACGCCTCTAAGGTCCAGGAAATGAAGACTCTGATCCTCCGCTCATTCAAGTCTTTCCGCCAGTACGACAGCTGGTTCGCCGGCGCAAGCGAGTACTTCGTGAAGATGGGCTCCGTGGCAGATTTCTCCGCGTCCACGGAAGCGGAAATGAGGCTCTACTACCCCTCAATAACGGATTTCATGATTGTTGTGAAACGCGGCCAGATGGAGAAGGAAATCCCCTTCAACGCCATACTCATATCCGAATGGGTGAAAGGCCTGGACAAGTGCGCCTTCCTTGTCACGGAGGACGATGGCGGCAGCACCTCCAACTGGAAATGCGACGTCAGCGTAGTCTACAACAGCAAGAAGTACGGCGTGGAAATCAATCTCCCCGTACGCACAAGGGACGATATTGTCTGGCGCGGAACCCTCACCCGCGGCTACGTGGAAAAGTACTCCGGAGTGCCGGTGCGCTTCGGAGACGTGGAACTGGTCCTGGAACTTATTTAAGGGACAGGATTGCCTGCGCCAGGGCAAGGTCCTCCGGCGTGGTTATCTTGATGTTGGTGCGCTCGCCTTCAACGCAGATGACGGGAATGCCGGCGGCGCTGACCACCGAGGCATCGTCCGTGAACGAGGTGTCGTAGCCTCTCTCATATGCCTTCTTGAGGACTTCGCTGTGGAAAATCTGGGGAGTCTGGACGCCCCAGACGGTGCTGCGGTCCACACTTCCGGTGACCTCCGGCGTACCATCCTGATTCCTGGCCACAGTCTTCAGGGTGTCCGTGCTGGGGGTTGCCGGAATAACCGCAGGGGCATTTTCCGCGGCTGCGAATAGCTCCCTTATCTTTTCAACGCTTACCAGCGGACGGACGGAGTCGTGCACTGCAACCAGTGCGCCGTCCGGTACGTGCTGAAGTGCGTTTTTCACTGAATGGAAACGGGTGAACCCTCCCGCCACCATCTTTTGCGGACAGGTGAAACCTTCCTTTGCGCAGTACTGCCTCCACCAACCCATATGGGCTTCAGGGAGTACTGTGACAACGTGTACGTCAGGCTCTGCTTCCAGGAATCTTTCTATTGTGAGACGAAGGATTGGCTTGCCGTCAAGCAGCAGGAACTGCTTGGGGACATCCGCCCCCATGCGCACGCCGGAACCACCCGCCGGAATTACTAAGAATTTCTTCCTGTCCATAGCAAAAACTTTAGGCGAATATAAGATTTTTTTAGTAATTTTACACGTTATTTGAAAACAGACTTTTAGCACCCATATAAAATGGCATTTCGTTTCCTCAACCAAGAGCTCGCTATGGACCTGGGGACGGCTAACACCGTCATTTTCCAGAACGACCAGATTGCCCTTGACGAGCCCTCGATCGTAGCAATAGACAACCAGACGGGAAAGTGCATCGCCCTTGGCCAGAAGGCAAAGCTCATGCATGAAAAGACCAACCCCGGCATCAAGACCGTTCGCCCCCTGAGGGATGGCGTCATCGCAGACTTCAACGCTGCGGAGATGATGATCCGTGGGTTCATCAAGCAGGTGAATTCCCGTCACCGCAGCCTTTTCGCCCCCAACCTCAAGCTTGTGGTCGGCATTCCTTCCGGTTCCACGGAAGTGGAAATCAGGGCCGTCCGTGACTCCTCGGAGCACGCCGGAGGCCGCGACGTCTATCTTATCTACGAGCCCATGGCAGCCGCCCTGGGTATAGGCCTTGACGTAGAGGCGCCTAAGGGAAACATGGTTGTGGACATCGGAGGCGGCACCACGGAGATTGCAGTCATATCGCTTGGCGGCATTGTCCAGCAGGAGTCCATCCGCGTGGCCGGTGACGTCTTCACGGCAGATATCCAGAACTACCTCCGCCAGCAGCACGTCATCAAGGTGGGTGAAACCACGGCAGAACGCATCAAGATCGCCGTAGGTTCCGTTATCCCTCAGCTGGATGTGGAGCCGGAGCCGTTCCTCGTACGCGGCCCCAACCTCATGACAGGCCACCCGGTAGAGGCCCTCATCCCCTACCAGGAGATAGCCCACTGCCTGGACAAGTCCATCGCCCGCCTGGAAGCCGCAATCCAGCAGGTCCTGGAGCAGACTCCCCCGGAGCTGTACTCGGACATTGTGGAGAACGGTATCTTCCTCAGCGGCGGCGGCGCCCTCCTGAGGGGCCTGGACAAGCGTCTCTCAGAGAAGGTGAACATCCCGTTCCACGTAGCTGAAGACCCTCTCCGCGCCGTGGCACGCGGCACCTGCATCGCCCTCAAGAATACGGACAATTACTCCTTCCTCATGCGTTAATCCATGAGAAGGCGTTCCTGGATTCCCGCTCTCATAAACCTTGCGGTCTTCATAGCTTTGGAGGCCGCATGTGTGCATTTTATGTCCAGGAACGGGGAACTCCAGAAGGCATGGGTGGCAAAGAGCGCCCACGCCATCTCGGGAACGTTCTGGGGAGGCGTGCAGTCCGTAACGGAGTATTTCTCCCTAAGGGGGACAAACCGCGCCCTGGCGGAAGAGAACGCCGCCCTCAGGGCAGAGTTGGAGCACACCAGGGCCATGTTCCGGGAGGCCAGCATAGACACCATGAAATACCATGGCGCCTCCAGAGGATATGATTACATATCGGCAGAGGCGGTGCGCCTGAGCCGCAACAGGCAGCACAATTACATCATCCTCAACAGGGGATTCGAAGACGGCGTCAAGGAGAAGTCCGGCGTCATCACTTCCTGCGGCGTAGTTGGCATCGTGGAGGCGGTAAGCGCTCATCACTCCTTCGCTTTTTCATTCCTGAACAGCGACATCTCCATAAGCGCCCGCCTGGGCGGCGAGCAGGGAGCCGTGGGGCCTCTTGTATGGGACGGACGGCATTCTGACAGGGCTGTCCTGAAGGAGATTCCGCTCCAGTACAGGTTCCAGCCAGGAGACACAGTTTACACAAGCGGCCACTCCCTCATGTTCCCGGCGGACATCCCGCTTGGCATTGCAGGTGAATCCCGCATGGTCAACGGCGCCACCAACGAGATCCAGATATCCCTGTTCCAGGATTTCAGGAGCATCCGGTACGTGAGCGTCGTCCATAATAAATCACTTCAGGAAATAGAGGAGGGCGGCCTATGAGGAAATCCGGATTCTGGGCGGTCTACCTGCTCCTTCTGCTGGCTCAGCTGCTGCTGTCAAGCTTCTTCAACATCTCACCGTACGTGATGCTGTCAATCCTGCCGGTCATGGTTCTGTGCATTTCCATCCGCGTGGGCACCACCGGGGCCATGCTCATAGCCCTTGTAACCGGCCTTGTTGGGGACTATCTGTCGGAAGGACTCATCGGCCTCAACGCTTTCGCACTGGTGCCGGTCGCTTTCCTGAGGAATCCCATTATCAGCCTTGTTTTCGGAAACGAACTGTTCGCCAGGAAGGAAGACTTCTCTCCCCGCCGCAACGGCATGTGGAAAACGGTGCTGGCCACGGCGCTGGCACAGGCGGTCTTTACCCTGCTGTACGTATGGGCGGACGGCGCCGCCTCCAATCCCTTCTGGTTCGATGCCGCACGCTTTGCCGTTTCCTTCGTCGCCGGCACCATGCTTTCCCTCATCTGCCTGCCTTCCCTGGCTCCGGACACCCGTAAATAAATGAAGCAGGATTACAGGCATATAGTTCTGCTCATAGGCCTGGGAGCGGTGGTGCTGCTGCTCCTGGGAAAGATATTCTCGCTGCAGATTCTGCATCCAAGTTTCAAGGAAGACGCGGACCGCAACTCCACCGTCTATGAAACCATCTACCCCACGCGCGGCATCATCTATGACCGCAACGGGAGTATCATAGTGGGCAACAAGGTGGCTTATGACATCATGGTCACCCCACGTGAAGTGAAGGCGTTCGACACGCTGGCGCTTGCCGTCGTACTGGACGTGACTCCGGATTTCATAAGGGAGAAGATGGCGGATTTCAACAAGAGGAGGCGCTCCATAGGCTTCCAGTCCGTCACCATGATGCGCACGGTCCCGGCGGAAACCTACATGAGGTTCGATGAGGTCAAATACAAGTTCCCGGGCTTCCGGGGACAGGTCCGCGGCATCCGCCAGTATCCCATAAACGCCGGCGGAAACCTGCTGGGATACGTTTCCGAGGTCAATCAGAACTATATCGACAAGCATCCGGGAGAGTACCGGAGCGGGGATTATGCGGGTATGACGGGCATAGAGGCGGCGAGGGAAAAGGAGCTTCGCGGAGAAAAGGGATACCATATTTATCTGAGGAACTCCCGCAACCAGATTGAGCAGCCTTATATGGACGGGGCGGAGGACAAGGAGGCCATACCGGGGAAGGACATCGTCACAACCATCGACGCGGACCTTCAGCAGTACGGACAGGAACTGATGCAGGGGAAGGTGGGTTCCATCGTGGCCATAGAGCCTTCCACCGGGGAAATCCTGGCCCTGGTATCGTCCCCCGGCATAGACGTGGAGCAGCTGGCCGATATTGGGAAGCACTACGGAGAGATTGCGAAAAACCCGTACAAGCCCATGTACAACAGGGCGGTGCAGGCATCGTACCCTCCGGGATCGGTGTTCAAGCTGGTGAACGGGCTCATAGGCCTGGAAGAGGGTGTGCTGAGGCCGGAGATGACGTATCCGTGCCACCAGGGGTATCACTTCGGGGCGGGGCATAAACTGGGCTGCCACAGCCACAAGAGCCCGCTGAATATGGAGGAATCCATAATGATGAGCTGCAACGCGTACTACTGCTACGTCCTGAAGAACATCCTGGACAACAAGAAGTACGATTCCGTCGCCGACGGCCTGGACCACTGGAGGGAGATGGTCATGAGTTTCGGCTTCGGACGCAAGCTGGGGAGCGACTTCCCGGCGGAACTGTCCGGCAGTATCCCATCGTCCAAAACCTATAACAGAGCCTACGGGAAAGGCCGATGGAATTCCACCACGGTCATTTCCCTGTCAATAGGCCAGGGAGAGATCCTGGCAACGCCCATGCACCTTGCCAACCTCTGCGCCACCATTGCCAACAGGGGGTACTACTATATTCCGCATATCGTGAAGGAGTCGGACGGCGTCACCATTGAGGACAGGTTCAAGGAGAAACAGTACACCATGGTGTCCCAGGAGCATTTCCCCAAGGTGATAAATGGCATGTGGAGAGCCGTGAATTCGGCCCCCGGAGCCGGTGGAACGGCATTTATCGCGCATATCGATTCGCTTGACGTATGCGGTAAGACGGGCACCGCCCAGAACCCCCGCGGAGCGGACAATTCCGTGTTCATCTGCTTCGCGCCCATGGACAATCCAAAGATTGCCATTGCCGCGTATGTGGAGAATGGAGGATTCGGCGCCTCATATGCCGCCCCCATGGCCTCGCTCATGGTGGAAAGATACCTGAAGGGTGAAACGTCCCGCCCTGCACTGGAAAAGAGGATGAAAGAGGCCAACTTACTGTCCCGCGTGAAGCATGATTGAGATCAGTTCACATCAGAGGGGACTAAAGCAGTCCGTAGACTGGGCACTCATTGGAGTGTACCTGGCGCTGGTGTTTATCGGATGGATAAACATCTATGCGTCAATACATTCTACGGAGCCATCGTCCATTTTCGACTGGAGCGCCAGGAGCGGAAAGCAGTTCATCTGGATGCTCACTTCCTTCGGGCTTGGAGGCCTCATTCTATTTGTGCTGCCGCCAAAGCTCTGGGAGGGGCTGTCCATACCAATGTATATTGGCGTTCTGGCGCTGCTGGTGCTGGTGATATTCGTTTCAAAGGACGTCAAGGGCTCTCACTCGTGGTTCGAGCTGGGGCCCGTCAAGTTCCAGCCGGCGGAGATTTCGAAGATAACCACTTCGCTGGTCCTTGCGCTGGTTTTGAGCCAGCAGGGATTCAAACTGAACAAGTTCAAGCACTTCATGATTGCGGCGGCAATCATTGCGCTGCCAATGCTCATAATTGTGGCGGAAAGCGAGACAGGATCCGCCCTGGTATATGTAGGATTCATCTTTGTGCTGTACAGGGAGGGGCTGTCCGGATGGTGGCTTGGACTCATAGGACTTGTGATTGCGCTGTTTGTGGGGACGCTCACGGCGGGGTCTTTCTGGGCTGTACTGCTGCTGGTGGGCGTGCTGGTGCTTTGCTCCGCCTTCATGGGGCCCGGAAAGGAAACCGGGCGTAGACTGGGACTCGGAGTTCTGTTTGTGGGCCTGATGGCACTGGTGCCATGGCTATGGGGCTTATTGTCCAATGCTGTCCAGACGCACGTTGACTGGATTGCAAATGTGACCTGGGTGCCCCAGGCCGGAGAGACGCAGGACTGGTTCTGGAGCTTCATCCTGAAGATTAAGCCTGTGTATCTTCTTGTAGGAGCCGGGCTTCTGGCCATACCTTTTATCCTGTGGCATGCATACCGGCAGAGGGACAATTTCCTGTATGTCGCCGTAGCGGCGTTCATGTTTGGCGTTGCCATGGTTTTCTCCACGGACTATATCTTCCAGAACGTGCTGCAGCCGCACCAGAGGAGCAGGATAGAGGTTCTTCTGGGGCTGAAGGAAGACCTTGCCGGAGTTGGTTACAACGTCAATCAGAGCAAGATTGCCATCGGTTCCGGCGGCCTCTTTGGAAAGGGTTATCTGCATGGCACGCAGACCACCTTCGGCTTTGTTCCGGAACAGTCCACGGACTTTATATTCTGCACCGTTGGCGAGGAGTGGGGCTTCGTCGGATGCTTCCTGGTGATAATGCTGTACGTCTTCCTGATAGTCCGGCTCATATTGGATTCGGAACGATGTCGCTCCCCCTTCACGCGGATTTACGGATACTGCGTGGCATCGTGCGTATTCATGCACCTTTTCATCAATATTGGCATGACCATAGGACTCATGCCCGTGATTGGCATTCCACTGCCGCTGCTCAGCTACGGCGGCTCCTCGCTGTGGGCGTTTACCATAATGATATTCGTATTCCTGGCTCTGTACCGCGATGAGAAAAAGTACTTTTAAACGCATTCTGGTGACGGGCGCCAGCAGCGGTATCGGGTACGATACTGCCAAGGCCCTGGCCTCCGCCGGCTATGAGGTCTTTGCCGCAGCCCGGCGCGTGGAGCTCATGGAACCGCTTCGTGAGTTTGGCGTTACGCCGGTGTATCTGGATGTGACTTCAGAGGAGTCAATCGCGGCTTGTCTTGCCACCGTGGGTGAAATTGACGTGCTGGTAAACAATGCGGGCTATGGCTACTTCGGGGCCATAGAGAATGTGCCGCTGGAAGAAGCCCGCCGGCAGCTGGAAGTAAACCTTTTCGGCCTTGCTGCGCTGTGCCGGGCGTTGCTGCCAAGGATGCGTTCCCGCGGGAGCGGACGAATCATCAACGTAAGTTCCGTGGCAGGCCGCGGGGTATTGTACTTCGGCGGCTGGTACCACGTGTCAAAGTATGCAGTGGAGGCATTCTCGGACGCTTTAAGGATTGAGATGAAGCCCTTCGGCGTAGACGTGGTGCTCATTGAACCCGGCGGAATACATACGGACTGGGGCATTATCGCCGCTGACCATTTGCACGATTCTTCACTGGGCACTCCATATGAAGAAGCCGCCCTCAACCAGGCCCGCAACATGAAATGGGCGTACACCAGGCGCTTCCTCTCAGAGCCCGTCGTTGTCCAGCGTGCCATCTGCCGCGCTGTCCGTGCCCATCGTCCCCGCACCCGCTACATCGTGGGCTTCGGCGCCCACGCCCTCCTGTTCTTCCACGCAATTCTCCCAACCCGCTGGTGGGATTCCCTCGCCCGCCTTGGCGGAATGCGAATAATTAAATAAAAATTGTTATATTTGTGGGAAATTTCTAATTTTTCCTACAAATGCAAGAACAAGAAGGCAAATACATCTTCGGAGTAGTGAAGGTGGGAGACAAGGGACAGATAGTGATTCCCAAGGAAGCCCGCAAGGTTTATGACGTAAAACCGGGAGACGCCCTGCTGATGCTGGGAGACCAGAAAGGCATGGCGCTCATCAAGACGGAAGTGTTCCAGGCAGTAATAGATCAGGCAATGGAGGGCCTATCAAAATGAGAAAGTATTGGATTGACAATCTCCGCTGGGTAACGGTACTGCTGGTGCTCCTGTATCACGTTATCTATTTATATAACAATAAAGGTGTCTTTGGAGGGATAGGCGGTTTTGGCGAATACCCGGAATTCCATCAGTATCAGGATGTGGTAATGTACATCCTGTACCCGTGGTTTATGCCGCTGCTGTTCCTGCTGGCAGGAATCAGCGCCAGATATGCACTGCAGAAGTATCCTGCAAAGGATTGGTTTAAGTCCCGCACACGGAAGCTTCTGGTTCCCGGAACCATCGGCCTGTTTGTTTTCCATTGGATGGTAGGCTATTTCAACTCTCACGTGGCGGGCCAGGATATGCTTGCTGAAGTCCCACAGCCCGTGAAGTATATTATCTGGAGTCTTACCGGAATAGGCCCGCTGTGGTTCATTCAGCTGCTGTGGGTGCTGTGCCTTGTACTGCTTCCAGTGCGCGCACTTGACCGGAAAGACAAGTTCTGGAACTGGTGCGGGAAGGCAGGCATCGTGCCTATCATCCTCCTTGGAGTTCTATTCTGGGCAGCGCAGCTCACAATGGTCCAGAACCCCAGCGAGCAGAGCATGGAAGGCCTCCTGAACCTGTACAAACCCATTTTCTATCTCGTCATATTCCTCATGGGATACTTTGTTTTCTCACACGACGAAGTACAGGAAAAGCTGAAGGATGCCTGGATTCCGCTCCTTGCGTTCGCGGTCATTGCCGGGGGCATACTCATCGGCACAACCTTCGGGGAAACCAACACCACCCCTCAGTACCAGTGCAGCCCCCTCAACTGCATCTACGGCTGGCTCATGTGCCTTGCCATGATGGGCTGGTTCAGTGCAGAGTTTGACCGTACCGGAAAATTCGCCGGATATATGACACGTACAAGTTACGGGCTCTACATCGTCCACTATCTTGTGGTTGCCAGCATCGGCATCATGCTCAAAATGTACACCCAGCTGCCGCCGTGGTCAATCTACATAATCCTTACCGTGGCGGTCTTCACCCTGTCACCGCTTCTGTATGAAGTGCTCAGACGGATTCCATTCGTCCGCTGGGCAGTATTTGGTGAGAAAAAATAATAAGGCAAAATGAAAAGAATAAGTCTTTGTTTATGTACCCTTCTTGTATCCCTGAGTGCTTTTTCACAGGGAATACAGGAGTATTGCACACTTGACAGCCTGAAGTACAAGGGCGACATGCGGCATTACTGGATTCACGTCCCGGAAAAGCTTTCGGACGCCGCCCCGCTTATGGTCTGCCTTCACGGCTATGGCGGAGATGCCGTACGTAAAAGCAAAGTGCAGCTGGTGGAGCTTGCAGACAGGGAAGGCTTTGTGGTATGCTTTCCCCAAGGCCTCCGGGACCCGCGCGGCAAAACCGGCTGGAACGTAGGCTACCCGGCCCAGGATGGCATGAAGACCGATGATATTGGCTTCGTGGAAAAACTGACAAAAGCCCTGCAGCGGAAGTACTCCCTGGATTCCAGGAACGCCTTCCTGGTTGGCATGTCAAACGGCGGGGAGATGTGCTATCTCATGGCAAGGCGCAAGCCTGATTTGTTCGCAGGAGTCATTTCCATAGCAGGTCTTACCCTCGAGTGCATGAAGCCAATCGGCTACAACAAGCCGGTTCCCTTCATGGAAGTACACGGTACGGCGGACAAGACATCCTACTGGACGGGAGACCACACCAATGCATATGGCTGGGGCGCTTATCTGTCCGTTCCCGCGGCCATCTCATACGTAGTGGCCGCCAACGGCTGCAGCGGATACAGCCAGGAAACGCTCCCTGACACCACCAAGCCGGTAATCCTGCACAAATACCTTGACGGGAAACCCGCACGCCACGGCAAGGGCCACGCCACGGAAGTCTGGCTTTACGAGGTCCAGGGCGGCACCCACTCCTGGTCGGACAAAGAAATGGACACCTACGCCCAAATCTGGTCCTTCATGAGCCGTTTCATGTATTAAAAAGAATGCCTATCTTTGTTGCATGATAAGGCATTTCATTTCAAGCTTACTTGCAACAACACTGCTGGTTTGCATTCAGGCCGGCGCTATTGCTCAGACCTATGAACCTTACATTCCGGAAGACCAGATGCCGGACGTGGTGCAAATCGTCCCCGCTCCGCCTCAGGATCCAAGTTCGGAATTTGACCGTGATGTCCTGCGCTATATGTGGGGCAAGCAGCAGCGCAAAGACCCGGCCCGCCTGGAAATGGCCATACGCGACGCCATCTGGAGCATGGATACTACGCTGGTCATCCTGGGAGAGCCCTTCGGCCTGAAGATTTCAAAGGAGGAGACACCGGCCATCTACGAGGTCCTCACCCGCGGCGTCACCACCATAGAAAACATACGTTTCAAGCCCAAGGCGCACTACTTCCGCATCCGCCCGTTCGCCTATTTCAAGGAGCCGTCCATCTTCCCTCAGGACGATGAATGGCTGGCCACGGAAGGCTCCTACCCCTCCGGCCACACCATCCGTGCATGGGCCTGCGCCCTCCTGATGGCCCAGATTAATCCGGCATCGGCAGAAGGCGTATTCGCAAGGGCCTGGCAGTCCGGGGAAAGCCGCGTTATATCCGGCTGTCACTGGCAAAGCGACGTAGACGCCAGCCGCCCCGTCGCCGGAATAGGCTACTCCCGCCTCCAGTCCTCCCCTGAATTCCAGAAAGCCATGGCCAAAGCCCAGGACGAATTCCGCCGGCTCATCACAAAGAAAAAGTGCTGCCGCAAATAAAACTATTTGTCTGAACGGAAGGGAAGGGCTGGTATACCGAAGCAGTTATAGAGCGTACCCTGGCTCCAGTTACGAAAGCAGTACCTAACGGCAACCGGGGCGGGCACTTCTGGGGAAGATACTTCCACTTTGATTTTGTCCTTGACGATTCCCGTGGCAGGATAGTAAACTCCGTCTTCGCCGGCAAGTTCAAATCCGGTGAGGTCCCGTCCCATGGGAGAGAGGCCAGTTTTCCCTACATTCATCGTCACTATTGCCTTGCCGTCTTCGAATACCGCTTCCTTGAAAGAGGGGCTATCGGCATCAATACCCTTGACACCATAGGTCTTGGTAAGCGCCAAAAGGGCCAGGCGGTCCCCCACTTCCTTTTTCCGGCAGGGGTGGATGGTGCCAAACTCGCCTATATCCACCGTAGCTGCCATACCGCAGTTGGGTACCAAGGTCATCGTCTTCTCCTGCGCCTCATAGAAAAAACCGATGGTCTCGTGCTCCGGATTTCCATATTTATACGGGGCGATCTGGACGTAATAGAAGGGCGCTTCTGGATTCTGAAACAGGGAACGCATCATCTGCACGTAGGCCGGCTGAAGCCGCGAATATAGCTCCGGCTGCGTGCGATTGTTCTCTCCCTGATACCATAGCATCCCCTTGAAAGTGAAAGGAATCAGTGGAGCAATCTGGCCGTTGAACAGTGTGCAGGGACGTCTCTTGGCCCTTTCCGGCAGGGTGTCGCCGTCCAGGAAGGAAAGATCGAACTCCCCACCGAAACCGCCCTCGATAGTTTCCCGGCTCATCCAGGCCTCGATGGGGGTACCGCCCCAGTCGGAAATAAGAATGCCCACAGGGACATTCAGGGCCGATTGCAACCGCATCGCGAAGAAATAAGCAACGGCGCTGGTGCCTGCTACGGCTTCCGGGGTATTCTCCATCCAGGAACCCTTAGCGGAATCCAACGGCTTTAACGAGGCCTTTTTCTCAATTGTACACATCCGTATGGGTGTGGAAGCCTTGGCAGAGACTATGGCATCGGCCGCTCCCGCTACGGGCTGGCTGTTGAAACCGGTCATGGTCATTTCCATATTGGACTGACCGCTGCAGAACCAGACCTCGCCAAGAAGGACATTCCGGATAACGGTCTTGTCTCCGTCGCTGAAGGTGATGCTGAAAGGGCCTCCGGCAGCGTGGGTGGGTATGCGGAGGAACCATCTGCCGTCCTCTCCTGCCGTAGCGGTGTACTTCCGCCTTGTCCAGGAAGGGCTCACCTTTACCTTAACCGCCCCTTTGTCCGTAGTCCCCCACACGGCAACCTCAGATTGCTGCTGGAGAACCATGTTATCGCTGAAGAATGACGGCAGGCTCACCTTGGCCTGCAAAGTAAGCCCGGCAAGAAGCAGTGCTGCAACAGCCGCAATATTCTTTTTAACCATACTATCCAATTTTAGCCATAAAGTTAGCATCATTTTGGCAAACTCCAAGAAAAGGATTAACTTTGTCTGTGATGAATTTTACTTCCAGATGATAGTTACTATGAAGAAAGCATTGTTTGCGTTTATGGCACTGGCTCTGCTGGTTGCATGCGACCCGGAAGAGCTGAACAATCTGTTGAACCCCACGGTTCCGGCCACCTCCATCAGTATTAATAACCCTCCTAAGTCTATGACAGTAGGAGAAACCATTACTTTGACCGTGACGGTGCAGCCGTCCAATGCCACAGACAAAGTGGAATGGATCTCATATATTGAAGATGTCCTTTCCGTAAAAGACGGTGTTGTAACGGCATTAAAAGAGGGAATCGGCTCAATTGGAGTCTCGGCCGGAGACGTTGCTGACGGCTGCCGTATCATCGTTAATCCGGCAAATGGCGGAAAGACAGAAGTGACCTCGATAACCCTCAATAAGCAGAAACTTGAACTGGAAATAGGCAAAACCGAACAGCTCATCGCTACCGTACTGCCGGATAATGCCACGGACAAGACCCTTAACTGGAGTTCCGTGGACGATGGTATTGCAACCGTCTCCAGCGACGGCACCATAACCGCCGTTGCCGCCGGAACCGTCACCGTTACCGCCACGAGCCTTAGCAACACCAATGTAAAGGCCGATTGCGAAGTAACCGTCCTGGCGCCCAAGGCTCCGCGCTATTATTTCCAGACCTCCGACAACTTAGGACAGGCCAAGTTATATGTGGACGGAACACAGTTCGGAAGTTCGATAACTGTAAATTACGCGACAAACGACGGTACTGATATCTGGTACTATACAAGTGATGGTTTTTATAAGGAGAATCAGAAGATTTATAACGTAAACCGCGAATCCTTAGGAGACGGCCAGTACCATATCTTCCACGGTCTTGCCGTCAAGAATGGATTGCTCCATTACGTTTACTCGACGCACACCGACAGCGACTACAGGATGTACTTCCGTACCGTGGATCTATCCACCCACAAAGTTTTCGAAAGCAAGCTGAACGAAACATCTTACGCTCAGTTTTATACTGCTTCTGCAAACGGAAACTCAATGTGCGTGGGGAAGGACGGGAAGGTCTATGTTATGGGCAGCATAAGACCCCTGTCTTACTGGACTGCAAAGATTTGGGAAATCACCCCTGCCACGGAAACCTCTGCGGCAGTAATCACTGAACATGTCATGTTTGAGGGATCAAGCAGTTTGCTACCCGCAACTTATGATATTGCAGCAGGCCCGGACGGCAGTGTTTATGCCCTGATACAGTATGAGGACAAGTCTGCTTCAAAGTCGGAGATGGTCCTGTTCAAGGATTTCCAGGAAGTCCGGCGCTACGAAAACTACAACTATGGCTATCTCAGCATTGATGGCACGGACGTTTATTTGTTCCTAACCCGTACAGACAACTCCACTTGCGAGATTTACAAGAATGCGGATGTCATCAAAGGGCCTTTCACTAATGTCTTCAAGAGAAACGGCTGCGTCGCCGCCGATGGTATTGGAGGTTATTATTACGGCTACACCAAAGTAGAGAACAGCGACCTCTCCGGCTATCTCTACGATTCCACCGGCAAACTCCTTCTCCACCCCAAAGCGATGATCATCAGGCTCCACGTCGCCAAGTAAGATAACCGCAAATCCACAAAAACAGGCCGCTCGTTTTGAGCGGCCTTATTTTGTGCCTCGGGCGGGAATACTAACTATTCGGCGTAAATAACGGACAGCCAATAGAATATAAATTCTTGATTTGGTTTTACTGAAACCATACTGAAACATTTCTGTCAGTTAGTGTCTTTCAATTGCGGAGAATGTCTTAATAATTGAGTCCGAAATGCCAAAGCGGAATGACATTCATATAGCCAAATTCAGTATCATCTTTAACGACAAATCCGTCAGGAATGTTTTCGATTTGCCGGTGGCCTTTTTTTCTGCCACCGACCTCGAAGGTATAATTGCCAATGACAAAGTCTGAGTCCTTTGAGCTAATGATATCATTTCTAACCCTCATCTGGTTGTAAAAAAAAGTTTCTCTTAGATTGCCCAGATTCGGGGTGCCACCGCTCAATACTGTCATCAGAGACGGATTGTCGATATATACCTTATTAACTTTTCCTATTCCCCGGATGCCTCCTGTCGCGTCTCTGAGTTGCCCAACCAATCCGGCACGTTCCATATAAATAAGGTAATCGGCCACGTTGTTTTTACTTACTCCGACTACGGTGGCGAGGGAAGACATGTTGGGTTTGAAGGGAGCCGATTCTGCTATCACGGCCAGCAATCGTTTGAGTTTCCTTGCCGTAGTTGCTTTAAGGTCGGCAAATTGCGCAATGTCAGATTCAATCGTCTGGGAGATGACCTGCTGCATCCTGATAGGAAATCCGGGCTCTAATGCAAAGGGGTAGTATCCCTCTTTAAGATACTGCTCAAAAACTGGCCTAGGATGACGCAGGCCGGGGATCTCAACCTTGTGGGCAAGAATCTCTTCCAGAGGAAACACCTTAGCATCGATTCTGTGGAACAACTTTAAATACTCTCTGAACGAAAGGCCGTACATTGGATAAACTACTGCCCTTCTGGAAAGATCGGCTTCTCCGTGGAGAATATCCAAAATGGAAGATCCGGTGAAAATAACGTGGAAGTCAGGATATGCATCATATATATTCTTCAATTCCCTTGACCATCCCGGATACTTGTGGATCTCATCTATCACAAGATGGGTAAATCCGTCCATATAGAGTTCGTGGACCAGATCCACGAGCGAATGGGAAGTAAAATAGAGTAGGTCGGCAGATGCATATAGATACTTTCCTTCATCTTTATGGGCGAGTATATACTGCTTCACCAAAGTGGATTTTCCTATGCCTCTGGCGCCAACGATCCCCAGCAGGCGATTCTCCCAGTGGATATCATCGTATGCGTATCTCCTGAATTCAGTTGGAGTCTGGCTGAGCATGGACTCCATATACTCTATGAGGGTGTGGTCAATCATAGTACAATTTATTTCTGTCGCAAATATAATAAAAATCCCTTAATGAGTGACGAATCCTGTAAAATATTCACTCAATAGGGGAAATTATCGCTCCTCGTGCGGATATAGCTGTATCGGTGGCTATCGTGTATTCTTGGTGGCTATCGAATGATTTGTCTATCAAGTGGTTGATGTATTCCCTCGGTGTATTCAAATAATGAACGGAAAATGCGACCAAATGCGACCGAAATAACTATCTAGTTCTAGAGGGTCTGGAGAATAATGATTACCTTTGAGAGTTAGATAAATCAGAATTGGTCGAACTGATTCCCGT
>JAILJO010000007.1 GCA_024694675.1 Bacteroidales bacterium | reverse complement strand
GGTTTTTCTGTCATGCCGGTGTTAACATTGCCTCCATCCTCATAGACGGCCGCATTTGCGCCTGTCCCAATATTGACAGGGACAGATTCTCCCAGGGAAACATATACAAAGACAACTTCTACGAGGTCTGGGACAAGCGTTTCCACCCATTCCGTGACCGGATTTGGGCCAAGACTGGAATATGTGAAGACTGCAAGGAGTGGAAAAACTGCCTTGGAAATGGCATGCACAACCATCACGGAGAGTTTTCAGAGCTTCTTCAATGCCATTATCACAAGACTCTTTGTGGGAAATGATGCGGAAAATGCTTATCTTTGTATGATTTGAATTAAACAATAAACTCTATAGATTATTATGGTAAAAGTTGACGTGAAAGGCTGCGCTTCCTTCGTGGATGCTGCCAAGTATGATGCTTATGTAAAGAAGGCCCTGGACGCCTTCGACGTTCTTGAAAGCGAAAAAGGTGCAGGTAACGATTTCCTTGGCTGGAAACACCTCCCTTCAGAGGTTCCCGCCTCTATGCTCAAGGACATTGACGTTATCTGCAAGGATTGGAGCGCTAAGGGCGTAGACCTTGTGATTGCAATCGGCATCGGCGGCAGCTATCTTGGAGCAAAGTGCGTCATCGAGGCCCTCAGTCACAACTTTGCCAAGCAGCTCAAGAAGAAGGACGCCCCCGAGGTGGTCTTCGCCGGCAACAACCTCTCTGAGGAGTACCTTGCAGAACTTATGGACCTTGCCGCGGAGCGCAATGTAGCCTGCATCGTCATATCCAAATCCGGCACCACAACTGAGCCTGCCGTTGCTTTCCGTATTGTGAAGCAGTACATAGAGGAGCGTTACGGCAAAAAGGAAGCCGCAATCCGTATAGTGGCTATCACCGACGCCAAGAAGGGCGCCCTCAAGACCCTGAGCACTCAGGAAGGCTACAAGACCTTCGTGGTCCCGGACAACGTGGGCGGCCGCTTTAGCGTGCTCACTCCCGTGGGCCTTCTTCCCATCGCAGCAGCCGGCCTTGATGTCAAGGGCCTGCTGGAAGGTGCAAAGGAAGCAGAGAAGGTTCTCGCAAAGAAATCTGAAGAAAACCCTGCCGTGGTATACGCCGCAATGCGTAACCTCCTTCACACAGAGTATGGCAAGAGTACGGAAATCCTCGTGAACTACAATCCCAAGCTCACCTACGTGGCAGAGTGGTGGAAACAGCTCTACGGAGAATCAGAGGGTAAAGACGGCAAGGGCATCTTCCCCGCCAGCGTGAACAACACCGCAGACCTTCACTCCATGGGCCAGTTCATCCAGGAAGGCTCCAGGGTCATGTTTGAGACCGTTCTCCACGTAGAGAAAGCGCAGCGTTCCGTAGTAATTGAAGCCGATGACCAGAACCTTGACCAGCTCAACTTCCTTGCCGGCAAGCACGTAGAGCATTGCAACCATATGGCAGAGCTTGGCACCGTCCTGGCACACATAGACGGCGGCGTTCCGCAGCTCCAAGTAGCTTTTGAGAAGGTAGATGCCTTCAACCTTGGCGCCCTTCTCTACTTCTTCGAATTCGCCTGCGGCATCAGCGCCTACACCCTTGGTGTGAATCCGTTCAACCAGCCCGGTGTTGAGGCCTACAAGAAGAACATGTTCGCACTGCTGGAAAAGCCCGGATACGAGGAAGCGACCAAGGCAATCCAGGCCAGGCTCTAGCCCATCACCTCATCCACAACTGAAGCCACCTCATCGTAATCATAACCACGTGAGAGGGCATATTTGAGGAGCTTCAGCTTACACTGCGGATCAGACACAAGCGTCTTGTACTTTTCGGAGACAAGACGCTTTAGTTTTGCTTCGGCCTTGGGCGCCTCAATCTCCGCGAGACTGACGGCGATGTCTTCCTCGGAAATACCCTTCCCACGCAGTTGGAAGCGGATTTTGACGGGGCCCCATCCCTGGAGGGAGGATTTCTCCCGGGCGAAGCAGGAGGCGTAGCGGGCATCGTCAATGTACTTATCCTCCTTCAAAGAAGTGACAACACGTGCTGCGGCAGCGGAGTCGCCTTCCAGGTCCTTGAGGGCCTTGCGGTACATGTCCTGGGCACAGTACTCTGCGCGGGAGCAGAGGCGCTGGAGACGGGAAAGGCAGGCGGAATACTCCATAGCTTAGAAATTGAATCCGATGGAAAGGTAGGCACCAAGGCCCTGGGTCACGGAAGAATAGTGAAGCAGGAACTTGATGGGGCCTACAATTGTGTTGTAAGCATATGAGCCTCCTACGCCCCAATTGAGCTCGCCGTACTGGATCTGGCGGAAGTTGAAGAAATCGTACGATGCATTTCCGGAAACGGTTACATAGCCGTTATTCCCCACCCTGTAACGGAGGTCCAGGCCGCCTATACCAAGATAGTTACGGCGGAACATGGCATTGTTGATACCGACGAAAGGAATCTGCTGCTCTGCATAGCGGCCTGCGATGTCTCCGCCCATGAGGTTGGCGTAGAACAGTGGAATATCGTCACCGAAAAGAAAGCGGATACGGGCCTTGGGAATGGCGGCGAAACGGCCTATGGACAGAGGGACCAGGAAATCCCCGCTGAGAATGCCGAAGGTGCTCTCGCCACCGTTGCGGATGAGGCTGGAGACGGCATCGGCACGGATGCCCATGTTTACGCCGTACTCCGGGAAGTAGCCGCTGTCAAGGGTATTCATCCGAAGGCCGGCAAAGGCGCCCTGGAAGCTGAGGGGGTCAGAGGCGGGATCGTAGTCTCCCACCACTGTGGTGCCCATTATGCGACGGATCTTGTGGTAGTCGTTGTATATTCCGGCTGTGAGCTCTCCGTCAACGAAACGGATGTCGCTGAGGGACAGTTCCTCCTTTATATCATAGAAGGATACATTGAAATAATTGTCCCCGTAAAGGACGGAATTGCGGTCCGTGAGGCGGAAGATGGCCTTTGCATTGAAGGTAGGGCCCTTCGAAGGAACGTACCTGAAATGCAGGCCGGCATAAGGATTGGCGCTGATTCTGGTGGTAAGGTCGATGGAACTTCCCCGCAGCGCGTTGGTATTTAGCCCGAGGTTAAGAAGGGCTGCGATAATTTCCTCCGAGTCCAGCCTGAAACCGACCCCGAAACGATGCACCGGGCCCTTCTGGCCGTGAATCTTGAGCTTGTAGGGCTCCTCTTTTCCAAGGATTTCGTAGTTCACGAAGTCGAAGGAGCCGCCGCCGAAGATACGGGCAACCTCGTCATCCAACACACGGGCATTCACGAAAGAACTGTCCTTTAAATAAAGGCGCGAGCGTATATACTGGGCATCCTTCTCCTCCAGGCCGGCAATCTCAATGCCGTCAATGAGTACGGACCTCTCCCCTACGTCTACCGCTTTCCTCCCCTTCATCTCGAACTTCTCCGGGCCGATAATCCTCCTGAGCGAATCTAGTTTGTCCGACAGCGCTTCAGCTGCATGGTAGCCCCTCAGGAGCATGAATTCCACGGCATCGGAACTGAAGCTGAGCATGTTGTATCCGGTAAGATCCGGCTTTATATGAAGGTCCAGGGCGGCGATGCTGCGCTCATAGGAGTCGTTGGAGAACATGTCTATGGCGCGCATGACAACATCGGCAATGTTACTCACCTTGTCCGCTGTCATATTAGGATCGTCCGTGGTGAGGTCTATGCCGATGACGATATCGGCCCCCAAATCCTTGGCGATGTCCACCGGGAAGTTGTTGCGCATACCGCCGTCCAGCATGACCAGGTTGCCCCTGCGGGCCGGTACGAATAGCGCCGGGATGGACATGGTGGAGCGCATGGCGAAGTTGATGCTGCCGGAGTGCCAGACCTTGGCTTTCCCGGAAACCAGGTCCGTAGATACGCAGGCGAAGGGTATGGGGAAGGACAGGAAGTCCGTAGAATCGCTGTAACCGACGGTCCTGGATGAGAAGACCTGGTTGATGTTCTGCCCGTAGGCAAGGCCGGAAGGAAGGCTCCTGCGCAGGTTGTCAGTCAGTTTGTTGGTAGCGTTCTCCACTGCCGATGAACTGACGTTGAGCTTCCCCTCAGAGAAATCCGCAATGTGGTCCAGGGCATCGTTGAAATCAGAGTCCCTCCTATAATAAAATGGGAAAGAAAGGGCGAATCTCTCATTGTATTCCTGCTTCCGTTTAGGGACGAAACGGGTGTCCACCCGGTCCGACAGGACAAGGTCCCAGTCCATGTTACGGATAAGTTCTGTAAGGTAGTCCGGGCTGTAACCAAGGGCATAAAAGCCGCCCAGAAGGCCGCCAACGCTGGTTCCAAGGATCATGTCAATGGGCAGCTGATACTGCTCCATATACTTCAGGGCGCCAATGGTTGCCGCTCCCTTTGCCCCGCCTCCGGACAGCACCAGTGCCACTACGGGACGATGTTGACGTATGCTGTCGCTCCTGGCCCTCATCCGTGCCACGGCCGCATCATCCGACGGGTCCAGACCGAACCCGGCCGAACTCTTTTCCTGGGCCTGCATGACAAGGCACGCGGCCATCAGGGCAAATATGGAAAGCAGGCGTTTCATCTTTGGTTATGTTTTCCGGCAAGAAGGCCGCAGGCCGCGAAAATGTCCTCTCCGCGTGAGGCGCGGATGGTGGCGGTGAGCCCTCCCCTTTCCAGCATGTCACGAAAATCTTCCATGGCCGTCTCCGGCGCGGTGCCGTACGGGAAGTCCGGAATCTTATGGAAACGGATGAGATTCACGCGGCACTCAAGGCCCCTGAGGAGGCGGATTAGTTCCTTGGCATGGCGCGGCGTGTTGTTCCAGCCGTCAAAGACGGTGTACTCGAAACTGACGCGGCGCTGGCCGGTGAAATCGTACTGTTTTATAAGGTCTATGACGTCCAGGATGGGCCAGGCCTTCTCCACGGGCATCATCTCCAGCCTTTCCTCCGGGAAGGGATTGTGGAGACTTATGGCCAGGTGGCAGCGGGATTCGTCAAGATATTTCTTCAGGTTAGGAAGCACTCCAATGGTGCTGAGCGTGATGCGCTTGGGGCTCCAGGCAAGGCCCCAGTCGGCAGTGAGCACCTCAATTACTTGCTTTACGGTGTCCCAGTTGTCCAGAGGCTCGCCCATACCCATGAAGACGGTGTTTGTAAGCTCATCCGCCTCATCGACTGCAAAGAACTGGGAAAGGATATCCTGCACGGAAAGGTTCCCATGGAAGCCCTGACGCCCCGTCATGCAGAACTTGCACCCCATCTTGCACCCCGCCTGCGAACTCACGCACAGCGTCTTCCTGTCCTTATCCGGAATCATCACCGCCTCAACAGCGTTTGTAGCATCACCACATACGGGGAACAGGTACTTGCGCGTGCCATCTACTGAAGTCTGTACGTCAACAGGGGCGGTGATGCCAACATCGTACTTTTCCGCGAGTTTCTCACGGAAAGCCTTGGAAATGTTGGTCATCTCCTCTATGGAACGCACTTTCTTGCCGTAGATCCACTGGGAAATCTGCTTCCCGGCAAAGCCCGGAAGTCCTTCCTGGAGAGCTATGGTTTTGAGCTCGTCCGGAGTTTTTCCCGCAAGTAAAATTTTCATACTGCAAAATTACGAATATTCGGGATATTTTCATAACTTTGCATGAAGCGGTTTTACAGACAGGATGCCCGCAACAATTAAATTACTAAACTTATGGCAAAAGCACCCGAAGAAATGAACGCAGCCAAGCTCAAGGCACTCCAGGCTACGATTGACAAGATTGAGAAAGATTACGGTAAGGGTACCATCATGAAGCTGGGAGACCAGCCGGAGTGGGACTCCGCTCAGGTTATCCCCAGCGGCTCCATAGCTCTGGACCACGCCCTCGGTATAGGCGGATATCCCAAAGGCCGCATCATAGAGATTTACGGACCGGAAAGCTCCGGTAAAACCACCCTGGCCATCCACGCCATCGCAGAGGCCCAGAAGAGCGGCGGCATCGCTGCCATCATCGACGCGGAGCACGCCTTTGACCGCACATATGCTAAGGCCCTTGGCGTAGATCTGGACACCCTCCTCATCTCCCAGCCGGACAACGGTGAACAGGCCCTTGAGATTGCAGATAATCTTATCCGCAGCGGCGCTGTAGACATCGTGGTCATTGACTCCGTGGCAGCCCTTACCCCCAAGGCGGAAATCGAGGGAGAAATGGGAGACAACAAGGTTGGCCTCCAGGCCCGCCTCATGAGCCAAGCCCTCCGCAAGCTCACCGCAAACATCTCAAAGACAAACACTTGCTGCATCTTCATCAACCAGTTGCGTGAGAAGATTGGCATCATGTTCGGCAATCCGGAAACCACCACCGGCGGCAACGCCCTCAAGTTCTACGCCTCCGTTCGCCTGGACATCCGCCGCACCACCCAAATCAAGGACGGTGAGGAAGCCCTTGGCAACCGCGTAAAGGTTAAGGTCGTGAAGAACAAGATGGCCCCTCCTTTTAAGAAGGCAGAGTTTGACATCGTCTTTGGAGAAGGAATCTCCCGCAGCGGTGAAATCGTAGACCTTGGCGTAGAGCACGGCATCCTCCAGAAGTCCGGCTCATGGTTCAGCTACAATGACACCAAGCTCGCCCAGGGCCGCGAAGCCGTGAAGAAAGTCATCCTGGACAACCCGGAACTGGCAGAAGAAATCGAAGCCCGCATCCGCGAAGCCATGAAAAAAGTTGACGACTGAGCATGAAAAAGCTACTCCTTGCACTATCCCTGGTTGCTGCACTCCTTTTCAGTACCACCAGCTGTGACATAGACATAAATGTCACCGTGAACGCATATGCAGAGCTCAATATCATTGGACAAGATGAGCCTGTGAATACCCCCACGCTGGGTTTTGGCCCGTTCAGTCATGTCTACCTGTCAGAATCAGAGATACAGTCCATCTTCGCTACCCTGATAAAGAACAGCAACAAGAATTTCCAGACTGCGTTCCTTTATCTGCAGTACGTAGACAATATCACTCAGACAGAGCTCAAATTAGAAGAGTATGGAGTGGTAGTGGAAGGAGACGGCAGTTTCTCTATTGAACTTCTTCCGCCAATGGCGCAATAGAGCATCTGCCCAGCTTACCGGCGTGTTCTTCAGAGATTACGCCAGCTTTCAGAAGCCCGTCAACAGACAGGGCTTCTTTTTTATTGTGATTCCTGTACAGAACAATCCCGTGGGCCTCTGCACCGGAGATGTACGGATGCTTTTTGAGTTCTTCTTCCGGAAGGGTCCAGAGGGGGTAAGGCTGAGGTTTCGACAGCACAATCAAGTCCTTGAGGCCGTCATAGCGCTCCTGGGAGAAGTTCTTGATTTCCAGAAGCTGGTCCATGCTGTTATAGCCGCCCAGTGCCTTGCGGTAACTCACAATGCGCCCGGCGAACCAGGGGCCTATGCCCGGCAAATCCAGCAGAGCAGTGCTGTCTGCCTTATTGATATCTATCTTTGGAATGTCAATGTACTTCTCCAGACGAGCAAATACAGAATCAGACACCACATAAGACTTTGCAAAGTCTCCCGGCCTTCTGAACCGCCCGCCCTTCTGCCTGTAATTGTCTATAGCCTGCGCCTGCTTCTCGCTGAACCCCAGCCTCTTCAGGTCCTCAAGCGACACCGTATTTGGATTGAACCTGAAACTCTCCACCCTCCTTGGCACCGCCTTCTCCCTCGCCGCCACAGCATACTCGCTCCTGGGAGCATTCTTTCTGACAACTACTTTTCCACCAGATTTCTCGACTCCGCCTCCGGCTCCGCTCGAAATGACAGTTTTTGCCAAGGCGCTGTCAATGACATACACCGTATCCGGCCGGTCGCGGTCCGCGGCCAGCTTGACGGTGGCGGCATGGTGGATGAAAACGGCTGCCTGATAACCTATGATAAGGAAAACCAGGGCTATGGCCCCAACTGTGAAACTGCCTGGAAGACTACTCCCCTTCTTCCTGTCCTTCCCCTCTTCCATACTTGTTCTTCTTTTCAGGTTTAACGGCAGGTGCGCCTGCCACACAAATAACTATTTCACCTTTTGCTTCATGCTCCCTGAACCACTGGGCCAGCTCCCCAAGGGTGCCGCGGTGGTGCTGCTCATGAAGCTTTGAGATTTCACGGGAGACGCATGCCTTCCGGTCCGCCCCAAAATTCTCTGCAAACTGTTCCAGAGTCTTTTCCAGACGATACGGTGACTCATAGAACACCATTGTCCTGGGCTCAGCGGAAAGCTTTTCCAGTGCAGTCTGGCGGCCTTTTTTCTGCGGGAGGAAGCCCTCGAAGCAGAACTTGTCACACGGGAGGCCGGAGGACACAAGGGCCGGGATGCAGGCCGTAGGGCCAGGCAACGTCTGGACCTCTATCCCCTCCTCCGCGCAAGTGCGGGCCAGGAGGAAGCCGGGGTCCGATATTCCGGGCGTTCCGGCATCCGAAATCAGCGCCACATTGAGACCTTCCAGGATGCGGTCCTTGATGGCGGCGGCGGTCTCATGCTCATTGAACTTGTGGTGGCTCTTGAGCTTTCCCTCTATGCCGTAATGCTTCAGGAGGACGGAGCTGGTGCGGGTGTCTTCCGCAAGGATAAGGTCCGCTTCCTTAAGGATGCGGACAGCCCTCAGGGTCATGTCCTCGAGATTGCCAACCGGAGTTGGGACTATGTAAAGAATTCCGGCCATTTTTTTATGCGTTTTCCCTACAAATGACTATCTTTGTGATTAGTCACCTAACAAAGTTACGGAAATGTTTTTGGAAAATGCAAAAAAAACGGGCTGCATTGAAGTAATTTGCGGCTCCATGTTCTCCGGAAAGACGGAAGAACTCATCAGAAGGCTCAAACGCGCACAGTTTGCAAAGCAGAAAATTGCCACTTTCAAGCCCACTATAGATAAGAGGTATTCGGACCTGGACGTGGTCTCGCACGACTCCCACAGCATTTCCTGCACCCCCATCAAGAGCCCGTCACGCATGCTCCAGATAGAGGACGATGTCCAGGTAGTGGGCATCGACGAAGCCCAGTTCTTCGACGACAGCATCATCGAGGTCTGCCAGACCCTCGCCAACAAGGGCGTACGCGTCATCATCGCCGGCCTTGATACGGACTACCTGGGAAAGCCCTTCGGCCCCATGCCCGGCCTCATGGCCATTGCGGAAGACGTCCAGAAGGTCCACGCCATCTGCGTCCGCTGCGGTTCCCTGGCCAACCACTCCCATCGTTTATCGGCCAGTAAGAAACTCGTCGTCTTGGGAGAAAAAGACACCTACGAGCCCCTGTGCCGCGAATGCTACGTCAAGGCACTGGCAGAAGACGCCTCCTAGGGAATGAAGGCCTGGGATTACATCAAGCACCTTTTCAAGGACTACATCTATATCTATGACGATGTAGACACCTCCGCCGCGGCGGAACGTATCAAAGGTGCCATCTGGTTCAAGGGTCCCAACGCCTGGATCCTGGCATTCGCCATCGTCCTTGCGTCCGTGGGCCTCAACGTCAACTCCACAGCGGTGATTATCGGCGCCATGCTGGTGTCCCCGCTCATGGGACCTATCATCGGCACTGGCCTGGCCCTGGGGACTAACGACCTGGACCTCCTGAAATCGGCCGGAAAGAACCTCCTGGTGATGGTTCTCATTTCCCTGGCGGCTTCTACGCTGTTTTTCATCATCTCCCCGCTGAACCTAGTGAACCCCACGGAGCTGGAGGCGCGCACAAGCCCCACCATCTACGATGTCATGATTGCCCTGTTCGGCGGTCTGGCAGGTATACTGGAGAACAGTCGCAAAGAGCGCGGAACGGTGCTGTCCGGCGTTGCCATAGCCACTGCCCTCATGCCGCCGCTGTGCACCGCGGGATACGGCCTGGCCCACCTGAACATGCACTTCTTCCTGGGAGCGCTGTACCTGTTCATCATCAACAGTGTTTTCATCGCCCTGGCCACTTACCTAATGGTCAAGTACCTGAGGTTCAGGACGGTTTCCGGCATTGACGAGGACACGGCAAAAAGGCGCCGAAACCTTATCACAGCCGTTCTGGTGGTGGTTTTGGTGCCCAGTATCTGGTCTGCCGTAAACCTTATCAGGGAGAACAATTTCGAAAAGAGTGTCAAGGCGTTTGTTCAGGAGAACAGGATAGTAGCAAAGCGTACCTATATTACAGATTACTCTGTCCAGAAACGTCACGCCCAGATCTCCGTGTCCGGTGAGCCTCTCTCTGAAGAAGCCCGCACGGCACTCCTTGACAAGGCGGCAAAATTCCACATCAAGCCCGGCAGGATTTCTATCACGGAACACACCTTCGGCATGAGCCAGAGCGAGATGGACAACCTCCTGGATGAGATTTACACTCGCACGGACACTGAAATAGAAGAAAACGCAGCCCTCATAGCCGCCATGCAGGCCCGCCTGGACCAGCTCTCAGCGGAGATAGAAATCCTCCGTGAGCAGGTCTCGGCCGCTAATCCGGAGCCCGTAGAACCCATTTTCCCGGATGAGGAGCAAAATATTTTTGCAGATTCGGAATAATCTGCTAACTTTGCAATCCCTTTGGTGCGATGGCCGAGTGGTTAGGCACAGGTCTGCAAAACCTGCTACAGCGGTTCGATTCCGCTTCGCACCTCCCTTAAACGCTGGCCATAAGCCAGCGTTTTGTGTAGGTGCGAATACTTCGTATTCATCATTATTCAATGCAAAGATGGTGAAAATTTATTGTCCTCAAACAATGAAAGTGATAATAATGTCATTTTCATTGCCTACGAACAATAAAAACTCAAATTCTTTCTTTTTGTTGTTTTAACGAGAATAGTCGTATTTGTCAGTCAGCTTCTCGACTATCTTGAGGCTGTCGGTGTTCAGGCTTTCCCTCTCGTCATTTTTTTTTGCTATATTTACTTCTTGGAAATCAAACAGTATATTGAACATGCTAAAACCAGGAGACAAGATGCCATCGTTCGAGGTATTGGACCAGGATGGCAATACGGTGAAGTCTGATGACTTCATAGGCAAAGGAAAGAAGACCATTATCTATTTCTATCCCAAGGACAATACGTCCGGATGCACGGCTGAGGCCTGCTCTTTCAGGGATAATTATGCTGAGCTCACCGCTGCAGGATATAACGTCGTGGGTGTGAGCAAGGACAGCCCCAAGTCCCACACCGGATTCCGGGCAAAGTTCAACCTGCCGTTCACACTTCTTGCAGATACCACAACCCAGATGCTCCAGGATTTTGGTGCATGGGGAGAGAAGAAGATGTACGGCAAAAGCACATTCGGCACCCTGCGCCGTACTTTCATATTTGATGAGAACGGCATCCTTGAACGTATCATAGAGAAGGTTGACACAAAAAACGCAGCCGGGCAGATTCTATGACCCAGACACTGGTACAATACGTAGAGAGCGATATCATTCCCCATTATGCCGCCTTTGACAAGGCGCACAGGGAAGACCATGCCTGGGCGGTTATAGAGCGTGCTCTGGCCATGGGCCGGAATTACGATATCAATGAGGATATGCTCTACGCCGCCGCAGCCTGCCATGACCTTGGACTGGCTGTGGACCGCAAGACCCATCATCTTGAAAGCGGTAAGATTATCCGTGCAGATAAGCGTCTTCAGGAATGGTTCAGCGCAGAGCAGATAGAGGTGATAGCGCAGGCGGCGGAGGACCATAGGGCATCGGCCACAACACCTCCAAGAAGTATCTACGGGGCACTTGTGGCGGAGGCTGACCGGATGATCGTCCCGGAAACTATCATTCGACGGACAATCCAGTTTGGCCTGTCGCACTACCCGGAACTTGACAAGGAAGGCCACTGGGAACGCACCCTTGAGCACCTTCATGAAAAGTATGCTGAGGGCGGATACCTACATCTTCTCATTCCTGGCTCACCTAACGAAAAGCCCCTTGCAGAACTGCGCGCAATAATCAAGGATACAAAGTATCTCCGCCAGTTATTTGAGGTGATATTAACCGAAGAAAAACAGTAAAGATATGTGGTGGCTGCTGGCATTTGGTTCTGCCGCCCTTCTGGGCGGGTATGACTCCTTCAAGAAGATATCCCTGAAGGACAATGCCGTAATACCAGTACTATTTCTGAATACCGTTTTCTGTGCCCTTGTCTTCTCTCCATGGCTGTTTGAGACAGGCTTCTTCGGCTGGGGCGTACAGATTTACGTGCTGGGGAAGAGCGCACTTGTGCTATCGTCCTGGATGGCGGGATATGCGGCCATGAAGCATCTGCCGCTGACTATCGTGGGGCCAGTTAATGCCACCAGGCCTGTGCTGGTGCTGGTTGGCGCTATCTTTATCTTTGGCGAGAAACTGAATCTGCTGCAGTGGGCCGGCGTCCTGCTGGCAATTGGCGCATACTTCCTCATGCGCCTGAACGGCCGGAAAGAAGGCTTCAAGACTGGCAACAAGTGGATAATCTGCCTCATTCTTGCCGTCATCCTTGGCGCTGCCAGCGGGCTTTACGACAAGTTCCTCATGTCCCCGGACTATCTGGGCGCGCCGCGAATGTTTGTCTTGAGCTGGTATTCTTTTTACCAGGCAATTATGATGCTGATAATTACCGCAGTCTTCTGGTGGCCGAACAGGAAAAACACCACTCCGTTTCACTGGAATTGGTGCATCCCTCTTATCAGTATCTTCCTTTGCGGGGCAGATTTCCTGTATCTCCAGGCCCTGTCCCAGCCCGATGCCCTCATAGCCGTGGTCTCCATGATCCGCCGCGGCAGTGTGCTGGTAAGCTTTGCTATAGGCGCACTCATCCTCAAGGAAAAGAACCTCAAATCCAAAGCCCTGGACCTTGGACTGCTGCTCCTGAGTATGGTTCTGCTGTATCTGGGATCAAGGTAAGAATTCCAGCCCTTTGACCGCTACTCCAATGTTCACGGGGAACTGTTTCATCTGGCCCAGCGCGGCTTCCCGGACATAGCTGCTCTTGAAGTAGGCAACGGTATACAGTGTCATTTCCCAGTACTTTCTGTCCCTCTCTGGTTTGGCCTGGAGGGCCTTCAAGGCCTGCTCGTCGCACCCCACAATCTGAAAGGAGATGAAGTATTTCCCGGGTTCAAGCATCAGCGTTTCTTCCGGCTGTATGTCAAAGTCCTGCGGCTCTTCAGACACGGCAATATTGAAGTAAATGGGCTTGTGAAGCACATTTACGAACGATTCCTTCTTGCCTTCAATCCGGTAGATATTAATGGACGCCACGCAGTCCGGGATACTGTTACTCTTGATTGAAAGCATGATGTCCTTCACCAGGAACGGTTTCTTCGCGTGGGCAACGGAGCCCAGTTCGCGCCCCATTGAGCCCTCACTCCAGACCGATATGGCTATGCTAGCCTGGTCTCCCGCTACCTTTGTCCCGGGACGCAGAAGATACTTCGCCTTTGTATTTCCGCCGATGAACACCGCCGCCGACAACTCCTGGTCTTCAAGGACGATGACGACGTCATCTGCGGGCCCCGTGACGGGATAAGACGCAGTCTGGTAGGATACGTGGAAGAACTCCAGAGTGTCCCGCGGCAACTCTATCTCAAACCGGCCGTCCTCAGTAGAAATAGTCCCTATATTCCAACGAGGCACCCCCACCTGCACATACTCCACAGCCTCTCCACGCTCATTGACGATATGTCCTTTGACCTTTACGCGCTCCTGCGCAAAAACGCATACGGGGAATAGCAGAAGCGCCATCAGAAGTTTGGTTTTCATACACTAAATGTTTTGCCGCTTCTTTACGCAAAGATAATGCCTGCATCAAAAAGACAAAAAAAAGAGCATTGACCCGTCACGGGCAAACGCTCTCACTAACCACATAATTAATAACACTAAAACTAATAACCAATAGACTGATTCCGTCAAGAGAACCTTGCTTCCTCAATCCGGATACAAAGGTACGGCAAAAAATTTAATTTGCAAAATTTTTATTAACTTTTTTTTGAAATTTTTTTAGTATCTCTGTTAAGTGATTGATTATCAGCGCTAGATAGTGTTACCAACTATTTCGCTTGCAAAAATACAAACGATTACAATAATTTATCCCTGAGGTGACGGATCATATCCTGGGTCATCTGGTCAAGGGTGTAGGAGGGTTTCCAGTCCCATTCTTCGCGGGCGCAGGAATCGTCCATGGAGTCAGGCCAGGAGTTTGCAATTGCCTGACGCACAGGGTCTACCTCATAACGGACCTTGAGGCCGGGTATGTATTCGCGTATCTTGGCAAAGAGCTGTTCCGGCTCAAAACTCATGGAGGCAATGTTGAATGAATTGCGGTGCCTGAGGCGGGAAGGATCTGCGCTCATGAGGTCTACGGCGGCCTTCAGGGCATCCGGCATGTACATCATGTCCATGTACGTTCCGGGGGCGATGGGGCAGACGAACTCCTCCCCTTTCACGGCGGAATAATAGACCTCCACGGCATAGTCCGTGGTGCCGCCGCCCGGAAGCGTAGTATAGGAAATAAGACCCGGGAAACGGACCGATCTGGTATCTACGCCGTACTTGTGGAAGTAATAATCTGAAAGCAACTCAGTTGCCACCTTTGTAACGCCGTACATTGAGCGCGGGCGCTGGATGGTGTCCTGAGGAGTACCCACGTGAGGCGTTTCAGGGCCGAATGAGCCGATGCTGGAAGGAGTGAATACCGCAACGCATTTTTCCCTTGCAACCTCAAGGATATTGAGAAGGCCGTTCATCTGGATGTCCCAGGCAAGGAGGGGCTTGCGTTCCGCAACTGCGGACAGAAGGGCCGCAAGATTGTATATGGTATCTATATTGTACCTGTTGACGATATCTGCAAGGGCCTGAGCATTCCTGACATCAGCAATTTCCGCCGGGCCGCTTTCCAGAAGCTCCCCTTTGGGCTCCGCTCCGGGAATGTAACCGGCCACAACTGTGCTGCCGGGGACTTCCCTGCGGATTTTCATGGTGAGTTCAGAGCCAATCTGGCCTGTGGAACCTATTATAAGGACATTTTTCATGCTTATGTGGTATTCACTTTTAATTATGCAAATTTAACCTCTTTTTTGTACAAAATCAATATTATTTTCGTAATTTTGGGAACACAAATAAAACTAACCATGTACGGAAAATTTCAGAAACACCTGCAGGACGAACTCCAGTCCATCAAAGATGCAGGACTTTACAAGAATGAACGTATAATAGCCTCTCCGCAGGGTGCGGAAATCACCCTTGCAGACGGTTCCAAGGCCCTTAACTTCTGCGCCAACAACTATCTTGGCCTGGCGGACAACCCCCGCCTTGCAAAGGCCGCAGAGGTGGCAATGGCAAAGCGCGGATATGGCATGTCATCGGTCCGCTTCATCTGCGGAACACAGGACCTGCACAAAGAGTTGGAGAAGGCAATCGCAGAATACTTCCACACGGAGGACGCCATCCTCTATGCTGCATGCTTCGATGCCAACGGCGGCGTGTTCGAACCCCTTCTCACACCGGAGGACGCAATTATCTCGGACTCCCTTAACCATGCCTCAATCATTGACGGCGTGCGCCTTTGCAAGGCCCAGCGCCTGCGCTACGCCAATGCAGACATGGCAGACCTGGAGGCAAAACTCAAGGAAGCCCAGCAGTACCGTTTCCGCATCATCGTCACTGACGGCGTGTTCTCAATGGACGGCAACGTAGCCCCTATGGACAAGATCTGCGACCTCGCAGAGAAGTACGATGCCCTGGTGATGGTTGACGAAAGCCACAGCGCCGGCGTGGTAGGAAAAACCGGCCACGGCGTTGCGGAGCAGTTTGGCTGCTACGGCCGCATAGACATCTTCACCGGCACCCTTGGAAAGGCCTTCGGAGGCGCTGTGGGCGGCTTCACAACCGGCCGCAAGGAGATTATCGACATGCTCCGCCAGCGTTCACGCCCGTACCTGTTCTCCAACTCCATCCCGCCCATGATTGCCGCCGCCGGCCTTGAGACCTTCAAGATCCTGAAGGAAAGCAACGCCCTTCATGACAAGCTTGTGGAGAACGTCAACTACTTCCGTGACAGGATGATGGCCGCCGGCTTCGACATCAAGCCCACCCAGAGCGCCATCGTGGCCGTAATGCTGTACGATGCTCCCCTCTCCCAGAAGTTCGCAGCCAAGATGGCGGAAGAAGGCATCTTTGTAACCGGCTTCTACTATCCCGTAGTCCCGCAGGGCCAGGCCCGCATCCGCGTGCAGCTCTCCGCCGCCCACGAAAAAGCCCACCTGGACAAAGCCATCGCAGCCTTCATAAAGGTAGGTAAAGAGCTTGAAGTTCTTAAATAAACAAAGAAACCGGGACAATCACTGTTCCGGTTTTTTCTTGTTGAAGATTACGAACTCCGACATGTAGAAGTTGAACAGGCCGGAGAAGCAGAGGCCAAGGAGGTTGCAGATGACGGGCTCGAAGGAGTTGCCCTGGAGCCAGCCAAGGGAGACGAACAGGAAGTGGATGCCCTGCATGACGATGAATTTGAGGATGAAGGCTCCCACGCCGGCGGCATTGTAAGCGCCAAAGTGTCTCCAGAAGGACCTTCCGCCGTGGTACGTGACCCTTTCTTTCCAGACGAAGAAATATGCAATTATGAAATTGGTCATTGCGGCTACCTCGAAGGAGATGACCGGGGCAATCCAGTAGCTGCCCCAGTAGTTTCCCTGGAAGACGAAGTGTGACAGAACCCAGTGAAGTCCCAGATCCACAACGGTCCCGGCCAGCGAGGTGACCGAGAACAGGACCAGTTTGGTAAGGATTTCCTTGAGACTTCTTCCCTTCATGAACACAAATATATGGCTTTTTTGTGATAGTTTGCATTTTTTTCCGTAATTTTACCAAATGTAAACCTAAACCCTCAAATGACCGACTATACAATTAATGTCGAGAAAATGCTGAAGGCGAAATTCGGCCCCAAAACGCCCAAGTTCGTCATCCGCTTTGCCAAACGTATCCTCCACGAGGACTGGCTCAACGACTTCTTCCGCAAAGGTTACACCGGCGTGGAGTTCGCAGAGGAGGTACTTAAATACCTCAGAATCACCGTGAACGTGGAAGGCATGGAAAACCTGAAGAAAGACGGCACGCTTTACACAATAGCCGGCAACCACGCCCTTGGCGGAGTGGACGCAATCAATGCCGTAGCCGTATTCGGAAGGCATTTCGACGGCCACCTCAAGTGCATGGTCAACGACTTTCTCATGAACCTCCACCAACTGGACGGATTCATGATTGCCGTGAACAAGGTCTCCGCCGCCCAGGCCAGGACCCTCGCAGCGGAAACAGACGCCATCTACTCTTCTACTGACCAGATTTTCATGTTCCCGGCCGGCAAGGTCTCCCGCAAGATGAAAGGCAAGATTCAGGACGTCGAGTGGACAAAGACATTCCTCACAAAGAGCGTCAAGTTCCACAGGGACATCGTCCCCATGCATTTCTATGGGCAGAACTCCCGGAAGTTCTATTTTGTGGACTGGATTGGCAAGGTGACAGGCATCAACAAGAAGTTCCCCCTGGCCATGATCCTTCTGGTGGACGAACTTTACAAAGCCCAGGGCAAGACCTATCGTCTGGTAATAGGTGAACCTATCCCCTGGAGCCATTTCGACAATTCAAAACGCCCCATTGAGTGGGCACAGTGGGTCAGAGAAAAAGTGTACGAACTATGAAACCTATCATTCCTCCCGTCGACAAAGAACTGCTCAAGGCAGAACTTAACGAAGAGACCCTTCTTAGGGACACCAACCGTGCAGGCAACAAGCTCTATGTAGTTGGTCCGGAAGCAGTTAACGTAATCCGCGAAATAGGCCGCCTCAGGGAAATCGCCTTCCGCAACGATGGCGGCGGCACAGGTGAACCCCTGGACATAGACAAGTTTGACACGGACCCGGCTTACGGTTACCGCCAGCTGGTCCTCTGGGACCCGGATGCGGAGCAGATAATAGGCGGATACCGCTTCTGCATATGCGACGAGGCTGTCTACGATCGCTACGGCCAGCCCATCCTCACATCGTCCCATATGTTCGAGTTCTCGAAGAAGTTTCTGGAGGACTATCTTCCTTATACCCTGGAACTTGGGCGCTCCTTCGTATCCCTGGAATACCAGAGTTCCAAGGCCGGGGCAAAGACGCTGTACGCACTGGACAACCTCTTTGACGGCATCGCCGCGCTGGGCGTCCTGTACAAGAAGCGCATCAACCATTTCTTCGGGAAGATGACAATCTACAAGGAGTACCCCACTGAGGCCAGGGAGATGATAATGGTGTTCCTGAGGAAGTACTTCGGCAAGAAGAGCCGCCTCATCCATATCCGCAAAGAGGTCAAGGTCCAGAAAAAGAAGAAGTACCAGAAACTCTTCAAGGGGGACGATTTCAAGGAAGACTACAAGATCCTGAAGGCTGAGGTCATGAAGCACGGCGTATCCATCCCCCCTCTGGTGAACACCTATATGAATGTCTCTCCCACGATGATTTACTTCGGGACAGGTATTAACGATGAGTTCGGCGATATTTACGATTCCGGCATCCTCATTTCCTTCGCGGAACTGTATCCGGAGAAGATAAACCGCCACTCGGATACCTTCGCAAAGATTGGCTGGAATAACATCCGGAAACTCCTCAACCGTTTCCAGAAGAGACACCTCAAAAACAAGAGCTAAAGATTACCTGACGGTAACGTGGAAACAGGTCTGCTTGCGTTCGTACTTGACGTAGCAGGCCTTTTCATCATGTAAATCCTTAAGGACCTGTGATAGTACGGCCCTAAGATACTCAGGACGCACATCTTCATACGGCCGGCCGCGAAGGTCCGGAACCTTCACATAGTGCCAGTAGGATATGTCGAAGGTGGTTCCGTAGCGATGGGTGGAGTTCTCAGATGCGTTAGTATTACGCTTGCGGAGCTTTGCAACGTCCTCCTCCGTACGCAGGACGGAAGTAATAACAAGCTTATTGGGATTCAGGCCCTTGCTTGAAAGGGAATCGAGGAAGTTCTCCCCTATCCTGTCCAGAAGCTCCTTGGCCGCAGGCACGAGGTACGGGATGGAATGAGTAAGGGAATCCACCACGTATGAATCAGTGTCTTCCAGTTTTACCAGCTTCTTCTTGGAATGCTCAGCAGCGGCCCTGTCCTTCACGGGAGGAACGCCAAGCACCTGCGCCGCGGCAAGCTGGACGTCGTTCATGTCATTAAACTCACGGGCGAACTTGACGTCATAGACTCTCTTGGGATGGTTCTCTATGGGGCCCAGGGCCAGCCAGCGCTTCTGCTCTACGTGTTCCTTGACGGAACGTACCGCCCAGACCGTAAAAACAAAGGCTGAGACTATTGCAAGCGCGTATAATACCTTCTTGAACACGGACACAAAAATAGCAAATCTTTGTCTTATATGAAAATATTTGTAACTTTGTAAGCTATATATAATAAACGTCATACATAATGAGTGAAGAAAACAAACAGGCGGCGAGAATTCAAACCTCCATTCTGAATAAGGTAGAGAAAAAGGTCCTGGTGGCAATGGCCAAGCGCATGCCCGCATGGGTCACTTCAGATATGCTCACATTCGTGGGCTTCCTGGGTGCAGTGATCATTGCAACCGGATACGCTCTTTCAAACCTCAGCCTCAACTGGCTGTGGCTGGCTTGCTTCGGCCTAGTGGTAAACTGGTTCGGAGATTCTCTGGACGGTTCTCTCGCACGCGTAAGGAACACACAGAGAAAGACATACGGCTTTTATATCGACCACAACGTAGATGTAATCAACGAGACAATAATGTTCATCGGCGTTGGCACAAGCCCCCTTGTGAACATGTCGTTCGCCATGCTGGCGCTGGTGGCTTATTTCATGCTCAGCATCTACGTCTACATCAACTGCCACCTTAAGGGAGAGATGAAGCTCACCTACGCAGGCATGGGCCCCACGGAGTTCAGGCTGCTGCTTTTCATTACCAACATCTGCTTCATCTACATCCCCTGGCTCACTGAGTGGAAGATTCCCATGACCCTGTTCCACAACGACTTCATGATAGGTATCATGGACTACATAGCCGTTCTGGTAACGCTTCTGATAGGCGGGTTCTATCTTGTCAGCTTCCTCAAGGATGCCAAGTATTTCTCAAAGATCGACCCCATCAAGAAACAGGAGAAAGAAAAGTAATGGTAATTACCCCGGAACAGGCTCCTCAGCTGCTACCCATTTTCGAAGGAAAACGGGGAAAGCTCCTGTTTAAGCTGGGGCTTAAGTTAACGGGTATAGACAAGGTCAACGCCACGCACGACCGCCTGGAGAAAGCTGGCGTCACCCCCGGTCCGGACTTCGCCAAAGGTATTCTGGACGATGTTGGAGTAGACTTCCGCATAGGCAATCCGGAGCGCCTGGAATCCCTCCCCAAAGGACCGTTTATCACCATCTCCAATCACGTCTACGGCCATCTGGACGGCATTTCCCTGCTGGATGTGATTGGCCACGTGAGGCCAAAGGCCAAGGTCATGGTGAACGAGTTCCTCATGTGGGTCCACGGCCTGGCACCCAACTTCATTTCCGTGAATCCAACGGAAAAGGAGAAGAAAACCACAGCAACCAGCATCAACGGCATCAAGAGCGCCCTTCTCCAGATAAAGGAAGGAGAGCCACTGTGCCTCTTCCCTTCAGGCGCAGTGGCGGATCTCAAGCCCCGCCAGGGCTGGACAATCACGGAACGCCCCTGGCAGGAAGGCGCACTCAAGCTCATCCGCAAGGCGCGCGTCCCCGTGGTCCCAATCCGCTTTTTCGACCGCAATTCCAACTTCTACTACGCCTTGGGTCTCGTGGATTACCGCGTCCGCTTCGCACGCCTTTTCCACGAGCTCTACAACAAGCGCGGCACCCATCCGCGCATGGGCATAGGGGAAGTCATCCCCGTGGACGCCCTGGAGGCCGTTCCGGAAGAGCAGTTTGGCAGCTTCCTCAGAAGCAAAGTATATGATATGCCCATGCCGGCAAGTTTTGTAAACCGTTCACAGTTATGGAGGTAAAGGTAGCGCTTGTAACAGGAGGCAGCAGCGGGATAGGCGCTGCAACGGCTCTTGCCCTGGCAAAGGCCGGCATCAAGGTATACGCCGCTTCCAGAAGAGGCACCATCCCCGTGGAGCACCCCCTGGTGGTCCCCGTGAAGCTGGACATCAACGACGAGGCCCTCACAGAAAAGGTCGTATCCCAGATTCTTGAGGCCGATGGCCGCCTGGACTCCATAGTCTGCAACGCCGGTGCCGGCATATACGGTCCGGTGGAGAACACAACGGACGCGGAAGCCAGGGAGCAGTTCGAGACAACGTACTTCGGCTCCCTCAAGACCATCCGCGCCAGCCTTCCCGTATTCAGGAAGCAGGGCTTCGGCCGCATCATCACCATCACCTCCGTGATGGCGGTGCTCCAGTTGCCGTACCAGGGCTTCTATTCATCTGCAAAGGCGGCGCTGCTGTCCCTTTCCCAGTCGCTCTCAATGGAGCTCAAGGGAACCGGTATAGAATGCTGCAGCATCCTTCCCGGGGACGTTGCAACTGGGTTTACATCGGCCCGGAAGATGATTGCGAAGGCCTCAGACCCCGCATACGCGGAAGGGATGAAGAAGAACCTTGCAAAGATAGAGAAGGATGAAACCGGCGGAATGAGCCCGGATGTAATAGCAAAGGCCGTACTGAAGCAGCTTAAACGCCGCCACATGGCCGTCCGTGTCATTCCACGCATAGACTACAAGGCTGTGGGCCTGCTTGTGAGGATACTCCCCGCAAAGTGGGTTCTCACCATACTGAGCTGGATATACTAGATGAAAAGGTTAGCCGTCATACTGCTTTTGCTTGCGGCCGCAATTGTTGCGGCAGCCCAGACCACAAGGGTCAGGGGCAAGGTGGTTGACGAGGCTACCGGAGAGCCAATCCCCTTTGTGAGCGTCTACTTTGACAACACCACAATAGGCATTTCAACGGACCTGGAGGGCAATTTCAGCCTGGAGACCCGCTCTCCTGACGCCAAGATCCTCACAGCTTCCATGATTGGCTACTACACCCAGAGCATAGTGATTCCCAAGGGCTCCTTCTCAGAGGCCAATTTCCACTTGAAGCAGGATATAAGCCAGCTCCAAGCCGCCCTTGTAAAGCCTAACAACCGCTATATCAAGTCTATCCTCAAGAAGATTGACGCGGCCCGCGAGCATCACAATCCCCACAACGCAGAGGACTGGAACGCAGACCTTTACACCAAGATTGAGATGGACGCCACCAATCTTGAGGACCTCATCAGCGTGGGCATAGTGGACCGCCATCTTGGATTCGTGAGAAACTATGCGGACACCTCCGTCGTGACCGGAAAATCCTACATTCCGTTCATGATTTCGGAGTCCAAGTCCGTCCTTTACCACTCCAGGGAGCGGCAGATGGACAGGGAGAAGATCATCGCCAGCAAGATTTCCGGTTTCGATGAGGAGAATACCCTGAGCCAGTTCACGGGCTCATACCTACTGAACACCAATTTCTACGAGAACACCCTCGCCGTATTCAGCCTGGAGATTCCAAATCCCGTGGCGTCATCGTCCCAGATATTCTACAACTACTTCCTGGTGGACAGCCTGCAGGTGGAAGGCCGAAAGACCTACGTTCTCCGCTTCCATCCCAAGAAGCTGGTGACGTCCCCTACGGTCGATGGTGAAATGCTCATCGACGCGGAAGACTTCGGCATAAGGAGCGTCCACGCGTCCCTTTCCGGAGAATCCAACGTCAACTGGATACGGCATATAAACGTGGAAATCCAGAACCGCAGGCTCCCGGACGGACGCTGGTTCAACAAGGAGGAACAGCTGTTCCTGGACTTCTCCGTCACCCTTAACGACAACTCCAAGATAGTCTCCTTCCTTGCCAACAGGACCAAGGTGTTCGGGGATCCCGTCTTTGAAAAGACAGAGGACCCGGAGATACTGGAAGCTAAGAACCAGGTCATAGTAAAAGACCTGGTGGAGGGAGACAAGGAGTATTGGGCCGCGGTTCGTCCGTATGAGCTCTCAGAGCGCGAGAATGGCATCTTCGAGATGGTAGAGAGCATCCAGGACACGCCCATGTACAAGTGGACCTACATCGTTGTCCATGCCCTTTCCGCCCAGTACATAGAGCAGAAGCCGTGGAAGTTTGAGTTTGGCCGATGGGCCCGTACCATCGTCTACAACGACACCGAAGGCCTCCGCCTCCAGCTTGGCGGCAGGACCACCAAGTACTTCTCCAAGAAGGTCCGCCTTGGCGGTTACGTTGGTTACGGTTTCAAGGACCAGGACGTCAAGTGGAACGGCAAGGTGGAGTGGATGATAAAGAGGGAGACTACCCGTAAACTGGATGTCTGGGCAAAGCGCGACTTCGAGCAGCTTTCCAGCGGCACCGGCGTATTCAGCGCCCAGAACATGTTCTCCTCCATCTTCGCAAGGGACATGGGCACCATGCAGAGTATGGTCCGCACCGTGGGAATCCGCTACGAGCATGAGTTCATGCCGGACTTCTCTATGGCCGCAGAGTACCGCAACAGCCGCATATGGGGCAATGACGATGTCCCCCTGATTCACCAGGACGGCACCATTGCGGAGAGCTTCGGGATGGACGAGCTCAAGCTTGGCCTCCGCTTCTCCCATGACGAGAAGGTCACCAGGAACTACTTCAAGAAGACCCAGGTCTACACCAAGTACCCAGTAACCAACCTTTCCTTCAGATATGGCTTCAACGGCTTAGCGCACGATATCGACCCTTACCTCAGGGCGGATCTGGTCATAGACTGGATGATTCCATCGTCCTTCATTGGATTCGGCAACCTCAAGGCAGGAGGCGGTATAATCTGGGGCAGCGCTCCCTATCCTCTCCTGAAGCTCCACGAGGCCAACCAGACATACTTCCACGACCGCTGGGCCTTCTCCTGCATGGACTATTACGAGTTCATCAGCGACCGCTGGCTCAACCTCTTCTACGAGCACAATTTCAACGGCTTCTTCCTTGGAAAACTGCCTCTGATTAAGAAGTTGGACCTCCGCGAAGTGGCCACCATCCGCTGCGCCTGGGGAACCCTGTCACCGGCCAATTCCACCAATGCCATATTCGTCCTTCCCCATGCAAGCGGCACGCTGGAAACGCCTTACGTGGAAGCAGGCATAGGCATTTCCAACATCTTCCGTTTCTTCAGGGTAGACGGATTCTGGCGCCTCACCCACAGGGACGGGCCGGCCAGCAAGAACTTCACCATTAACGTGGGAGTGGACCTGGACTTCTAATCCAGTGCCCTGTAATCTGTAACTGTAAGAGTATCCCCTTCGACACGGAATACTACATCGGCCCCTTCAAAGGTCATGGCGTACTCTTTCTCCGGGCTTTCCTGGTAGGCCGGCCTGGGATCCAGTGCAAGTACCTCCTCCAGCGCCTTTTTGGTACGGGACGATATTCCCAGCCCCTCAGGAATAACCACCTTCAGGACAGGCCTGGGTGCATCCTGGGCGAAACCGCAGACTGCGTCCGGGAAACTGTCCGCGTAAGTGATATAAGGCTTGATGTCGTAGATTGGGGTGCCGTCCGCGAGGTCAGCGCCTCGGACGATGAGTTCCAAATCGTCAACCCCCACAAGCTCCACGCAGGAAAGGCCCAGAGGGTTAGGACGGAAGGGAGAACGGGTGGCGAAAACGCCCATGGAAACGTTCCCTCCAAGCCTTGGAGGGCGTACTGTGGGCTGCCACTCCCCTTTTGCCGGCTTGTTGGCGGAAAAGCCCCATATGAGCCATATGCGGCTGAAACCCTCGAGGCCGCGTAAAGCCTCGCGCACGCGATACTTATCTGTAAATACTATACGGCCCTCAATGTCCGTGAGACCACTCTGCCGGGGTATGCCGAACTTGGACCCGAAAGGGCCCCTGTAGTGCGCAACAGGCTCTATTTGGATGCTATGAGAGGTATTTTCCATGGCAACGGCAGTAACGGAGTCCGCTGCCGCAGGGGCATGGATCGTCCGGGGCCACGTGAGGGATTGCGAATCCCATGGGAAAATCAGAAGTGAGGCCGCCGTAGCCGTCGCTTACCGTGGGCTCCGGCATGGACCAGCGGGGGTAATCCTCGTCGGGAATGGGCTCGGACAAGGAATCGTCCGGGGCCTTCCAGGCATTGCGGTCGCAAAGGCACTGGCCGGCTTCCCTGGCGCTCCGGCCCTGGAGGCACCATTTGGGCACGCTGTCTGCATAGTCGCAGACGGCCATGCACATGGCTTCCCACTCGCGGTCGCTGAAGGAATTGGCATTTGGAGCATCGTAGATGGGATCGAAGAGGCCGGGATTGGAGGCGGCGGTGTACTGGGCTTCTATCCAGGTATCGTGCTCCGCCTTCACCAGTTCAAAGCCGGTGTATCCGGCCTTGCGGTAGACGGAATCCAGCGCCCGGCCCTCAGGAGTGTCCATCCCGACAGTGAAATAAGGCGCACCGCTTCCGGCTTCCAGCACCTGGGAGCGGGAGAAGGCTTTGAGGCTTTTCCTCTGCTTTAACTCACCCATGAGGGAGAACATCTCTTCCGGGTTCTCTATGCAGGGAGAGACCATGTTGTCTCCCCAGCTGTCCTCATAGCGGCACAGTTTCACAAGCGGACTGCGCTGCACAAAATTCAGGATGGGATTGTCCCCTTTCCGGGTCTTTGCGCTCAGCTGCCAGTCGAACAGAAGGTCAAGGAAGTTCTTTGTGGGGATTATTCCGTAAAGGTTCAGATAACCCAGCGCAACCCTCTCAAGTTCATACTGTCCGGTGAGCTCCACATCGCTGATTACGGAGTCTATCTCCGGAGAAACGATGTCGTAGATCTCACGGCTTATCCAGACCTTGTGGTAGTTGGCGTCGGAGTCATCGTACTCAACTATTCCGGACACCTCCACAATGGAAGGATACGATGCGAAATCCTGGTACTGCACTCTTTCCGGCCCGGCATGCACAAGGTCCCGGAGCAGATGGATATCCCTTTCCATGAGGTGGGACAGCCATCTGCCGGGTTCCTTATGTATGTAGCCGGCCAGTTCCGTGACCATCTGGGACTTCTTGAGCCGCGGCGAAAGCTCGCTTCCCAAAACGTCCCCAATGTCAAGGAGTTCTCCTTTCTGGAACCGGTCAAGTACAGTTAAAAGCTTCATTCTTAAAGCGTATCCTGGTATTTAAGGATGGGATTGCGTGCGGCCGCGGTCTCATCCGGACGGGTGATGGGAGCGCAGTGAGGGGCTTCGTGGAGGATATTGGGATCCTCCGCAGCCTCTGCTGCAATCTTCCTCATCACTTCAATGAAGGAGTCAAGTGTTTCCTTGGACTCCGTTTCCGTGGGCTCAATCATGATGGCCTGGTGGAAAAGGAGCGGGAAATAGATGGTGGGAGCATGGAAGCCGTAGTCAAGGAGTCTCTTGGCAACATCAAGGGTGGTGGCGCCGGGGACATCGTCATGGGCACCGTCGTTGATGAGGCCGTCGAATACGAATTCGTGCTTGCAGACGCCCTCGATGGGGAGTTTGTACACGTCCTTGAGGCTTTCCTTGATGTAGTTGGCGCTGAGGACGGAATACTGCCCCACTTCCCTCAGGTGCTGTTTTCCAAGCGAGAGGATGTATGCGTATGCCCTCAGGATAACGCCGAAGTTTCCGTGGAAACCGGAAACGCGGATATCCGGGAGGCAGTCTTCCAGCTTCTTTGCTACACCCACGGGACCGCTGCCGGGACCGCCGCCGCCGTGAGGCGTGGAGAAGGTCTTATGCAGGTTCAGGTGCATGATGTCGAAGCCCATGTCTCCGGGACGCACAACGCCCATCATGGGGTTCATGTTGGCGCCGTCATAGTAGAGCAGGCCGCCGGCATCGTGAACAAGCTTGGCGATGGTCTTGATCTGGGTTTCGAAGAGGCCCAGGGTGTTGGGGTTAGTCATCATAATACCGGCCACAGAGCTGTCCAGGAGGGGTTTCAGGGCCTCTACGTCAATGCGGCCGTTCTCCAGGGATTTCACCTGCACCACCTCAAGGCCGCACACCGCCGCCGATGCCGGATTGGTACCGTGAGCGCTGTCCGGGACGATGACCTTGGTCCTTCCGAAGTCCCCGCGGTTCATATGGTATTGTCGCATGATCATGAGGCCGGTGAGCTCTCCGTGGGCGCCTGCGCAGGGATCGAAAGTGAAGGCATACATGCCGGTAATCTCCGCCAGGAGACGGTTCATCTCCTGATAAACCTTGAGGGCGCCCTTGGTGAGGCCGGCGTGCATCAGGGGATGCAGCCCGGCGAATCCGGGAAGGGCGGCCATCTCTTCGTTTATCTTGGGATTGTACTTCATGGTGCAGGAGCCAAGCGGATAGAAGCCGGTATCCACACCGAAATTCATCTGGGAGAGGTTGTTATAGTGGCGGACAACGTCCGGCTCGCTCACGCTGGGAAGAAGCGGATCCACCGCACGGCGAAGGGCCTTGGGCACCTCAGGGCCTGCGGGGAACTTGTTTTCAGGCAGGGAATAGCCCACGCGGCCATCCTTGGAGAGTTCGAAGATGAGTTTGTCGTAGTATTTCATGGCCTAGCTCTCCTTTATAATGGAAACAAGTTTGTCAATGTCTTCCTTGGTGCGCTTTTCAGTGACGCAGAAACTCACGTAGCCTTCTTCCGTATCAAGGGCGGCGAAGAAGCCGGCTTCTTCAAGCCGTTTCTGCATGAGGCCAGGGAACTCCTTGGGCTTCAGCACGAACTCCTTCAGGAAAGGCTTGCCGGGGAATACCTCGTCGAACTTTCCGGTCTTCAGGAGCTCACTGTACAGATAGTGCGCGCCGTCGCTGCTTATGCGGTTTACCTCCTTGAGGCCTTCCGGGCCCATGAGAGAGAGATAAATTGTGGCCCAGAGTGCCATCAGGGACTCGTTGGAGCAGATGTTGGAGGTAGCTTTTTCCCTCTTGATATGCTGCTCACGTGCCTGAAGGGTGAGGACGAAGGCCCTGCGGCCTTCCTTGTCCGCTGTCTGGCCAACAATACGGCCGGGCATCTTGCGCATGTAGTCCTTCTTCACTGCCATGAAGCCCACGTAAGGGCCGCCGTAGCTGAGGGGAAGGCCAAGGGGCTGGCCGTCGCCAACGGCAATATCGGCACCCCATTCTGCGGGAGTTTTCACCACGGCAAGGGCGGAAGGGTCGCAGTACTGGACCATCACTGCCTTGGCGGCGTGGATGGCATCGGCAAAACCTTCCAGGTTCTCTATTATGCCGTAGCGGTTCAGGGACGGGAGGATGGCGCCGGCGACATCGTCCTTAGCCAGCTCTGCCTTGAGGGATTCCAGGGAGGACTCCCCTTCCGCGGCTTCGATGTAGCCTATCTCTACGCCGTGGAACTTTGCGTAGGTCTCCACCACTTTGAGGACGTGCGGAAGAAGAGTGCGTGAAAGGAGGACGCGGTTCTTCTTTTTGGCACAGGCGGTGCACATCATCATTGCCTCTGCGGCGGCGGTGGGACCATCGTACATGGAGGCGTTGGAGACGTCCATGCCGGTGAGGGCGCAGATCATGCTCTGGTACTCGAAAATGTACCTGAGCGTGCCCTGGGATATCTCACACTGGTAAGGGGTGTAGGCGGTGATGAACTCGCTGCGCTGGGTAAGATAAGGTATTACGGCGGGAGTATAATGGTCATACGCGCCCTGCCCCACAAATACCTTGAGCCGGCTGTTCATAGCCTCCAAGGACGCGAACAGGTCGCGGATCTCCTGCTCCGAGAGGGCATCCGGAAGGGCATATGCGCCCTTTTTCAGAAACTCCGAAGGGACATCGCTGTAAAGGTCCTCCAGTTTCTGAACCCCGATGCGCTCCAGCATGGCCTTGACATCGGCCTCCGTATGCGGAATGTAAGGGTTTCTGGTCATTTCCTACTCGCCAATGAAGTCTTTGTATGCGGCTGCATCCATGAGGGCGTCAAGCTCTCCGGTGTCGCTCATTTCCACCTTGATGATCCAGTTAGCGAAGGCGTCCTCGTTCACTTTCTCAGGGGCGTCCTCAAGTTCTGAGTTCACCTCCACGACGGTACCGGAAACGGGGCTGAAAAGGTCTGACGATGCCTTCACGCTCTCCAGGGCGCCGAATTCTTCGCCGGCGGTGACCTCATCGTCCACATCGGGCATGTCCACGTAGGTGATGTCGCCCATTTCCTTCTGAGCGTAGTCCGTGACGCCGATTACTGCGACGTTTCCTTCAACTTTTACCCATTCATGGGACTCTGCATATTTGAGTCCTTCGAGAATCTTTGACATAATGTGTTATTTTTTATAGTTAGTTTGATA
>JAILJO010000139.1 GCA_024694675.1 Bacteroidales bacterium | reverse complement strand
ATGACAAAAACAAGGGACCGGCAATGACAAAAACAAGGGACCGGCAATGACGGAGTGTTACTTCTTCCCGACCTTGAGTTTTTGGCCTTCGCGGATCATGTCACTTTTGAGGTTGTTCCAGGATTTGAGGTTCTTGACGGTGGTGTGGTGGCGCTTGGCGATGAGGCCGAGGTTGTCGCCGCGCTTGACTTTGTAGTAGATCCAGGTGGTGCCTTTGGAGGTGGGGACGGGGCGGCCCTGGACTATCTCGCGGCCATCCTGGATGCGGGCGGCGAACATGGTTTCCGCTTTGTAGCGGTAGATGGAGTCCTGCATCTCCAGGAACTGGGAGGTGTAGTTGAAGGGGAGCCGCAGCACGTTGCCTTCGCCCGGAACTATATCCTTGTGATACTGGGGATTCAAATCCCGTATGTCGTCGATAGGTATCCCCAGCACCTCGCTAATCTGGGCGAAGTGCAAGTTCCTGTTAATCTTGAACGTATCTACATACACCGGCAGAGCCTTTGGATCTGGCCTGAGGCCGTACTCCGTGGCATATCTGCAGGCGTACATGGCGCCCACCATGGCGGGAACGTAGCCGCGGGTTTCGCGGGGGAGGTACTCGTATATGGACCAGAAGTCGCGCTTGCCGTCGGCCCGTTTGATGGCCTTGTTCACATTCCCGGAGCCGCAGTTGTAGGCCGATATTGCCAGCGTCCAGTCCCCGAAGATGCGGTAGGCGTCGCGGAAGTAGCGGGCGGCGGCATCGGCAGAGGCGAAGGGGTCCATGCGCTCGTCGATGTAGGAGTCGATCCTGAGCCCGTAACTGAGGCCGGTACGGTACATGAACTGCCAGATGCCCTTGGCACCGACGCGGGACTCCGCCCTGGGGTTCATGGCACTCTCGATGATGGAGACGTACTTTAGCTCCAGCGGAAGGTCATAGCGGCGGAAGGTTTCCTCGAAGATGGGCATGTAGTACTCGCTGAGGCCAAGGATCTCTGCCATCTTGCGGGGCATTTTCTCCGAGTAGAGAATCATGTAGTTCTTCACTGTCTCATTGTAGGGGAGGCTTATGAAGGAGTTCATGTCACGGAGGCGGCGCATGAGGGTGGTGTCAGGGACGTCAGTGGTGAACTTCACGGAGTCCATGTTGTACTGCTCGCGGGCGGCGTTACGGGAGGCGCGGTGGAGGTACCAGGCCATTAATGAGTCGTTGCGTGTTGTATAAGATTGCCGGTCGGGGCCGGCAATGACTGAAGAAAAACCAGCAATGACGGAGGAGGAACTGTAGTCTTCCAGGGCGAACGAGACTTTGTTCTCGTTTTCTCCGGAGAGGTTTTCTTCTACTGCTTTATATGAAGCAAGTTCTGCTTCTAGGGCAGCTACTTTCAGCTTTAAGGTATCGTTCTGGGCACGGAGCTGGCGGCGGGTTTGGGCTCCGCATGGAGTGGCAGCCAGAACCAGCGCAAGTGCTATGGTCAATCTTTTCATACTTAGAATCTTAGTCCGATGGACATGCCTACGGAGGGTGCTCCTGTGGCGAAGTTTTGCGTACCGGATATAGCGTACATCCCCGGATCAAAAGCCGGCTCCACGCGCATGGATATATCGTCCGTTACCTCGAAGTCCTGCATGTAGGCGAAGACGTTGGCATCGATTACCTGGAGGAGGTAGGAGACGGCGATGGCGAGGATGGAGTAGTCGCGGTAGCGGCGGAAGACGTCGCGGTAGTACTTGGCGGTCTCACCGGTCTGGGGAGGGCGCTCCACCGTAGTGTCATCCGTGGTGGCGGCGTTATGGATGTTTTTCCAGCGGTGGTACTGGACGTTGTTGTCCAGCATGAAGTGGACGCTGCCGGCTATAAAGCCGTAGTACAGAGGCACTTTCCAGAACTCTCCGTTGTATATCTGCCCAAGCCCGGGGAGGAGGATGGAGTAGACCGTGCTCTTTGCCGGGTTGGGGTATTTGCCTTTCTCATAGCCCACGGCGGTATCCAGGAGGGAACCCCACCAGACCAGGCCGGCGCCTATGTATGAGAGGTTGCTGTAGATGTGGTACTTATCGTCCCCAGTGGCTTTGAACTGCTTGTTGAAGTAGAGTCCCGCGCCTATGCCGGCACCTATTCCGCCGTAGACTATGGGGAGTTTCCAGTAGTCACGGTTGTAGATTTGGCCGCCGCCGATGAATACCGCGGAGCCCATGGTCAGGGTCTTCAGCGAGGCGCCTCTCTTGTGGGCGAGGCCGCCGAAGTATTCCTTGAAGGAGAAGAGCTGGGATGTGTCTGCGGGCGTTTTCTCAGTGGTGTCTGCGTAGTTCTGTGTGAAGGCGTCGCGCTTGAACTGGTCGTCACGGTACTGGGCGCTGAGGGGCAAGGCCAGGGCCAGTCCCAAAAGCGTTACTATGACAGCGCGAAGCCTCATTTGATGGCGGAGAGGAATCTTTCCATCTGTTCGTCTGAATCGAACTTGATGGTGAGGGTGCCCTTGCCGCTTTCAGAGCGTTTGAGGGAGATGTTCTCTCCGAAGTACCTGCCCACATTCTCCAGGAGGCGGTAGTACATCTGGGGGAGTTCGCCGGGCTCTTCCTTCTTCCTCACGGGAAGCTTGACCATGCTCTTAACCTTCTCCTCCAACTGCCTCACGGACAGGCCTTTCTTGACTATTTCGTCGCAGAGGGCTTCCTGCTGCTCAGGGTTTTCTACGCCCAGGAGGACCTTGGCGTGGCCGACGGAAACGAGGCCTACCTTAAGGTCATGCTGGACCTTGGCGGGGAGCTTCAGGAGGCGGAGCTGGTTGGCGACGGAAGCGCGTTTCTTACCCACGCGGTCTGCCATCTGCTCCTGGGTGAGGCGGCACTCGTCCATCAGGCGCTGGTAGCTCATGGCAACCTCAATGGGGTCCAGGTTCTCTCTCTGGATGTTCTCCACGATTGCCATCTCCAGCATGCCCTGCTCCGATGCGTCCCTTATGTATGCGGGAATCATGTCCATACCGGCAAGTATGGAGGCCCTGTAACGGCGTTCACCGCTGATTATCTGGTACTTGTCGTCACCCTTCCGGCGCACTGTGATGGGCTGGATGAGGCCGAAGGTCTTGATGGACTGGGCGAGTTCGCGCATGGCGTCATCGTCAAAACTCATGCGGGGCTGGTAGGGGTTGGGCTCTATCATGTCCACCGGGATGCGGAGGACGTCGGAGGTGTCCTTGGGTTTGTCCCCTGCGGAGACAACCTCTTTATTTATATAGCCGACGGGTTTGCGAAGCTCGGAGAGGTCTTCGCCGCCAAGGAGGGCGCCCAGGCCCTTCCCAAGGCCGTATTGATTCTTAGTTGCCATTCTTGTCCAGTACTTCTTTTGCGAGGTTCATGTAGTTGGAGGTGCCGTTGTTCATCACATCGTAGAGGATGATTGGCTTACCGTATGAAGGGGCCTCGGAGAGGCGGATGCTGCGGGAAATGACGGTGTTGAAGACCATGTCCTTGAAGTGGTCGCGGAGCTGGGCCACAACCTGGTTGTGGACCTTTGTGCGGCCGTCGAACATGGTGACGACGAAGCCTTCAATGGTAAGGGCGGGGTTGATGCCGCTCTGCACCAGGCGGATGGTCTGGATAAGCTTCGCAAGGCCTTCCAGGGCGAAGAACTCCGGCTGCACGGGAATCATGACGGAGTTCGCCGCAGTGAGGCAGTTCACCGTAATGAGGCCCAGGGAAGGGGAGCAGTCGATGATAATGAAATCGTAATTATTCTTGATGGGCTCCAGCGCCTTTTTGAGGACGGATTCCCTGTCTTGCACCTCCAGAAGCTCGATTTCAGCACCCACAAGGTTGATGTGGCTGGGAATCATATGAAGCTTTGGCAGCTCCGTCTGGATAAGCGCGTCCTCCGCGGCAATCTTTCCTATAAGTATCTCATACAGAGTCCTGTGCTCCCCGTTCTCCGGGTCAAAGTTCAGGCCCGATGTGGTATTTGCCTGCGGGTCTGCATCAATGATGAGCACACTCTTTTCCAGCACCGCCAGCGATGCCGCAAGGTTTATGGCCGTCGTGGTCTTTCCCACTCCGCCCTTCTGGTTTGCTATTGCGATAATTTTTCCCATAGTTCACAAAATTAAGAATTAATTTTGAAACTATAGCAAAAATGTTCCACAAAGTTCCACACCTGCTACACCGGATCCACGTCAATAACGATGTGGCCAAGGTATTTGTAGTCCTTCTCGAAGGACTTAACCGCTTGGTAGATTGCAGATTTGCGGGATTTTAGAGATTTGTCGCGTGGAAGGGTGATGCGGAGGATGCGGACGTGGCCTTCTTCTCCGTCAAAGGGTGGTGTATAAGGTCCAAGGCAAGGACCTATGATTTGTGCGAGGCGTTTGGATAGGAAGTCGATACGTTTCAGGCTTTTATCACGAATGACGATGTCTATCAGGCGTGTGAATGGCGGAAAAGTGCCACTACGGCGTTCTTCAAGGAAAGTAAGGCAATTGTCATTATTGGTTAAGGCCGTGAAAACAGGGTGCTTATGAACTCTTGTCTGAATGGCGAGGGGCGCTTTGGCGCCAAGTTGCTGAAGAAGCTGTAAAGCATGCTCGTCGGAACGGAAATCTTCCTTTCCCAGAAGACCGTCTGCATCAAGAAAAACTATCAATCCATAGTCTTCAGGATTAATTGTCTTCAGGGCGAGGGTAGTAGTGGTGACCGCTACATCATCAGCGGTATCCGGAAATAAACTCTTGAATTCTTCCTTACACTCAGATTCAGAATTCTTACGGCAGACAAGCAGAATTGTTTGACCAGCGTTGATATGGAATCTGATTTCATCCAAAAGCTTGAATGAAAAGCTTCCTGACATGCCGTTTTTATGGACCTCGTCTGATATATTGATTATGGTAAGACTCTTAATTAAGCTTTGCTTTAGTTGAACTTTTACAAAGAGGCCTCTTTCAGCGTTATAAAGGCTTTCGATTGAGGGTGTGGAACTGCCAAGAAGAACGCTTGCACCGTGAATGTTTGCAAGCATTATTGCAGCCTCTCTGGTGTTGAATCTTGGGGCAGGGGAATCCTGTTTGTAAGAGGTGTCCTGCTCGTCATCCACTATTACTAATCCCAGATTCTGGAAAGGCAGGAAGATGGCGTTTCTTGTTCCCATGTAATAGTGGG
>JAILJO010000123.1 GCA_024694675.1 Bacteroidales bacterium | reverse complement strand
GGTGTGTTCCGCCGCGGGGGAAAGCCCGGACTGGTTCAGGCGGGGCGTGGAGCTGGCGCTCCTGGCGCCCACTGCCATCAACCAGCAAAAATTCGAATTCATCCTGGACGCCGGCGGCCGTGTGGAATCCGCCGACCGCCGTGGGCCCTTCAGCAGGGTGGACCTGGGCATCGTAAGATATCATTTTGACCTGGCAAGGAAAGAGGCCGGGCTCGGGGCGCTGTGGGGGTGACCCCCATCCCCGCCATTATACCACAGCAGAAGGATAACGCAAAACAGCCCGTGAAAATGCCGCGGGCAGAAAAGCAGAGGAGCAGCATATGGTACGGCCCATCGTAAGGGACAGGTTTCTTCTCGGAATGAAGGCCACGGAGGCGGCGCAGGCGGACCTGCCCGCCGCCATGGACCTGTTTGATACCCTTATGGCCCACAGGGACCACTGCATCGGCATGGCGGCCAACATGATCGGGAAAAACAAGCGGATCATCGCCGTGATGAACGGGGAGGAGGTACTGATCATGCTCAACCCGCGGATCCTTGAAAAAAAGGAGCCGTGGGAAACCGAGGAGGGATGCCTTTCCCTGTCCGGCGTAAGGAAAACAACGCGCTGGCGGGAGATCCGCGTCGCCTGGCAGGACATCCATTTCCGCCCGAAGGAGGGGGTGTTCCGGGGCCTGACGGCCCAGGCCATCCAGCATGAGGCGGACCATCTGGAGGGCATCCTGATATAAAGAAACAAACGGAGAAAATCGATGAAAACGGGACTGATCCTGGAGGGCGGCGCCATGCGCGGCATGTTCACCTGCGGTGCCCTTGACGTGATGATGGAGCACGGCCTCCGCTTTGACGGGGCGGCGGGCATTTCCGCCGGCGCGGTGTTCGGCTGCAATATCAAATCCCGCCAGGCCGGGCGGGCGCTGAGATACAACCTGAAATACATCGGGGACCCGCGCTACTGCAGCCTGCGCTCCCTTTTGAAAACCGGCGATTTGTACGGCGCGGATTTCTGCTACCGGGAGCTGCCGGAGACTCTGGACCCCTTCGACCGGGAAACCTTCCGGACGGACCCGATGGCCTTCTACGTCGGCGCGACGGATATCGATACCGGCAGGATCGTGTACCACCTGTGCGCCGACGGCGGCAAGGAGGACATGCGGTGGCTGCGGGCCTCGGCGTCGATGCCCTTTGTATCCCGGCCGGTGGAGATCGGCGGACGCAGATACCTGGACGGCGGGATCGCCGAGGCGGTGCCCCTTTCGGTGATGGAGCGGGAGGGCTATGACCGGTGCGTCCTGATCCTGACCCGGCCCAGGGGCTACCGGAAGGAAAAAAGCCGCCCCCTGCCCCACTTTCTGCCCACGGTGCGCAGATATCCCGCCCTGGGAAAAGCCATGGCCGCAAGGAGCGAAATGTACAACGCCCAGATGGACTGGATCGACCGGGCCGAAAAGGAGGGAAGGATCCTGACGGTCCGCCCTCCCCGTCCCCTGGGCATCCGGCGCACCGAAAAACGAAAAGAGGAATTGGAACGGGTCTACCGCATCGGCCGGGAGACCATGGAACAGGCGATCGCCGGCACCGAAGATTTTCTGCGCCGGATGGAAGGAGGAAGATGAAATGCTTACCGAAGGAACCCCCGCCCCCGGCTTTGCCCTGAACGACCAGCACGGCACGCTGCGCACCCTGGATGAATTCCGCGGGAAAAAGGTGGTCCTGTATTTTTATTCAAAGGACAACACCTCCGGCTGCACAAAGCAGGCCTGCGGCTTCAGCGAGAGAAGGCCTCTCTTCACCGAGAAGGGCGCAGTGGTGCTTGGAGTGAGCAAGGACAGCGTGGCCTCGCACAAAAGATTCGAGCAGAACCAGAACCTTGGCTTCACCCTTCTTTCAGACCCTGAGCAGGAGGTCATCAAGGCCTACGATGTCATAGGAGAGAAGAAGATGTACGGAAAAGTCACCATTGGTCTTATAAGAAGCACCTATTTGATAGACGAGGATGGCATAATCGTCAAGGCTCTCTCAAAGGTGGCTGCAGCCGACAACCCTCAGCAGATGCTGGACATGCTTGGTTGATTACTAATTAAATTTTCTGAAAATATTTGCTAAATCTTGACTTGTTCCGATACTCGTCCCATAATTCTTTATGAACACGTTCATAAAAGCTGTGGGATGAGAGGGTATGCCTAAAGTCATTGAAAATCTCAGATCCTCTATATTGGAAGAAGCCAGGACCGAGCTTGCGGAGCAGGGCTATGACAATCTGACCATAAGGCAGATTGCGGCCAGGTGCAACATTGCCGTAGGCACGGTCTACAACTACTTCAAGTCAAAGGATGTGATACTTGGAGCCCTTCTTGGAGAGGACTGGCACAGCGTCCTTTCTGACATGGACGCCTCGATTCCAAAGTCAAAGTCCCTGCATGAGGGCCTGTGCATGGTGGCCTCGGGCCTTGAGGGCTTCTGCGACAGGTACAGAAGGCTCTGGAGCGAGTACCGCAGGACTGACAGCTCCCAGTACTACAGCCAGAACGGCCACCAGATGCTGCTTCATGCCATGGTGCCCAGGGTCGAGGACATACTGGCCAGAAACGGCAGGCCCATGGAGGCAGGACTTTCCGAGCTGATCTGCGAGACCATGATCAGCCTTGCAAGCCACGGCAAGCACTATGCCGAGAGGGCGAACATCATCGAGAGGATGATCCCTGATAGATGAAAAAGGAACAAGAACACTAAATTAGGAGATAGATAGATGAGCAGTTTCAAGGATTTGAGAATCGTTGACAATTTCTACCAGACATCGCTTTTCTTTCCAATGCCCACGGTTCTGATCGGAACCCTGACAGAGGACGGAAAGCCGTCGTTCGGACCATATTCACTGGTCCAGCCTTACTACGTCGCTGGTAAGGACTACTATGCAATGCTGCTGAACTGCAGGAACTCTTCCAACACGGCACAGAACATTCTGAGAAGCGGCAAGTGCACAATCAACTTCGTCACTGACGAGAAGTCCACCTTCAAGAGCTTGGTCAAGCTCAGCTGGCCTGGGGACACCACAGACGAGAAGATGAAGCACTTCGACTTCACCTACGAGGATGGTCTGATGGCAAAGGAGGACCCCAAGAACGCCGCCAAGTATCCAAAGGTCATCACAGAGGCCTTCCAGGCCATCGAGTGCACATGGATGAGGGAGCTTGACGGAGCCCAGGACGACAAACCTGGCATCCTTGACGGATATCCAGGACCATTCCACAACTTCAACGGAATAATCAGCCCTTACGGTGCAATGTTCATCCTCCGTGTGGACAAGATCCTGATGAAGGAGAGGTACTACAACGCCATCATCAACGGTGTCACAGCCAAGGACTTCCCACCGGCACCGGTTGACTACGGCTACAGGGATTCGAAGAACTTCTGGTACCACAGACACAAGAGGATGGTTCCTGAGCTTCTCCCTATGAGACAGTCAAGCCTGCAGAGCGTCCGCTATGCGGCAGACAGGATCGATGACAAGGTCAAGTTCACAGACGACGCACTGAAGAGACTTCTGAACGTCCCTAGGATCTTCCTCCCTACAGCGCTGAAGGGCTGCGTCAAATGGGCCAAGGAGAACAATGTGACTCTGATTACCGAAGAGCACATGAAGATAATCAACGACAAGCGTTCCAAAGAGAAAAGCAAATAAGGAGATATAACATGAAAGTAGTACTTGCAGGAGCATTCGGAAAACTCAGAAGTGACATTCTTGCATCACTTTGCAAGAAGGGCTATGAGGTCGTTGCAGCCGATATGGTCGAGAAGAAGGTTGCAGGGACAGAGGGAAAGTACAGGTTCGTCAAGATCGACGCCACAAACCCGGACACTTTGAAGGGTC
>JAILJO010000067.1 GCA_024694675.1 Bacteroidales bacterium | reverse complement strand
CTGACTACAAGGCGATGAAGCCGTATATAGAAGTTGCGGAAAGGACAAAGGATGACGCAATGAAGATCTTCTCCAACTACCTCAAATAGATTGAGTTATGAATATCCTTCTCATTGTCGTTTACTTACTCTCGGCGGCTCTTCTTGTGTGGTTCGTTTATTGGTCGTTCAAGAATCCGGATCACTTCTTACTCCTGGACAACAAATACAGGATGATGGTAAAGATACGCGATTGCTATCTGAAGGGGCAAAAGGCTCAACCTCAAGACAGTGAAGAGTATTTCCAGAGAAAGGCGGCAAAGATTATTGAAGATTACGAGCCCGTTTTCGGCCCACTTGAAAGGAAGAAGGACCTCAAATTCCAAAAGGAAACCGTCTCTCAGATGCTTTCCAGACCGGAATACTATAAGTTCTATTTCACGCAAGGACAATCTAGTCTGCAATGGTTCAGTCAGATGCACAAGGACTATCGTTCCGGACAGTACTTGACATATCCATACGACCGGGCAAGTCGGCTAATAGACATTCTTCCGGAAAAGTTATCGAGAAACAAAATGCTAGTCGGAGGCTTACTCAAATTAATCGATGCCGGGTGGTTGGATGAAAACGTCAAACCGATGCCGAAAATCAAGAAGCAACATCTAGCCCTAGCTATATCCATCCTGTGCGATCATGCTGGAGTAAAGAATTATGATGACTTCTTCGGTTCGTATATGGGGATTAAACCTTCAACAATGAGGTCCAACAAGCGGCATGCGCTGGAAAGCAAAAATGGCGGAGACATACAGCTTGAAATAGAGGGTCTCTTTGGAATCCCTCATACTAAAGAAAGCGATTAAAAAGGGAGGGAAGGCGATGGATGGAAGGGCACACGAGAAGGCTTGATTTTTGCTGTTGATATCGCCCGGTTTCAACATTGATGAAGAATGACCCTCCGGGACCGCATATCACTCACTTGGCGCTATGGGAAAGGCATATTCCTGATTGGCGCAGTGTATAATCTGGTGTGCGCAGGTTTCCAAACCTTAGGATTCTCCTACGCATTCATGGTGGATTCTTTTATCTTGAAAGTGGCCCTTCTGGCCATTACCATGTACCTGGTGAAACAGTTCCGTGACCGGGACGCCATCTTCTTCTACATCAACCTGGGTCTATCGCGACGGAAACTACTCACCAGCGTCATTCTGATAGACTTTCTTGCGCTCGCTATCCTCATGACCATTATGTTTTTCATCTATGGATAAGCACAGGCTCATAGTGGACAGCGTGGTGGTTCGCTTTGGTCAGAAGACGGTCCTTAGCGGTGGGTATATCACCTCCGAAACCGGAATGGTCACCGGCCTTCTTGGACGCAACGGCGCCGGGAAATCCTGTATGTTCCGCGCCCTGATGGGCGGCCTCCGGGTGGAGAACGTGATGGTAAGCATCGATGAAAAGCCAATAGACAGACAGACTATCGGCCAATATATCAAATATTTGCCGCAGGGTCGGCTGATTCCAGAAGGGATGCAACTGCACCGGGCCTTTGACTTGTATGGTGTGAACTATTGGACCTTTGTCAATAGGGTGGCAAAGTTTTCCCGCCATTACGATTCACCCATTTACGAACTCTCCGGTGGCGAGGCAAGGCTGGCTGAGTTGTATCTGATCCTGCTGAGCGATGCTCCGTTCTACATACTGGACGAACCGTTTACCCAAGTCGATCCTGTGAACATTGATGAGGTAAAGGCGCTGATCCGGGAACGCAGCAAGGACCACGGCATCATCGTCACGGACCATAACTACGACGCCATTTCATCCGTAGCCGACAATCTTTTCGTGATTGCGGACGGCTATACCAGCCCGGTAAGGTGCCGGGAGGATTTGGTGAGACACGGGTATTTAAGGGCTGAGGAATAAACTTGCCAGTCTGCCCGAAAATGGCTAAATTCCCTGTTTATAGAACTCATCATGGAAGAACCAATTCTCAACGCACACAATAAAGAGGAGTATCCTCCGATGCATACGGCAGAGCATATCCTGAATGGGACGATGGTCAGGATGTTCGGGTGCCCCAGGTCAAGGAACGCTCACATCGAGCGGAAGAAGTCCAAGTGCGACTACCTGCTGGACGCCTGCCCGACGGATGAGCAGGTTATTCAGCTGGAGGCAGCGGTAAACGAGGTTATCGCCCGGAATCTGGATGTGACAATAGAGTTCATGTCCCGGGAGCAGGCGGCAGCTATTGTGGACCTCAGCAAACTGCCTGAAGATGCATCTGAGACGC
>JAILJO010000065.1 GCA_024694675.1 Bacteroidales bacterium | reverse complement strand
CAGGTCGACGGTGCCGTCGGGGCTGGTCCAGTAGAGGCCGGCCGCGGCCTGCCAGCCGGTCTGCGGCCGGATGCGGTCGGTGGACAGCTGCCAGGTGTCGAACGGGGAGAAGGAGGAGGTGTTCGAGATGAGGTGGATGTGCTGGCTCATCGTATTGAGGCCGGCCTTGACCGGGAGGTTGTCGAGGAAGGAATACTTGCCGGACAGGCGGAACTCGGGGGTCAGGTAGAACTTGGCGGGGTGCAGGGCCAGCAGGCCGCTCAGGCGGATGCCGCCTTCCAGGGTCAGCTTGGAACTCAGGGTCCAGCTGTCGCTGGCGAACAGGGCGGGCTCCACGGCATGCTGCCGGTCGAGCGCCCAGGTCCTGACCAGCGACTCGCCCTCGTAGAGCGGGGCCATGGCGCCGGGCTGCAGGTTGTAGTAGGTGGCGTTGAGTCCGAACGAGAGGTCGTGGGCGTCCGTCGCGGCGTAGCGGAAATTCAGTTTGGCGAAGCCCTGGTTGATCTGCGTATCGACGCTGTATCCGGACATCTGGTTCTTGCCCAGGCTGTTCTCCAGGCGTGCGCCGTAGCGGTCGTAGCCGGCCACGGCGGTGAGGTTGAGCCGGCTGCCCAGGCGGCTGCGCCATTTCAGCGAGCCGTTGAGGTTGGAATAGCGGAAGGCCGGGTCGCGCGAGAACTCGAAGCCGTCCCGGGACCAGTAGATGAAGGCCTGCAGGGTGTTCGCATCATCGACCTTGTGCGTGACGGAGGCGTTCACGTCGCTGAAGGAGGCCTTGCCGCCGGAATACTCGCTGGTCTGCGGGAGCAGTTTCATCATCCAGTTGGAATAGGTGGTGCGGCCGCCCACGATGAAGGTGGTCTTGCCTTTGACGAGGGGGCCTTCGAGGTGGAGGCGGCTGGTCAGCAGGCCGATGCCCAGCGAACCGGCGACCTTGTTGGCGTTGCCCTCGCGGGTACGCACGTCGAGCACCGACGAGATGCGGCCGCCGAACTCGGCGGGGATGCTGCTCTTGTACAGTTCCACCTCGCTGACGATGTCGGGGTTGAAGGCCGAGAAGATGCCGAACAGGTGCGTGGGGTTGTAGATGGTGCCGTCGTTGAACAGGACGAGGTTCTGGTCGGTGGAGCCGCCGCGGACGTTGAAGCCGCTGGAGGCCTCGCCCACGGACTTCACGCCCGGCAGGGTGAGGACGGCCTTGATGATGTCGCCTTCGCCGAAGGCGCTCGGGATCTTGTTGATCACCTCCATCCGGACGCGCTCGATGCCCATCTTGGCGTCGCGGTGGTGGGACACGGCGTCGGCGGAGATCACGGCGCCGGTCAGCGCCAGGACCTTTTCCTTCATCACGACGTCCAGCACGCCGTCGTCCCAGACCCTGAGGTTGAGGTGCATGTCGTCGAGGGAGTAGCCGCTGAGGTTCAGCTGGTTGTCTCCGACGGGCAGCGCCACGCGGTAGAAGCCGGCGGCGTCGGTGACGGCGTAGGCGCCGGTCTTCTCGTCATAGACGGACACGCCGGTGAGCGGCTCCCCGCTGGAGATGTCGCGTACGTGGCCGCTGACATAGACCTTGCCGCGGCGGCCGGCGTTGCTCTCGCCGATCTCGTAGATCTTGTTCTGGAAGGTCACGATGGCGCTCTGCTCGGCGAGGTATTGCTGCAGCCCGCTGTCGTTGACCAGGTGGGAGGTCTTCCCGTCATCGAAGTAGCCGGAGGGCAGGGAGGTGAAGACGGACTTGCTGTGCAGGATGAAGCGGGAGCTGCCGTAGCTGCTGACCACGTAGCCCTTTTCCCGCAGGGCGTCGAAAGCGGCTTCCAGGAATTGCGCGCGGGGTGCGCTTACGCTGAAGGTGGACTGTTCCGCGGCATCCTTGACATAGTAGATGTCGGGTTGGAATTCCTTGCGGAGGAAGCGGACGAGCGAATCCAGTTCCACGCGCTTGACCTCCACGAGGTCCTGCGCGTACAGTTCGCCGCCGGCCAGGATGGCGGCCAGCAGGAGGAGGATGCAGGGGATCCTTTTCATTGGGAGACGGTGTTGAGGACCAGCTTGCAGAAACCGTCGAAATCCAGGTCCGAATGCTGGCGGAAGGCGTTGACGGCCTGGCGGATCTGCTTCTTGCGCTCCGGGAACTTGCGGATGAGCGCGCCCCGGCTCTTGAAACGCGTGAAGTTGCCTTCGGCGTCACGGAAATAATAGGATTTGTGGATGGCGAAATGCCGGGTCACGTCGTTGCGGTAGTTCTCGTCGTAATAGCCGATGGTGTCTCCGTTGACGTTCTGGGTGTTGGAGTTCATCATCTTGGTGACTTGCTTGTACACCTGTTCCGGGCCTTCTCCGAATACCTCATAGAAGCCTTCGGGCAGGCTTCCGTCCGGTCCGATGCCCACGAAACGGCTCCCGCCCATCGTGAAGGACGGGGTCAGGTCCGGGGTGAGCGCGACGGTGAAAGGGCCGTTCGCCAGTTGCACGAGGACGCGCTGCGCCAGGGCGTCGATGTTGAGGGATACGTTTGGGTACAGGTTACCCTCGAAGAGAACGTCGCCGGACTGGAAATCGGTCGTGGACCAGTACGGATGCCCGTTTGCGAGCACGTTGTATCTCGCACCCTGTTTCCCGCGGTAGAGGATAGAACGGTCGCCGGCTTTCTGCTGGTAGATTTCCAGTTCGGGCGGGACCTGCGCCCGGGCGGGCTGGATGCCCGCAAGCAGTGCGAAAACGCTGCTGATGGCTATTATAACGGCTTTTTTCATCGTCACAAATATAGTAATAATGCGGACAAGGCCAAATAGATAACGGCGTCGGGACAAAAACACTGCCTGCCGGCGGAAAAAAACATAACTTTTTGGTTTATTGCAAAAAATGCCTAAATTTGCACGCTTTTTCCCGCAGTGGGGGAGAGTGATTGTATTAACCCTTAAATTTTTTTGCTGAGATGGCTGAATATCTGATGCCTGAGAAGAAGCAAGAGATTTTCGCGAAGTACGTGAAGTCCAATAAGGACACCGGCTCTCCTGAGAGTCAGGTTGCTTTATTTTCCTACCGTATCGCTCACCTTACAGAGCACGTGAAGAAGAACAAGAAAGACGTCGCAACACGTCGCAGCCTTCTTCGCCTGGTCAGCAAGCGCCGCCAGCTTCTGAACTACCTTCAGAAAGTTGACATCGAGAGATACAGGGCTATCGTTAAGGAGCTTGGTCTCCGCCGATAAGCATCAGGATAGGAAACAACGGGGGTACGGATGCAAGGCGTCCTGCCCCTTTTTTCGAAATTCAGCCGGATGGTCCGGCACATGACGATAAAGACGTAACAGATGAACATTATCAAAAAGAACATCACCCTGCCGGATGGCCGCGTGATTGAGATTGAAACCGGAAAACTGGCCAAGCAGGCCGCCGGCAGCGCAGTCGTGAAGATGGGTGGCACAATGCTCCTCGCCACTGTAACTTGCGCAAAAGAAGTTAAGGAAGGCACGGACTTCATGCCCCTTACAGTAGATTACCGTGAGAAATATTACGCCGCAGGACGTTTCCCCGGAGGTTTCCTCAAGAGGGAGAGCCGCCCCAGCGACTATGAGGTTCTCATTGCCCGCCTCGTGGACAGACCCATCCGTCCCCTGTGGCCTGACGATTTCCACCTGGAGGTATTCGTAAACGTGATGCTCATATCGGCAGAAAAGGATGTCCAGCCGGACGCCCTCGCAGGCCTTGCAGCATCTGCAGCCCTTGCAACCAGCGACCTTCCTTTCGGCGGTCCTGTGAGCGAGGTCCGCGTAGCCCGCATCGACGGACAGTTCGTTATCAATCCCGGTTTCGAGGACAACAAGAGGGCAGACCTTGACCTCATGGTTGCCGCAACCGAGGAAAACATAATGATGGTGGAAGGCGAAATGAACGAAGTCTCCGAGCACGATATGCTTGAGGCCATCAAGTTCGCCCACGAAGAAATCAAGAAGCACTGCCGCGTTCAGAAAGAGCTCATGCACGAGCTTGGCACCGACGGCGCAAAGCGCGACTATCCTCACGATGAGGAAGACGAGGCCCTGCGCACCGCAGTCCGCGAATTCTGCTACAACAAGTGCTATGAGCTTGCAAAGAGCGCAAAGCCCAAGCACGAGCGCGAGGACGGCTTCGAAGCCATCCAGGCAGAGTTCCTTGCAACTATCCCTGAGGAAGAGCAGGAAGAGAAGGCCCCTATGGTGGCCCGTTACTACCACGATGTTGAGAAGGAAGCCATGCGCAACCTGGTCCTCGACGAGGGCAAGCGCCTTGACGGCCGCGCCACCAACGAGGTCCGCCCCATCTGGTGCGAAACCGACTACCTTCCTTGCGCCCACGGCAGCGCCATCTTCACCCGCGGCGAGACCCAGTCCCTGGCAACAGTGACCCTGGGTACCAAGCTGGACATGAAGGAAATGGACGAGGTCCTCATCCAGGAAGACCAGCAGTTCGTCCTTCACTACAACTTCCCTCCGTTCGCAACAGGTGAGGCAAAGCCCCAGCGCAGCACCGGCAGGCGTGAGATCGGCCACGGTAACCTTGCCATGCGCGCCCTCAAGCCCGTCATCCCCTCCGCTCCTGAATTCCCTTACGCAGTCCGCGTAGTTTCCGATATCCTGGAGTCCAACGGTTCCTCCTCCATGGCTTCCGTTTGCGGCGGCTGCCTGGCACTCATGGACGCCGGCGTCAAGATCAAGAAGCCCGTCGCAGGTGTTGCAATGGGTCTTATCACCGACGCTGAAAAGCCCAACGACCGTTACGCCATCCTTACCGACATCCTCGGTGACGAGGACCACCTCGGCGACATGGACTTCAAGGTGACCGGTACCAAGGACGGTATCACCGCCACCCAGATGGACATCAAGGTCGATGGCCTCAGCTACGAGGTCCTCGAGAAAGCTCTGGAGCAGGCCCGTCAGGGACGCCTCCACATCATGGGCGAGATGCTCAAGACCATTGCCGAGCCCCGCGAAGACTTCAAGCCCTTCGTTCCCCGCATGGTTCAGATTGAGATTGCTTCCGAGTTCATCGGCGCAGTCATCGGCAAGGGCGGCGAGACCATCCAGGGCATGCAGAAGGAATTCGGCACCACCATCACCATCGAGGAAGTGGACGCCGGAAAGGGCGACGGCAGCACCAAGGGTGTGGTCGATATCTTCGGCACGGACAAGGCCGCTATGGATGCTACTCTTGACCGCATCAAGGGCATCTGCGCAGTCCCTGAGGCCGGTATGACCTACCACGGAAAGGTTGTCAGCATCCTTGACTTCGGTGCATTCATCGAGATCCTCCCCGGTAAGGAAGGCCTCCTGCACGTTTCAGAGATTGCCTGGACCAAGACGGAGAACGTTGCCGATGTCCTCAAGGTTGGTGACGAGGTTGACGTAAAACTCCTCGAAATCGACGCCAAGACCGGCAAGATGCGCCTTTCCATGCGCGCTCTCACTGAGAAGCCCGAAGGTTACGTGGAGCCCAAGCGCGACCGCGGCCCCAGGAAGGACGGTGACCGTCCCCGCAGGGATGGCGACCGCCGCGAAGGTGACCGCAAGCCCCGCCGTGAAGGCGACCGCGGACCCCGCCACGACGACAAACCCCGTCACGACGGTCCCCGCAAGCCCCGCTTCAACGAAGAGGAGCCCAAGACTTCAGAACCTGACGTGTTCTAAAAGCTAGAGCTGATAAAGTTCATTGAGCAGGGTGGTAGAAATACCATCCTGCTTATTTATATATGGAAGGAAACGGGTGCCGAAGAGGTATCGGCCCGTGTTGTAGGCGTCGTAGAGGGGGTCATCGGCCTTGAAGGAACCAATCTTGACAAGGCCCAGGGAGTGGATGAAGCGGCCGTCGCCAAGGTAGAAGCCAACGTGGGAGACGCGGGGGAGGTCTCCGTTCCATCGGCCAAAGAAAACCAGGTCTCCGGGCTGGAGGGCGTCCTTGCCCTCAACGAGTTCTCCCTTGGTGGACTGGGGACCGGAGTCGCGGGGGATGATGATATCGTGCATGAAAAGGACGGTGCGGACAAAGCCGCTGCAGTCCATGCCCTTGGGGGACATTCCGGCCCAGATGTACGGGAAGCCGCGCATGGAAAGGGCTGTCTTAAGGATGCCTTCAGCGCTATTGTCAAGGCCTTTCCGCCAGGCCTCGAGTTCTTTGGCATCGGCCTTTGAAATGTATCCGGTGCGGCCTCCGGGAAATCCTACCTTGAGGTATTTGGCACATTTGCCCAACAGTTTGAGGCGGTCGCCTCCAACTACGTCGGAGACTACTACACTTTTAGCGGAAGGCGCTTCATAGACCAGGGCGGTGAGCGCCGTCACAACGGCCTGGGGGCCGTGATTCCACTCATGGAGCTGCTCCTTTGTCATGGGCACGATGGCGTCCTTGTGCACCCAGCCGGTGTAACCGTCCGGGGTTTTAACCTCCGGCCAGCCATAGTCTCCGCCGTACTGAAGGATTTCCACAGGCGTGCCCAGAAGGGCCTGGGATACCATTTCAGCGCTGTAGTTTGGCGTTTCACGCATGTTGCATACGGATATGTCCACCATGCCGTAGTTCTGGGCTGAGGCGGTTAGTGCAATTGCAAGGGCTGCAATGAAGGAGGTTATTCGTTTCATGTTTGCAAAGATAGCAAAAATCCAGTATCTTTGTGTGGTATGGAAAAGAAGCTATTCCGCATCGCGGAGCATACAATAGAGGTGGTTCTGGAGAGCCCCTGGACATTTAAGAAGCTCACTCCTGAGCAGGAGACCCTTGTTTCAAGGCTTGCGACAGGGGAGGACATAGGCGTTGAATCCGTTCCGGCAGACCGCCAGGAGCAGCTTGCGGTGAACGACGCCATCATGGGCAAGACCCCCATGACGCGTGAGATCTGGGACGCCATGGACGCCGGTGAGAAGGACGCCTTCCGCCACAGCCTGGATTTCCTCCAGTACGCGCCTTTTGAGGTTGCCGATGGTACTCCTCTCTTCACCCTCACCGTCCACGCAGACCCGTTTGACGACAGTTCCCGCAGCGCCTGGAAGCAGGTGGTTGCCGTAGACAACGTGCTCCCGTACTACTATGGATATGAGCACGATGGCAACACCATCTATGAGTATTTCCCCGTCCCGGACGTTAAGGCCGGCGTTTTCGTCCAGAACGATGATGCCACAAAAGGGGATTACTACCCTTGTAAGGGCGTAGGCGCAAGGGCAACCCTCATGCAGGTGAACACGTCCCTGATGATTCAGTTCACCTTTACATCGGCCTTCCGGAACACGGTGCTCCTGCATGCCTCCGTAACCCGCCACAATGGCATGGCGAACCTCTTTTTCGGCGTCAGCGGCACGGGAAAGAGCACTCACAGCCGCCTCTGGCACCAGTATGTCCCCGGCTGTGATCTCATGAACGATGACAACCCGGTCATCCGCATCATCGACGGCAAGGCCATTGTATTTGGTACCCCCTGGAGCGGCAAGACCCTCTGCTACCGCAACGTCCAGGCGCCTATCCGCGCCCTGGTCCGCCTGGAGCAGTATCCGGAGAACAAGATGGACCGCCTCCACAGCCTCCAGGCATATGCCAGCGTCCTCGCCGCCTGCTCCTCCATCCGCTGGAAGCACTCCGTCATGGACGCCCTCATCCCCACCGTTGAGAAACTGGCCATGACCGTCCCCTGCTTCCGCCTCCAGTGCCGCCCGGACCAGGAAGCAGTAGAACTCTGCAAACAAACAATTGAACAATGAAAATAGGTATCTGCAACGACCACGCCGGCACAGAGTACAAGTTCAAACTTGTCAAGATGCTGGAGAAAAAGGGAATTGAAGTTGTGAATTTCGGTACTGACGGTACGGAAAGCGTGGACTATCCGGACTTTGCGCATGCGCTGGCAAATGCCGTGGAAAGCCATGAGGTAGACCTTGGCATAGCCCTCTGCGGTACGGGAAATGGCATGGCCATTACCCTGAACAAGCACCAGGGCATCCGTGCCGGACTGGCCTGGGGAACGGCCATCGGTCACCTTGTAGCCCAGCACAACAACGCCAACGTCCTTGTCCTCCCTGCCCGTTTCATCAGCTACCGCCTTGCATCGGCAATAGTGCGCGAATGGCTTGACACCCCCTTCGAGGGCGGCCGTCACCAGAAACGCATCGACAAAATGCCCTGCAAATGACCCTCACCCGCGACATCAATGATTACCCGGATGGAATCGTCCTCCCGGTGGATAAGCCGTACAGGTGGACATCGGCCGATGTAATCCGGAAACTCAAATTCGCCGCTATAAAGCACTTCGGGAAAAAGAACCTGAAGGTGGGCCATGCCGGTACGCTGGACCCTCTGGCAACGGGCGTGCTTCTGGTGTGCATCGGCAATGCTTGTAAACGCGCCCAGGAGTTGCAGGACCACGACAAAGAGTACATCGCCACAATCCGTTTTGGCGCCACCACACCCTCCTATGACCTTGAAAAGGACCCGGACCGCACCTTCCCGTATTCACATATTACTGAAGAGTCCGTCCGCGCCGTCCTCCCGTCCTTCCTTGGCGAGCAGGAGCAGATAGCACCACTTTTCAGCGCCAAGTCCGTGGATGGTGTCCGCGCCTACGAGCTTGCAAGAAAGCTGTATAAACGTCAAAAGGCAGAGATCTCTCCGCGTGCTTCGCTTGGTCGAGATGACAAGACTGTCATTTCGAGCGAAGTCGAGAAATCTCTCTTCGACGCCACCGCCCTGGAAACCCTCCAGCGCAGTAGAATAGTAATCTCAGAGCTTGAATTACTTGAATTCAGAGAGAGGCCCCTGGCCTCAAAAGAGACACTGACTGACGGTACGGCATCTTCCAGAATCAACGTCGCAGATACATCGGCCTTGGGACTGCCGGAGGCCGTGATAAGAATTGCATGCAGCAAAGGAACTTACATCAGGGCATTCGCACGTGACCTTGGTGAGGCTCTGGACTCCGGCGCACACCTTGCCGGCCTCATCCGCTCCCGCAGCGGCTCCTTTTCCGTATCGGACTCCCTCACCCTTGACCAGGCCCTCTCCCTCCTGGCCCCGTAACCCGCTCCCTTGACGCACCCCATGGCGCAGGTCCCTCCAATTTTTCCGGACCTGCGTCATTGTTTGTGATGTGACTGTGATTACTTTCTTCCTAACGTTTCTGCCACGTAAGTCATGCGGCGGGCGAATTCTTTCCTGCCGATGAATGCGATGATGGCGGCGATGCCGAGGCCGCTGGCAGCGCCTGTGAGCGCCAGGCGGAGGCTATTCATGACCTTGCCCATGGGATATTCACGCATTTTGATGTATTCCACCATGGCCGTTTCAATGGCCTCGGGGGTCATGGGGCCGCGCCAGACATCAAGATCGTCAAAACCGAATTCCGCGCCGGTGATGTACTGGCAGACCTCGAAGCAGTTCTCATAGTGGTCTTCCTTCCAGAACTTGTCCACGTCTTTCTGGACGAACTCCGTGGGAGCGGTGAAAAGGTGCCAGGCGATGTCCCAGAAATCGGCCACGAAGGTTGCGCGCTCTTTGATGAGGTCAACTACGGCTTCTACGTACTCACGGGTGAAGATATGATTCTGGAAATCTGCTCCCATGCCTTCGAATACGGCTCCAGCCGTGAGGGCGCATGCGGGACAGTCAACCACTTTGATATCATGGCTTTCCAGAATGGGAATAAACAGTTCAGCAAGCTCCGCCGTGCTCTTCATGCGGAGGTATTCCTTATTATACCACTTGGCTTTATCCGGATTGAACTTGGCTCCGGCTTTCTGAACCTTGTCAAGGGAAAATGCCTGGACAAGTTCCGGCAGGGTGAATAACTCCCGGTCGTCACCGGGGCTCCATCCCAGCATGGCAAGCATGTTCACAAAGGCTTCAGGGAAGTACCCGTCCTCACGGTAACCGCGGGAAAGTTCTCCGGTTTCCGGATTCTGCCAGCGCAGGGGGAACACCGGGAATCCCATCTTGTCTCCGTCTCTCTTGGAAAGCTTTCCATTGCCCACGGGCTTCAACAGAAGCGACAGATGGGCGAAGCGGGGCATTGTGTCAGTCCATCCAAACGCCTCATAAAGAAGGTAATGGAGCGGCAGCGAAGGAAGCCATTCCTCTCCGCGTATGACCTCGGAGATCTCCATCAGGTGGTCATCGACGATGTTGGCGAGGTGGTATGTAGGGAGTTCATCGGCCCTTTTCCAGAGGACTTTGTCGTCCAGGGTGTCAGAGTTCACTTCCACGTGGCCGCGGATGAGATCGTCCATTTTGACCGTGCGGTTCTCCGGCATTTTGAAGCGGATGGTCCAGTCCGATGTCTCCTCCAGGAGGCGTTTCACCTCATCCTCGGGGAGGGTAAGGGAGTTCCGGAGGGTCTTCCTTGTGGCGGCGTTGTACATGAAGGTCTCGCCTTTGGATTCAGCTTCCGTGCGGCGGGCGGTGAGCTCATCGGCACTGTCGAAGGCGTAGTAGGCCCAGCCGTCTGCGACCAACTGCTCCGCGTACTTGCGGTATATGGGTTTCCTCTGGCTCTGACGGTAAGGTGCATGGGGGTGTTTTGCCGATGCTTCCTCGACAACCTTTCCGTTCTCGACACCCTCGTCCGGGATTATTCCGCACCAGGCCAGTGCCTCAAGGATGTACTGTTCCGCTCCCGGGACAAACCTGTGGGAGTCAGTATCTTCGATGCGGATGATGAAGTCTCCTCCATTCTGCTTTGCATACAGATAATTGTACAGTGCAGTACGTACGCCGCCCATGTGCAGCGGGCCTGTGGGTGAAGGAGCGAACCTTACGCGAGTCTTTCTTTCCATAAGTGAGAATTAACTTACAAATATAAGCATTTTCACTGACAAAGGAGTGTTTTTACCCTATCTGGTTCTATATTAAACACTCTTGCAAGCTGGGAGACCGTTGTTTTGAAGATTCTGTAGACATAAGGAAGCAGTTTGCATTTCTGCATGATGGAAATGTCTTTGAGAGCAATTCCGAACCAGCGGAAACTGATTTCATTGACGCTCTTATACAGTTCGGAGTCAGGTTTCATTTCCCGGGGAGAGTCTATGAGCCGCTCCCTCATTTCCGCAGAGTTGAGGCCACCGATGGTCCTGAGCCAGTATGAGCAGTCATGGTTGAATGCTTGCTCCAGGTATTCCCAGTCGCAGAAACTGCGTGGAATGAGTTGATAGTTCTGGTCCAAGAGCCAGGGAACGTTTTTGATCCGTCTGGAGGTGTGAAAGATGGCCATGAACTGCCGTGTAGTGAGGCCAGACACCTTTATGGCGCCGGACATGTCTACGTTTGAGAACATGGCTCCGTAACCGGACCACGGGTAATCCGCAATCCGGCACTTGTTGTCCAAGGCGTTCCTGGGAATGTATGCCAGGGCATTTCTTACATGAGAATTGCTTTCCATGGGGATGGCCTGCACTGAGGTGTTTTCCATGGAATGCCTTTCTCCGTATCTATGCTGGAGCCACATGGAGTAGATTCTTTTGGACTCCTCGCCGAACCGTTCAGCGTCCGACCGTCTCCGTGCCAGAACTGCGGCGTGGGAGTGATTGGACACTACGGCATAGATGATAATGATGACGTTATTCCGCCAGGCGGAGACGCACATGACTTTCACCATGGCGTCATAATCGTCATTGTCCCTGCAAAGGACGGCTGTTTCGTTGCCTTCCATGCTCATGTGGAAGGGAGTAACTTCGCTGACTTGTCCGTCAGGAAGTCTTCTGGTTGTTTTTATTATCATAAGTATCAAAGGCGGCGTGGCTTCACTTATGACAATCTCTTCGATAAAGGTAAGCAAAAAAACACAAACAATGACGCAGGTCCGGAAAAATTGGGGGGACCTGCGCCATGGGGTGTGTCAAGGACCGTCAGTGTGGACGGCGGATGGCGGGGGTGATTTCCAGGTCGGAACGCTTTTCGCCGGGTTCTACGCAGAGGACGGGCTTGACGTCGCTGGCGAAGTTGAACTTGCGGGCGTTGTCGGAATTGTTGTAGCCAATCTTGATGGTCTCTGCGCCGCCGGGGATGGAGACTTCTGCGCCGTGGTCTGAGAGATCCCACTGGAAAACTTCGTCAATGATGACAAGGTTGCCGAGGTCCTTGTTGAGGCCAAGGCCGCCGAGGTCCATGTCGAAGCCAGTGACGATTGCCGTAATCCGGATTTTGTCGCCGAAGTCCGGGTCATCGTCCCAGATGATACCTTTCTTGAAGTGGTTGGCGTCGCCGGTGTACTCGGAAATCATGTCGTCAATCTTCTCCAGGTCGCTCATCTTGGCGCCGCGGTCGTTGTTGCCGGTAGTGATGTTGATGAGGACGTTCTTCGCAGTCTTGAGGTCGAAGTCGTTCAGAAGCGGGCTCTCGAAAGCGCCTTTCACGGCATCCTGGAGGCGGTTTTCGCCTGTGCCTTCGCCGCTTCCCATGAGGGCCATTCCGGAACCGCGCATCATCTTGCACACATCCTGGAAGTCCACGTTGATGTAGCCGGGGCAGGAAATCACCTCGATGATTCCGCGGACTGCGGTGGCAAGGACCTCATCGGCCTTGGGGAAGGCTTCCTGGATGAGGGTGTCGCCGAAGAACTGATAGAGTTTCTCGTTATTGATGATAAGGAGGGAGTCAACGTTCTTCTCCAGTTCGTGGATGCCGTCAACGGCCTTGGACTGGCTCTCGTTGCCCTCGTTCTTGAAGGGAATGGTCACGACTGCAACGGTGAGGATGCCCTTCTCCTTTGCCATCTTGGCAATGACGGGGGAGGCGCCGGTTCCGGTGCCGCCGCCCATGCCGGCAGTGATGAACAGCATCTGGGTATTGTTGTCAAGTACCTTGCGGGCAATCTCGTCCTGGGACTCCAGGGCGGCGTTGCGTCCGGCGGTGGGATCCGTTCCGGCGCCAAGGCCGTTGGTTCCCATCTGGATCTTTACGGGCACCTCGCTGGTCTGAAGGGCCTGGGCGTCCGTGTTGCACACTACGAAGCTGCAGCCCTTGATATTCTGCCTGTACATGTAGTTCACAGCGTTGCAGCCACCGCCGCCTACGCCGATAACCTTAATGATGGAATTCTCCTGATTCCAGTCGCTGGGGGTAATCAAATCTATCATGGCTTATTCTTCGTTAGCTTTGTCGTAAATCTTGAGTGCAGTGTCTTCCAGGGTGTTCCAGAACACGGAGAGGAAACCGGATTTCTCGCTCTTGGGCTTGGGAACCTTCACCTTCTTGGTGCGTTTCTTCTCTTCCTTGGGCTTTTCTTCGCCGAATTCTTCCGGAGCGAAGAGCGTCTCGGGATGAGGAGTCTCGTCCGTCACTTCCACTTCAACCAGCTCTTCCTCATGCACTTCCTTTTTCTCCGGCACGGTGATGCAGTCCGGGAGATTGTCGTCCTTGGCTGCCAGTATCATGCCGATTGCCGCAGTCGCGGAGGTTGAGTAAACGCCGCTGCCCACGGATGCGGAGAACATGAAGCGGGGATAGCCCTTGCGGACCTCGTATCCGCTCATATCCTTCACCAGGGTTACGAAATTGGCCAGTTCCGCGCCGCCGCCGGTAATGACGATACCGCTTCTGATGGCATTCTGGAGTCCGCTTTCCTGGATGTAGTACAGCATGGCGTCCACAATCTCACGTGCACGGCAGTCGATAATTTCCGAAATGTACCTCACGGGGACCTCCTTGTAAGGCTCCGTCAGGCGTATCTGCAGCACCTTCTCTGACAGGGAAGCAAGCTTTCCCGGGAGGCAGGCGCCAAAGCGCTTCTTGATCTTCTCCGCAAGGTCGTCCGATATGGAGCATTCCGTACGGATATCGCCTGTGATGGCCTTCCCTCCGAAAGGAATGGAAGCATAGTAGCGCATGATGCCGCCGTAGTAGATTGAGACCGATGTCACCCCGGCGCCCACGTCCATGAGGGCTACGCCGGAGGTCATCTCGTCCTCAGTGAGAACGGTGCGGGCCACTACGTCAGGGAGGAAGTACTTCTTGGCCAGCGCAATCTGGAGGCCGTTGAAAATTTTGTCCAGCGCCGCAGTAGCGCTCCTGCTGCCGATGAACACCTTGAAATTGCCCTCCAGGGAGCTTGACAGGGTGCCCACCACCTCGCTTTCCACCAGCTGGATTTCATCGTCGATGGAGAAAGACTGGGCCACGGCACCAAGCATGATCTGCTTCTCCGGATTGGGCAGGGGATAGGTCTCAAGGGCGATGGATTTCAGCGTCTGAACCTCTTCTGCGGAGATGTATTCGTCCTGGTTGCTGCGGTCTATGCGGGCCTGCGCGGTAACCTGCGCCACCTCGCTGCGGGGCATGCCCACAACCACCTGCAGAATCTGGATCATGAGTTCCTTTTCGGCCTCCTGAATGGCCTCCTTAAGCCTCATGGAAGCCTTCATGGGGTTTGTAATGAGGCTGGCGCGGATGCCGTCCGACGGCGTTTCCTTGTAGTACACAATCTGGACGTCCTCCCCGTTCACCCGGGCTACGCAGAGTCCAAATTTTGAACTGCCTAAATCGATTGATGCTATGTACTTCTCCATATAATGTATATTTATTGTCTACATATTAATTGGCCCTGATACCTCAGGTCTATCGAAGTATAATAGTTCTGAGGTTTTGAAGAGGAGACGGTGGTGTAGTATCTCTCCATGAGGGAGAACTTGTCCGGAATGCGGACAGGGGGACCGAAGAGGAAGCGCTCTTTGCCTTCAATGGGCGTGATTACTAGATTTCCGTCTTCCGCCACTGTTATCTTCTCTATGTTGTTCTCCCAGACCGTGCCTTTCATGTATGCGGCGAGGAAAAGGATCTTTCCAAGCCATTCCCTTTCCGCCTGAGTGGAAGGGGAGCCCTTGAAGCCTCTTGTAACGTGGAGTGGCAGTTTTCCGTCCACTACCGGTACTTCCACGCTTCCGCGTGCCTGGAGGGGGAAGATGAAGCCTTCCGCGTCGCTGTAGTATCCGTTGGTGCCGTCGTCAAAGCGTACGGCCGGTTGCCTCTGGGTAAGCTCTATGTGCAGTGTGCCATCGTCAGTGAGCCAGGCCTCGCAGCTGCGTACCGCACTGTGTCCAAGGACGATGCTCTCTATCCTCCTGAGGTTCACGCTGTCCAGACGGAGGCCGGCATAGGCCCTGTACTCCTTGTCCAGCCACTTCTCCACGTCCTCCTTCGCCACGAAACGCCTTTCCAGACTGTCCTTGACGATAACCTCCAGCGTCTCCTTCCCGGTGCATGTACGTACGCTGAGCGCCATCCTGGCCATGCCGGAAGACACTACCCACACCACAATGCAGGCAATTACGAGGAGAAGGCCGAGGCCGCGCCGGACGATAGGTTTCATAGACGGCTTTCCAGGAGTTTGGTTATGGGTTCAATATATCTGTCGATGTTTCCCGCCCCGAACGATGCCAGTACGTCGATTGGCTCATCGGCCAGCAGGTCCATCAGTTCTTCTTTCTTGATGAGCACCTTTTCCGGAGCGGTCACATCCTTGAAAATCATTTCCGATGTGACTCCGGGAATGGGCTCCTCCCTTGCGGGATAGATGTCCAGAAGGATGAGTTTGTCCACCTTGGACAGCGCAGCGGCGAATTCAGGGGCGAAGTCGCGCGTACGGGTGTACAGGTGCGGCTGGAAAATGGCCGTGAGCTTGCGTCCGGGGAAGATTTCCCGCATGGAGGTGATGGCGCTTTCCAGCTCTGCCGGATGGTGCGCATAGTCGTCGATGTAGGAGATCCTGGGCGTATTCACATGCACCTCCAGACGTCTCTTTACGCCCTGGAATGTGCCTATAGCAGCCTTCACCGCTTCCGGCTCAAGGCCATATGTGAGGGCGATTGCCGCTGCGGCCACGCTGTTCTCCGCGTTCACCCAGCCGGGGGCGCCCACCTTTATATCTTTGAGGATACCGCCGGGCCACTTGAGGTCGTAGTGGAAGTATCCGCAGGAGTCGGGTTTGGGGCCGATGGCATAAAAATCGGCCCCGGGGTCAGTATAGTGATAGGTTAGAAGGGTTGCTTTTGTGTCTTCCGGACGGATGGGCGTGCCCTTTTTGGCAATGACGGTGCCGCTTACCTGCAACGCGAAGGCGCGGAAGGCCTCCACCACGTGTTCATAGTCGCCGTATATGTCCAGATGGTCCGCATCCACCGCCGTAATGACGGCAATCTCCGGGAAGAGCTGGAGGAAGGAGCGGTCGAATTCATCGGCCTCCACCACAACTGTCTCGTTCTTTGACATGAGGAGGTTGGTGCCGTAGTTGCGGGAGATGCCGCCAAGGAAGGCTGAGCAGCCTTCGCCGGTTTCGGTGAATATGTGTGCTGTGAGCGTTGAGGTGGTGGTTTTGCCGTGGGTTCCGGCAACCGCCAGGCACCTCTGCCCGCGGGTAATCTCTCCAAGTGTACGTGAACGCTTCAGGACGGCATAGCCCTCGTCCATGACCTTCCGGAGTTCCCCAAGGTCTGAAGGAATTGCCGGAGTATACACCACAAGAGTGTTCTCCTTGTCTGCCGGAACAAGGTCCGGACGGTCCTCGTAATGCACGCTGATGCCTTCCTTTTCCAACTGTGCAGTCAAGTCAGAAGGCGTGCGGTCATAGCCCGCCACTTCAAATCCTTTGAATTTGTAGTAGCGTGCAATGGCACTCATGCCTATGCCACCTATTCCTATAAAATATACGTTCTTCATACGAGCTTGTAAATTTCATCACAAATAACCTGTGCCGCTTCGCGGAGCGCCATAGCAAGGGCGTTCTTTTCCAGCGTGGCTATCTTTTCAGGGTTGTGGACCAGGTCAAGGGCGGTTGTCATGAGCTTTTCAGGGGCTTCGGCGTCCTTGACAATCATGGCGGCGTCCTTGCGGACAAGGGCCATGGCGTTGTGGGTCTGGTGGTCTTCGGCTACGTTGGGGGAAGGGACGAAGACGGTGGCCTTTCCCATGGCGCAGACCTCTGAGACGGTACTGGCGCCGCTGCGGGAGATGACAACATCGGCAGCTGCAAAGGCCAGGTCCATGCGGGAGATGAAGTCGAAATGACGGATGCCGGCGGCTTCCGGATGTTTGGCCATGAAATCGTCCGTCTGGGCCTTGTAGTACTTGCCGCACTGCCAGATTACTTCTACGTCTTCTCCGCCGGGGCAGCCTGCCTGGATCCATTTCATCATGGCCCTGTTCAGGGTGCCGCTGCCAAGGCTGCCGCCAACCACGAAGATGTGCTTTTTGGCGGCGTCAAGGCCGTAGAAGCTCATGGCTTCCTCCTTCATCTCAGGTGTTGCCGGGGAGCTTACCGCCGGACGGATGGGGTTGCCGGAGAGGACTATCTTATCGGCCGGGAAAAACCTTTCCATGCCTTCATAGGCTACGCAGATGCTGCCTACGCGCTTGGCGAGGATCTTGTTGGTGGCGCCGGCAAAACCGTTCTGCTCCTGGATGAGGCAGGGGACTTTCATGCCGCTGGCGGCCCAGAGAAGGGGAGCGCTGGCATATCCGCCCACGCCCACGGCAATATCGGGCTTGAACTTGCGGACTATCTTTCTGGCCTTGCCTATGCTGGCGAGCACCTTGAAGGGGACCTGAAGGTCGTTCCAGATGTTCTTGAGCGTTAGCTGCCTCTGCATTCCCACAATGGGAAGGCCTACGATTTCGAAGCCCTCTGCGGGGACTTTCTCCATCTCCATCTTGCCCTTCGCTCCCACGAAGAGGATTTCCGTTTCCGGGTTCAGCTCCTTGAGCTTGTGGGCTATGGAGACGGCCGGGAAGATGTGGCCTCCCGTGCCTCCGCCGCTGATAATGGCCCTGATTGGTTTGTACTGCGTCATACCGTTGTATCTTGAGTCCAGTCGTCGTGTTCTATGATAGGCTCTGCCTGCTGTTCCAGGCGGTCCATGTTCTCACGGGCGTCGCGGGAAATGCTTAGCAGGATGCCGAAAACTATGCTGAAGGCCAGGAAGGAGTTGGCTCCGTGGCTCACCAGGGGTAGGGTCTGGCCCGTCTGCGGCACCAGCGGCAGATGTACGTTCACCGCCATGTGCATGAAGGCCTGGCCCGTGACAAGGATAATGAGACCTGTCACTATCATCTTGTCGTAGTACTTGTCGCACTGCTTGGCCACCAGCGTTCCGCGGGCCAGCAGGCTGTAATAGAGGAGTATGAGAAGAAGCGCGCCCCAGAGGCCGGCCTCTTCCACTATGAAACTGAACATATAGTCCCCGAATATCACGGGAACCTGATATTTCTGCGTGCTGTTGCCTATGCCCTTGCCCCAGAAACCGCCTTCCTTTATGGCCAGGAGCGCGCCCACGGGCTGGTCCAGGGCATCTTTTGCCTTCTGCCACTGCTTGGTGTAAGGCTCGGAACTCAGGAGGATGTCCATGGTGGCGTCATCGTCATTGGTGATGCGGGAGACCAGGGTTCCAAGGCGGGTATCCTTCAGGATTCCCAGCTTGTAGGCCCCGAACATGCACCCGAATGCTATGATGAGGACTGCCCCCACCAGCGCAACGTCCTTAATCTCCAGACCGCCTATGAGGACCATCAGAATCATTATTCCGCCAATGAACAGGGCCGATGAATTGGAGCCAGTGCTCACCATGAGCGTCACCAGGAGTATGGGAAGATAGATGTAGAATATCTTCTGCCAGATGTCCTTTTCCAGGAAAGCCAGTCTGGGGAAGCCTGCCGCCAGTTTGTTGAGGAAGCTGAATCCGTGCTCCTTGTACGTGTCAAGGGCCCAGCCCAGATACATTATCATGAATATCTTCACGAACTCGTAGATGTGTATCTGCTTTCCGGCAACTATGAGGATACGCCTTGCTCCGTTGATTTCTCCGGCCCTGATGAAGCCCAGGTTCAGTTTGAAAACCAAGACCGCCAGAAGGACGAAACTTACCGCGAATCCCCATTTGGACAGCTTCCTGTACCATTCCACCTTGAAGAATCCGTACAGGGCAAGTATGATGAAGAATCCAAGTCCCACAAGCTTGAGCTGGTCCACCATGATGGACGTGCGGTCGCTCTTCAGCTCTATGGCAAGGAGGGGAGTGGAAGAGAAGACCGATATCACGGATATGAGCATGAGGAACAGGGCGATAAGGAATATCACCTTGTCTCCCGTAAATCTGTCCAGAAGGCCAGTGAGCTGGCCAAGGAAGCTCTCTTTCTTCTCTTCTACCATATAATACTAGAGTTTACGTACGGCTGCTTTGAACTTCTCTCCGCGGTCCTCGTAGTTCTTGAACAGGTCGAAGCTGGCGCAGCAGGGGCTCAGGAGAACCACGTCACCGGCCTGGGCCATTGCTGCGGCCTTCTGGACGGCTTCCTCTGCGCTGAGGGCATCCACCATGTTGCTTACCATGCCGCCGAATGCCGCGTGAATCTTGCTGTTGTCTACGCCAAGGCACACGATGCCTTTCACTTTCTCCTTCACGAGGGAGTTGAGGACGGAGTAGTCGTTACCCTTGTCCGTGCCGCCCACGATCCACACCACAGGACGCTTCTGGCACTCAAGTGCGTACCAGGCGCTGTCTATGTTGGTGGCCTTGGAGTCGTTGATGTAAAGGACATCCTTGATGCTGAGGACGGGCTCCAGACGGTGCTCTATGGGCTGGAAGGTTGCCAGGGAATTGCGGATGACATCGTTCTCGATGCCTGCGGCCTTGGCTGCCAGGGCTGCCGCCATGGAGTTGTAGATGTTGTGCCTTCCGCCAAGGGCAAGGTCCTGGAGGAAGATATCCGTCTCTTCCTTCTCATAACGCAGGACTATCTTGTCATCCTTCAAGAAGGCGCCCTGCTTAACTTCCTCCTTCTGGGAGAAGGGCAGCATTTTGCATCTAAGCACAATCTTGGACAAGTGTCCAACGGTAATTGAGTCGTCGGAGTCGAATATGAAACAGTCGTCCGGACGGAGGTTGCGGGTGATGTTGAACTTGGCCGCAACGTAGTTTTCCATGTTGTGGTCGTAGCGGTCCAGGTGGTCCGGGGTGATGTTGGTTATGATGGCGATGTCCGGACGGAAGTCGTAGATATCGTCAAGCTGGAAGCTGGAGATCTCGAGGACATAATAGTCGAAGTGCTCAGTTGCAACCTGGTATGCATAGGACTTGCCGATGTTTCCGCCCAGGCCCACGTTGAGGCCGGCGTTCTGCATCAGGTAGTAGATAAGGGAAGTGGTTGTGGTCTTGCCGTTGGAACCGGTGATGCAGATCTTCTTCGCAGAGTCGAAACGGCTTGCGAATTCAATCTCTGACACCACCCTGATGCCCTTTTCACGGATCTTCTGCACCATGGGAACGGTCCCGGGGATACCGGGGCTCTTCACCACCTCGTCCGCATTCAGGATAAGATTCTCCGAATGCTGTCCCTGCTCAAAGGGAATTTCCCATTTGCGCAACTGCTCTGCATACTCTTCCTTGATCTGTCCCTTGTCGCTCAGGAACACATCGTAACCTTTCACTTTTGCGAGCACTGCAGCTCCAACGCCGCTCTCTGCTCCACCTAATACAACTACTCTTGACATTATCTAAGTTTTAACAATGCTAACGTACTAACAGCCAGTATAATTCCCACAATCCAGAACCTTACCGTAATTTTCGCCTCGTGCTGTGCCGGGACGGGCTTGGGGAAAATGACCGCGCCTGCGGGGGCGGGTTTGTCCTGGAAATGGTGGTGGAGCGGTGTCATGCTCCAGACGCGGCGGCCCTGGCCGTATTTCTTCCTGGTGGCCTTGAAATAGACCCTCTGGATAAGGACGGAGAGGCTTTCCACGAAGAAAATGCCGCAAAGCAGCGGAATAAGCAGCTCCTTTCGCATGAGAACGGCGCTTACGCCTATGATTCCGCCTATGGTGAGACTTCCGGTATCCCCCATGAACACCTGTGCGGGGAATGAGTTGTACCAGAGGAAGCCAATCAGGGCGCCCACGAAGGCACTCATGAAGATGGCTATCTCTCCGGAACCCGGAATGTACATAATGTTCAAATAATTGGAGTCGATGAGGTTGCCCCCCAGCCAAGCCAGGATGCCTAGCACCACTCCAACTATTGCTGATGTTCCCGCCGCAAGGCCGTCCAACCCGTCAGTGAGGTTGGTGCCGTTAGAGCAGGCGGTTATGACGACTATGATCATGAGCACGTAGATTGCCCACTTCGCGTACCACCCCCAGACTCCCTTGACAGGTGAGAGCCAGCGGTAGTCAAACTCATGGTTCTTAACGAAGGGGATAGTGGTCTTGGTGCTCTTGACCACATCCTCACTTACATATCGTCCCGTAGTGACGGTGGTTTCGCTCTCGAGAGTGCGTTCCACGCTCTCCTTCACTTCCACCTTCTCACGGACAACGATGTCCGGGCTCATCCATACGGTGAGGCCCACTATGAATCCCAATACAATCTGTCCCAGGAGTTTGCCTTTCTCAGACATGCCTTCCTTGCGCTTTTTGAAGACCTTGATGTAGTCGTCCGTAAAGCCCAGGGCGCCGCACCAGATGGTGGCTGCCACAAGAAGCTTCACGTAGATGTTGGTAAGGTCGCAGAACAGCAGCACGCCGGTCATGATGGACAGGATGATGATGATTCCGCCCATGGTAGGGGTGCCCTTCTTCTGGATCTGGCCCTCAAGGCCCAGGTCGCGGACGGTCTCCCCAATCTGCTTTGACTGCAGCCAGCGTATAATCTTCTTACCCACAAGCATGCTCATCAGCACTGCCGTCACCGCCGCCAGCATTGCCCTGAATGACAGGTAATGCATCAGCCCTATTCCGGGGAAATCAACTCCGGCCTTCTCTAAATACTGAAACAGATGGTATATCATAGTACACTAAAAACTTCTTTTACTATTTCCTTCTCGTCAAAATGCCTCTTCTCCTTTCCGATTATCTGGTACGTCTCATGCCCCTTTCCTGCCAGCAGCACCGTGCCGTTTTCCACTGCGGTAAGGATTGCGGTGCGTATGGCCTGGTGCCTGTCTGCAATGACCAGAGTCTTTGCCATGGCGGCGGGGGAGAGGCCCTTCAGAATCTCGTCGATTATGGCCTGAGGGTCCTCCGTGCGGGGGTTGTCAGACGTGACGATAATCCTGTCCGCCAGCTTTTCCGCTACCTGCGCCATCTCCGGGCGCTTGGTGCGGTCGCGGTCTCCGCCGCAGCCGAACAGGCAGGTGAGCTGCCTTTCCGGGGCAATGGCACGGAGGGTCTTGAGGACGTTCTCCATGGCATCGGGCGTGTGCGCGTAATCTACCACTACAGATATGCCTTTTGGACCGCGCATGTTCTCCAGTCTTCCCGGAGCCTGCTCCAGGGCGGAGAGGGCGGTAAGGGTCTCTTCTTTACCAAGTCCAAGGCAGACGGCTGCGCTGTAGATTGCAAGGAGGTTGTAGGCGTTGTGCTCGCCTATGAGGCGGCACCAGACGTCCGTTCCGTCAATCTTCAGAAGCATGCCGTCGAAAGTCTGCTCCATGAGGCGTGCGGTATGGTCTGCAAGGCCCTTAACGGAGTAGGTTTCCACCTTGGCGGCGGTGTTCTGGACCATTACGGGGCCGTTTTTATCGTCAGTGTTGATGAGGGCGACAGCGGTCCTGGGGAGGTTGTCGAAGAAGAGTTTCTTGCAACGGAGGTACTCTGCAAAGGTCTTGTGGTAGTCCAGATGGTCGTGGGTGAGGTTGGAGAAGATGCCAAGGGCGAAGTGCAGTCCGCTCACGCGGTCCTGCTCCACGCCAATGGAACTTACCTCCATGAAGCAGTATTCACAGCCCTTTTCCACCATGCGCGCCATAAGGGAATTGATGGTGACGGGATCGGCCGTGGTGTTGTCGGTTTCCAGGCGCTCCTCGCCAACATAGTTTGCAATTGTGGAAAGCAGTCCGCAATTGTATCCCATGCCCATGAAAAGCCTGTACAGCAGCGTCACGGTAGTGGTCTTGCCGTTAGTTCCGGTAATTCCCACAAGCTTCAGCTTCCTTGACGGATGTCCGTAGAACTCGTCCGCCGCCAGCGCCAAAGCCTTACGGCTGTTCTCTACGACTTCGAATTCGACCTGTTTAAGATCCCCGGTCAGGCCGGGGATGACTTTCTCGCAAATGACCCCCTTGGCCCCTTTCTCAATGGCGGCCTGGATGTAGTCGTGGCCGTCGGAGCTGTAGCCCTTGATGGCTACGAACAGCGCTCCGGGAATCACTTTCCTGGAATCGGCGGTAATGAGTGTGAAGTCTCTGTAGTTCATTTCTGGGCGGTCATTTTGGGTACGGCGGCGGTGGGCGTGAGCTCCGGGCGCCATGCCGGGTCAAGTGCATAAAGCTGGTCTACGATGCTCCTCACAGCCATTGCCGGCTTGGTGCCGCCGTAGAAGTTTCGGTGGGAAGGATAGGAGTACACTGTGACCAGGATGGTGTATTTGGGGGCATCGGCAGGGAAGAATCCAACGAAGGTTCCCTGGAATTTCTTTCTGCCGTATGCATCGCTGTACGGGTCTTTGCTGCCGCCTCTCTCCTCCGGGGAAAGGACCACGCGTGCGGTTCCGGTCTTGCCTGCAACTGCCAGTTTGGCGTTCTTGAGGCGGGTGGCGGTACCTTCGTTAACCACAGCGCGGAGGGCGCGTGTGACGGTGTCTGCCGTGGCGGGGGAGCAGATGCTGCTGTTGAGCTCCGAGGGTTCGTAGCGCTTGAGCACTTTTCCGTCCCTTTCGATACTCTCTACCAGATATGGCTTCATCATCCTTCCCTTGTTGGCCAGGGCGTTGTAGAACGTGGCCACGTGGAGGGGAGTCACGGCCATGCTGTAGCCATAGGCGGTGGTTCCCAGGGTGGTCTTGGACCATCCGGCGGTTCCGGGACGATTCACTACAGGCGTGCCCATCCCGTTAATGTCAAAGTCGAACGGCTCACCGAAGCGGTAGGAGTAGATGTGGTCGAACATCTCTTCCGGCTTCTTGCCGTAGTAGGTTTCTGCCAGCCAGGTGAAAACGTAGTTGGACGATATCTCAAAGCCATGCATCACGGTGATGTCCCTGCGGCCGGTTTCCCTCTGGTAGTCCAGGATATGGACGTCCTGGTTATACCCGCCCGGAACAAAGCCGTTGTTGGTGGGGAGGGTCTGGTCCAGAGTCTTAACATAGCCGTCTTCCACCAGGGAGACCAGGGTGACGGTCTTCATGACGGAGCCCTGCTCGCCAACCTCGCGGAGGGAGAGGTTGTCCCTTTCCCAGAGCACTGTCTGGGGGGTGTCGCCACGGGAGAGGTTCACCATTGCGCGGATGGCTCCGGTCTTCGCCTCCATGATTATGCAGATGCCGGCGCGGACTTCGTCATCGGCCTGGATCTGTTCGCGGAGGGCCTTGTCGGCAATGTCCTGGAAGTCCACGTTGAGGGTGGTGCGGATATCGTCCCCGTCAATTACTTTTACGCTGGCGGAATCTATGTCGCGGATCCATGTCTTGCGGTCCGTTACCCTGCGCCACTCGTAGCCTTCGCGGCCGTGGAGGACGTGGTCGAAACTGGACTCGAGGCCTATGCGGTTACTCTCCTTGACGTAGCCTATGGTGCGGCGCGCCAGGGAATCGTACGGGTAGATGCGTTCCTCGTGCCTCTCCACTATCATGCCGCCTTTGTTGGGACCTTCGTTGAAAAGAGGGAAGGTCTTTATGCGGTTGAGGGTGCTGAGGTCTATGTTATTCTTTATTTTAAGGTATCGGGAACCCTTTTCGCGGCCCTTGAGGATGGCGCTCTCATAGTCTGCGGCGCTGCGGTCGCGGAACTCTGCGGAGAGTTTCTTCGCCAGTTCTGCGGCTTTTGCCCTCCAGGCTTCTTCTCCGGCCTGGTTGCCCTTGTCCTTGAACTCCTGCTTGCGGACGGTGCAGTCCATGTGTATGTCATAGAGCGGAGCGGAAATGGCCATGGGACGGCCGTCGGTTGCCAGGATGCGCCCCCTGACCGGCTTGTCAACATGCTTCTGGACACGGGGACGGAAGATGTCCACTACGGAGGAGTCCACGTGGTATCCGGCCTGTATCTGAACTATCTTCACCATGATGAATACTCCCAGGGCGAGGAACAGTATGGACAGGAAGAACATAACCACGTGGATTCTGTCGCGGTTTTCTATGGTGTCCTGTATTTCGCTCCTGCGCTTTGTCATTTCTTCTTCATTATGGTGGCGGGTACGCTTGGCATGGCAAGCTTGGAACCCATCTTTTTCAGTCTTGCTTCAGTCTCGGAAGCGCTCTCAAGTTTTACCAGTTCCGCTTCCTTTTCAGAGTGGCGGATCCTGAGCTCCTCTATGGCGGCCTTGTTCTCTCCAACCTGGGCCAGGGTCTTGTCTACCCTCAAGCTCAGCATGATTGTGAGCCACATGAGGAGGAACAGATACATGATGTGCATGTAGTATTTGTCTGCCCTTATCCTGAGGAGGAATTCACCGTTCCTGAGAGCCTTGAAGGTGTTGCGGATGGCTGTCCAGATGCTGCTGAGTGTCATTTCGCGGCCCTCCTCTCAGCTATCCTGAGCTTCGCGCTGCGGGCGCGGGTGTTCAGGGCAATCTCACTTTCCTCAGGGACGATGGGCTTCCGGTTCACAGCCTCCAGCGGAGCGCTCACGCGGCCGAATGCGTCCTTGTTCTCTATTCCGTCAATGTTTCCGGTCTTGATGAAGTTCTTCACCATACGGTCTTCCAGACTGTGGTAGGTGATGATTACCAGCCTTCCGCCCTCCTTCAGGCTTGCGGTAGCGCCTTCAAGGAACTTTTCCAGAGAGCGCATTTCCTGGTTGACCTCAATCCTGAGTGCCTGGTATATGCGTGCAAGGGCCTTGTGCTCGGCATTTTTGGGGAGCGCCTTAGCAATTGCACGGTCAAGGTCTCCGGTGGTCTTGATGCCAGGGGTAGCCTTGATGAGGCGTGCTATCTGGCGAGCATTCTCCACCTCTCCGTACAGCTTCAGAATACGCTCCAGGTCTTCTTCAGGATAATTATTCACCACATCCGCCGCCGTCAGCTTTCCCTCCTTGTTCATCCTCATATCCAGCGGTGCCTCCTCAAACCTGAAGCTGAACCCCCTCTCCGCCGTGTCAAACTGATGGCTTGACACACCCAGGTCCGCCAGAATCCCATCGAACATCACATTGTGATGGCGCGCATAGTTTTCAATGAACCTGAAGTTATTGTGAATAACCGTCAGCCTCTTGTCTTTGGGTGCATTCTTAATAGCGTCGATGTCACGATCGAAGGCGATGACGCTCCCGCCATCGTGTAAGCGTGAAAGTATGGCAGCGGTGTGCCCACCGCCTCCGAAAGTGGCATCTGCGTAAATTCCGTCAGGATTTGTGACAAGGCCGGAGATACTCTCCTCCAGCAGCACAGGGATATGATATTCAGACATTGCCCCGGACCTCCTACTTGCGTTCGGATAGTCTGGTGGCGGTTGATTTGAAGTCTTCGTCAGACAGGAGATTGGCCTTATGTGCCTCTGCATCCCATATCTGAAGCTTGTAACCCACTCCACCGAATACTACCTCTTTGGTTATACCTGCGCTTTCAAGCAGCTCTGACGGGATGTTCAGGCGTCCCAGTTTTCCGTCCGGGACAATGGTGAAAACTCCGTCATTGTACTTGGTCCAGAACAAAGCGTCCTGAGTATTCAGTTCGGGGTCTGTTTTTTCCAGTACCAGCTCGCTGCGCCGGACCCATTCCTCATACGGGAACAGGTCCAGGCACTGCTGCTGTACGTTTTTCTTGACCACAAGAGTCATGTCTTCCGATCCTCCGCGGACCATGGCGTCACGGAAGATGGCAGGGAGCACAACGCGCCCCTTGTCGTCTACTTTTCCGTTAGCTTT
>JAILJO010000033.1 GCA_024694675.1 Bacteroidales bacterium | reverse complement strand
ACGAAGAGGACGTGCAGGCCGGCCTTATCGGCAGGGAATTCATCGGCAATCTCCTTGGGGGCTTCGATGACCCAGAGGTGGAAGATTTCCGCCTTGTCCAGGAGGTGGTCGTCATAACCGGCGCGTTCGCACAGTTCTGCGGCGTTGTCGCGGGGATATCCGGGGACGATGCGGTCCACCAGGGTAGAATACACTCCGCAGGCGCCCTCGAACCAGGCGCTGAAGTCAGGACCCAGGTTCCAAAGGTCGATGTACTGACGGATGCACTCGCGGAGGTGCTTGCCGTTCTCGAAAATGAGCTCGCAGGGGAAGATGATAAGGCCCTTGGATGGGTCTCCCTTGAAGTGCTCCCAGCGATGGTAAAGCAGCTGGGTGAGCTTGCCGGGATAGCTGCTGGCGGGCTTGTCGTCCAGCTTGCAGGCGGGGTCGAATGCGATACCGGCCTCCGTGGTGTTGGAAATCACGAAGCGGATTTCCGGCTGCTCTGCAAGGGCCAGGTACTTGTCAAACTCTGTATAGGGATTCAAGCCGCGGGATATGACGTCTATCATATCCAGGCTGTTCACGGTTTCACCGTTCTGAAGGCCCTGGAGATTCAGGTGATAGAGGCCGTCCTGCTCGTTAAGCCATTCCACCATGCCCTTCTCAATGGGCTGGACAACCACCACGGAGCCGTTGAAATCCGTCTTCTGGTTGGTTTTCCAGATAATCCACTCGATGAATGCACGGAGAAAGTTCCCTTCTCCGAACTGAATCACTTTCTCAGTGTAGCGCTTTGCCTGCGGCGCAGTTTTACGGTTTAGTCTTTCCATATCAATAAAAGTTTATTCTGTTTCCTTAACGATTACAAGCAGTAAAGCCTGTTCCTTGCTACTTTGCTTTATGGTATAAGCCATTCCCTTCTCAAGGGCTATCTCTCCGGATTCTCCAAGGGTGTCCCAAGGCGTGTCAAAAACCATGGCATCACCTTCTGCAGGAACTATCTGTATCTTGGCTGTGGTGTCGCCGGACTTTCTCCTGATAAAGTAGAACTGCACCGTACTGGAGTATGTGGCAGACGTTGTAAACGACACCGCACCGGTAGAGTTAAGCTTAACGCCTTTTGTAGAGGAGAACTCACCAATGGTCCAGGGATTGAAGTTCTGGCTGTAGTCTGAAGAGAGATCCGTCTTGGCACTGGCCGTGAAATAGCTCCCGGCACTGCTGCCGGAAAGATTCTGGAGCGCGCTGGAACTGTCATAATACAGCACATGGGTATTAGCTCCGGTGGAAGGATTTGTGCCGGGCTGGTCGGGATCGTCCTCGTCGCCCTGGTCCGGATCCTCGGGGTTGGGATCGGTGCCGTCAAACTCCGTAATGCCGCCGTTGTTCACGGCAACGGGTGCCTCGGTGAAGCCAAGCTTGCCGTAGCCTGCACCTGCCTTGACAGCAGCGGGGACATCTGCAGCGGCCGTTACGGTGTAGTCGTAGGAGGGTTTGAAATCGGCATAAGTGAGAGGCGTAATGGTGCTGCCGTTGTACTTTTCGTACTTGATGTTGGTGAGCGGATACGGGTCCTTGGCCTTTTCCGGACGATTCACATAGACGTCCTGCGTTGCCCAGAGATAACCGGCCACGCTGCCCTGGAGGTTGGATACGCCGCTTTCCTTGGCGGGATAGGTGCAGATATCGGTAGGAAGCTGCACGCCGTCGAAGTAGTTGTACTCCACAAGGACCTTGGCGCCATAGGCGGAACCTACGCCGTAAGTGGTGTTGCCGTCGAAGAAGTTGTTGTAGACGTGCACCTTGCCGAAGCGGACGCGCGGATGGCGGGAGCTTGAACCCTGGAACCAGTTATGGTGGAAGGTCGCCGTGATGGCGGCATCTCCGCTCTGGCTGTTGGAGTGGCCCACCAGGCAGCTCTTCTGGGTCTTGACGTACTTGCACCAGCTCACGGTCACATTCTTGGAGCCGTGGGTGATGTCCGTTGAACCGTCCTCATAGTCCTTGGTCTGGTTCAGGGACGTGAAGGTGCAGTGGTCCACCCAGACGCCGTCGCATTCCTGCATGGAGACGGCATCGGCACCGTTGTTGGCCTTGGGCTGCTGGAAGTTGATGTTGCGTATGACGATGTTGTTTGCGCGGACGCAGAAGATTCCGATGCGGTCCATCACAAAGCTGTCCGTGCCGATGAACGACAGGTTGGAGACGTCCTTGACGTCGAACCAGGGGTGGGCTTCGGAGAAGTCGCGGCCGTCATCGGGCTTGAATGTACCGCTGAGCCAGATGGTGACGGGGCTGTGGTCGCCCTTCTTTTCCGTCTTAGTGCGGGCCAGGAGCCAGGTCTGGAGGGCTTTGCCGCTGTTGAAGTGCAGCACCTCGCCGCCCTCGCCTCCGGTTACTCCTGCGCCATAGCCGGTGAGTGCCGTCATGTCAACCGTACCCACCGCAGGCGGGTTAGGGCAGTCAAGCTCAGCACCTTCGCCGGGCTGGGGGTCAGGGGGTGGGGCAATGGCGCCATTCTGGATTACCTTGACGGACTTTGAATCCTGGTCGCTGGTTACGGTAACCGTTGCCTCGCGGTCATCGTAGCCTTCGTTGGGGGCCACTGTGACTGTGAGCGCTACGGCTTCACCTGCCGCACCGCTGGCCGGGCTCAGGGTGAGCCAGTCTGCGCTTGAAGCAGCGCTCCACTCCTTGGTGGCCTTGAAGACAACTCTCACGCTGCCACCATCGGCGCCAAGGACCAGGTCACCAGTCTCCGACAGGGTGACATCTCCCACCACCACAGGTGTGGTGGGATTGGTGTTGCCGCCGTTTTCCTCGCCATTGTCATCCTCCGGCTCATTGCACGCCGTAACCGCCGTCACAGCCGCCGCAATGGCCAGTAATACATATTTGAATTTCATAATCATCTTGTTTTATGCGGCCCGTCCTCATTTTGGGGCTGTTTTTGAGGACGGGGCTAGAGGGTAACACCCTGTTTGAAGATGGCTATTTCGCGGTAGCCGCTCTTTTCGTTGTTCACCGGCTCACCGGAGGCGACGGAGAGGACGAAGTCGATGAAGCGGGGGGCGACAGAGGCCATAGCCTCATCCTGGGCCAGGACACCGGCGTTAAAGTCTATCCAGTTGGGTTTGTTTTCCCAGAGAGGGGTGTTTGTCGATATCTTTGCGGTAGGGACGAAGGTGCCGAAGGGGGTGCCGCGGCCGGTGGTGAAAAGGACCATCTGGCAGCCAGCGGAAGCAAGGGCCGTAGAGGCCACGAGGTCGTTTCCGGGGGCCGATAACAGATTGAGTCCCTTCACGGACAGCCTTTCGCCGTACTTCAGCACTCCCCTGACGATGCTCTTGCCGCACTTCTGCGTGCAGCCAAGGCTCTTTTCCTCCAGGGTGGAAATGCCGCCGGCCTTGTTGCCGGGAGAAGGGTTCTCATAAACGGGCATTCCCTGCTTCATGAAGTATTCCTTGAAATCGTTTATCAAGTGAACTGTCTTGTCAAAGGTGGCCTTGTCCTGGCAGCGGTTCATGAGGATGGTTTCCGCACCGAACATCTCCGGGACCTCCGTAAGGACAGTGGTGCCGCCCTGGGCCACGATCCAGTCGCTGAATACGCCCAGGAGCGGGTTGGCGGTGATGCCGGAGAGGCCGTCGCTTCCGCCACACTTGAGGCCCACACGGAGCTCAGAGACTGGGACATCCTCACGGACGTCCTTGCTGGCGACGGCGTAGATTTCACGGAGCTGCTGAAGGCCGTATTCTACCTCGTCCTTCACTTTCTGGGTGACGAACATGCGGACGCGGGACTCGTCCACCGGGCCCACCAGTTCACGGAAAGCGTCCAGCTGGTTGTTCTCGCAGCCAAGGCTCACCACCAGCACGCCTCCGGCATTGGGGTGGTGTACCATATCGGCAAGCACCGTGCGGGTGTTCTCGTGGTCATAGCCCAGCTGGGAGCAGCCGTAGTTGTGCGGGAAAGCCACAATGGCGTCCACACCCGGGTGTGCCTGGTTCTCCGCCTTGAAGCGCTCCACTATCTGCTGGCAGATCCCGTTCACGCAGCCCACGGTAGGGATAACCCAAATCTGGTTACGTACGCCCACCTGGCCGTCGGCTCTTCTATAGCCACGGAATGTACGCTGCTGCTTGGCGGAGGGTATCTCCGTCAATGCCGGATTGTAACTGTATTCAAGCAGACCCTCAAGGTTGGTCTTGATACAGGTGTGGTCCACCATGGTACCTGCAGGAGCATCCACGGTCACATGACCTATGGGGAAACCGTATTTGATTACGTTCTCCCCTGCTTTCAGGTCCTTCAGGACAACCTTATGGCCTCTTGGCACATCCACCTTCAGGGTCACGCCCTCAACGACCTCGCCTTTGGAGAGGTCCTGGAGCGCCACGGCAACGTTGTCGGCGGGGTTGATTTTTATGTACTTCATGTTAGAAGTTAAAGTAATTCTTAGCGTTGTTGTAGGAGATGTCTTCGACCATCTTGCCGATGAAATCCATCTCGCTTGCAGGGAGCTTGCCTTCCTCGATGTCCTTGCCAAGGACGTCGCAGAGGATGCGGCGGAAGTACTCGTGGCGGGGGTAGGAGATAAAGGAACGGGAGTCCGTGAGCATGCCTACGAAGCGGGAGAAGAGGCCAAGGACGCTGAGGGCGTCCATCTGGCGGCGCATGCCAACTTCCTGATCCAGGAACCACCAGCCGGAGCCGAACTGCATCTTGCCCGGGAAGGTGCCGTCGTTGAAGGTGTAGGCCATGGTCATCATGACCTCGTTGTCCTTGGGATTGAGGCAGTAGAGGATGGTCTTTGCAAGAGCGTCTTCCTTGGCCAGGCGGTCGAAGAACTTGTGACCGGCGGCTGCGGTGGGAAGGTCGTGGATTGCGTCGAATCCGGTATCGGGACCAACCTTGCCGAACATCTTGGAGTTGTTGTTGCGGATGGCGCCGATGTGGAACTGCTGGGCCCAGCCGGCCTTGGCGTCCATGACGGCCATATCGTGCAGGAATGCGCTGCGGAACTTGTTGAGTTCAAGTTCGGATACGCGCCTTCCAAGGAGAACCATCTTGAAGATGGCTTCAATCTCTATCTGCCTGTAGTCCGCAGCGTAGAAGGTCTCAAGACCGTGGTCGGAGAGCTTGCAGCCCATGGAGGCGAAGAAATCGTGCCTGCGCTGGAGAGCTTCGATGAGGTCCGTATAGGAGTCGATCATGATGTCCGCAGCCTCTCCAAGCTTCACCAGATAGGCGTTGTAGGACTTGGGATCCTCTATGGCCATGGCCTTGTCCGGGCGCCATGCAGGGATGACCTTGGTGCCAAAAGGATGCTCCAGGATCATCTTGTGCCAGCGGAGGTCGTCGGCGGGATCGTCAGTGGTGCAGACCACCTCGACTCCAAACTTGCGGATGAGTGCCTGGCCGCGGAATTCTGGCGTGGCGAGCTTTTCGTTGCACTCGTCAAAGATTTCGCGCGCAGTCTTGGGGCTCAGGAGTTTGTCGATGCCGAATACGCGGCTGAGCTCGAGGTGAGTCCAGTGGTACAGGGGGTTCCTCATGGTGTACGGAACGGTCTCCGCCCATTTCTGGAAGGTCTCCCAGGAGCTGTACTTGCCGCCGGTGAGGTAGTCTTCCGATACGCCGTTAGCCCTCATCGCGCGCCACTTGTAGTGGTCTCCGTAATGGCCGTCCACCAGCCAGAGCTGGGTGATGTCACGGAACTGGATGTTCTCCGCAATCTGCTGGGGAACCAGGTGGCAGTGATAGTCGATGATGGGCATGTTCTCTGCATGCTCGTGATACAGTTTGCGTGCAGTCTTGGTCTGCAGCATGAAATCTTTGTCGATAAAGCTCATAGTGTTATTGTTTGATATTGGAAGGGTGCGGGGCGGTCAGGCCCCGCATCCTTAAAAAGGGTTACTTGGATTCAAATACTACTTCGTAAATCCAGGGGGATGTCTTGCCGGAAGGCTTTACAATCTGGATTTCCTGGACGTCACCTGTGGCGTTCTCAATCTTCCACTCGAAGACCTGGGCGTCAAGCAGTGCCTTGGCTGTATCATAAGGACCAAGGTCAACATCGTCGGCAGTCATAGCCGTGCCGTTGATCTTGATGCCAAGCTTGCAGTCGCTGTTGTCAGCTGCTGTCTTGCCCTGCGTGGCAGTTACCTTCAAGGTACCGGCCTTTGCAGTACGGAAGAACATGTAAGCTGCACCGCCACCATATGTCAGGGGCTTGTAGTCCACATTGTCAGCGGTAGAAAGCTTACCGGCATGCTTGATGGCCTTGCCGTTAGGTGAGAGGTAAAGGACCTCGGTATCAGTTGCACTGGATACCTCGGTTGCAGTACCTGCATCGTACAGATAAGTCTTGGTGTCAGACACATTGATTGCAGTACCGGTGTAGTCCTCAGTGAAATTCCACTTGTAAACAGGAGCTGCAGCTGCAGCAACCTTGTATACGAACTCAACCTTGTAAATCCAAGGAGATGTCTTGCCGGAAGGCTTTACAATCTGGATTTCCTGGACGTCACCAGTGGCGTTCTCAATCTTCCACTCGAAGACCTGGGCGTCAAGCAGTGCCTTGGCTGTATCGTAAGGACCAAGGTCAACATCGTCGGCAGTCATGGAGGTGCCGTTGATCTTGATGCCAAGCTTGCAGTTGCTGTTGTCAGCTGCAGTCTTACCCTGCGTGGCAGTCACCCTCAGGGTACCGGCCTTATCCGTACGGAAGAACATGTAAGCTGCGCCGCCACCATATGTCAGGGGCTTGTAGTCCACATTGTCAGCGGTGGAAAGCTTGCCGGCATGCTTGATGGCCTTGCCGTTAGGTGAGAGGTAAAGGACCTCGGTATCAGTTGCACTGGACACCTCGGTTGCAGTACCTGCATCGTACAGGTAAGTCTTGGAGTCAGACACGTTGATTGCGGTACCGGTGTAGTCCGCGGTGAAGTCCCAAACAAGGGTCTTTTCTTCCTCTGCAGGTTCTTCAACGCCCTTAGGCTGAACTGCGAAGGATGCACTTGTCTCTGCAGACTCCTTATAATAGATGTCGCCTTCAACAGGAATGGCCTTGATGGCAAAGCTGTAAAGCCCGGCCTCAAGTGCTGCGATAGTTTCAGCAGGAACTGTATAACTGAGCGCACCGTCTTCAAGCTCGACGGGCTTCTTGTTGAATTTCAGCGCATAAGAAGCAGCGTTGTCGATAGCTTCCCATGTAACTGTAACGGCAGTCTCGTCACCCTCGAAAAGGGTCACGGGTTCAACCTTCAGCTTGGGAGAGCTGAGGACCTTGTTACCTGCAAGGGTATCAAGGCTCCAGGCCAGTTTCTTGAGGGTGATGGCACCGGTGGAGTAGAGGTAGATCATGCCCTCGCCGGCAACGGCGGGAACGACGATCTTCTGAACTCCTGCAGTAGCATTTGCCATGACACCGCCAAGGACCTTGAAGCCGCCATCGTCCTGGAGAGCGACCACCAGGGACGATGCTCCGCCGTTCACGACCTCGAGGTCAACGGAACCGGCGGTCTTAACCTTGAAGGCAGCGTAACCCTCCGTGGGAACGCCCTTCTTGGTGAGGACGGATGCACCTAGGAAGTTGATTCCGCCGTCGGCATTGAGAGGCGTGGCCTCGGTACCGACCAGGAGGAGTTCGTCGCGTACGCGGCTATTCTTGATTTCACCGGCAAACAGGGTTGCATTCTGCAGATTCCAGGTGTGTGCGCCCTCAATTACGTTCTGGGTGAGGTCTTCGTCCTTTTCCACGAAAGGAACCCACCACTTGGCGGCGCCGGCCTTGGCTTTCACCAGGTCGTCGTTCACAAGCTGGAAGAAATTACCCTTGGAGTTGTAGCAGGGATCCTCGTTCAGGACCTTCACTCCTGCAGCAGCTGCAGAAACGGCCTTGAAGAAGTCCTTACCATGAGCGTAGCTGTAGTTGTTCTCTGCAGTGATGGTAGGGATAACAATAGCAGTGTTATCACGGACCAGCTGGGTCTTGTCGTCAACATCAGCAGCCGTCTCACCGCCGTCCTCCCACAGGAAGATGTTGTTCTTGAGGGTGAGGGTGGTGGCAGACTTGGTGCCGAAGAGGCCCTGGTTGTTGCTGTCGTTCATCACGGAGATACCCTTGATGGTATTGTTCTCAAGGACGAAAGCGCCAATATTGACACCGTCGACAGCATCCAGGCGGACAAATGTGCGGAAGCCGTCCCAAATGGTGTTATTGACAAACTTGACAGTGGTGATGGCAGTAGGTTTACGGATGTCGACTCCGTCACCGCCGTTTCCAAGGACATCGTGAATCTCGCAGGAATCGAACAGGACTTCACCCACGGTGAGTCCGCCGTCCTTATTGTTGTAGAACAGTCCGCTCTTAAAGCCGGAAATCTCGCAGTTTACGAATTCGATCTTGTCAATAGTGACAGGACCGCTGGAGAAGGTCACAAGGTGGCCGGTAACGCCAGTATCGGTAAAATGGAGATTCTCCAAACGGAGTGCACTGCCTGCTGCAAGCCCTGAGGTCAACTCTATGTTACCCGCAACGGCAGTCTTTTCGCCGTTAGGGCCAAGTTCACCAACAACGGTGAGGCTTGCCGTGGGCTTTGCGGCACCCAGGGACAGCTCGTTTGCGCTGTATGAGAGGAAGAAGTCACCTCCTGCTACTGCGGTCTTGAGTTCCGCCTCAGAAGAAATAACTGTCTTTGAACCTGCTTCTGCCAGTGTCCAGGTATCCACGGCACCGCGGGAGGCGCTCATGTAATAGAGGACGAACTGGTATTCCGTGGAGGCGGCAAGGCCTGTCACAGTAGCGGCAGCGGCGTCGATATCGGCAGCCGTGAGTTCGTAGTTGACCTTGGAACCGCCCTTAACGGGAGAAGCGGTAATCTTGGTCACTTCCTTGTAGTCTTCCACTTCCTTGCTCCATGCAAAGGAAACGGAATTGGCAGTGCGTGCGGTAACCTCCAGGAAGAGGTTGTCCTTCACGGCGTATGTCTTCTCGGAGCCGTCGTAGACAGCCCAGTTGGAATAGGTGTCTTCCTTTGCGAGGGCTACGCCGGTCTCAGGATCCGGTTCCTCAAGCCTGTAGGCGCGTACCTTGAACCAGTACTCTGTGTCTGCGGTGAGGCGGATCTTGTAAGGAACCTCTGCGGGCAGGACCTCAAGGTCTTTCGCAACTGCTGTCATTGCCTCGTCGGTATAGATAACGAGGTTATAAGCATCGGCGTCCTTGTTGACATCCCAGCTGAAGGTGGCGTTGTCACCTGTTGCAGGGTCAATCTTGAACGACAGGTTCTGCGGCTCCAGGCAGCGCTTGAGGGAAAGTTCGGTGATTTCCTCAAACTCCTGCAGGGTGCAGCCGAAAGCCATCGCGGAAAGGGCAAGGACTGCTAAACTTTTCAGTATATTGTTCTTTTTCATATCCGGTCAGTGTTAAGATTAATAACCGTAGTCGTTCTTGATCATACCCTGGGAGTTGATCATGGTAGTGTTGAAGATGGGCCAGAACTGGCGGGTGTCCGGGTTGACGGCGTAGATGCCATCGATGAGGGCATCGTACAGGCCGGTATCGGCACCCTTGGAGTCGACCACCTTGGTGAAGTATTCGGACTTCTTCTCCCATGCGCCGGAGGGCTTGGAAGTTTCGCCGTTGAAGCCCCAGATGGAAATCTCGGAGCCGTTAACCTGATAGTAAACGTCGCCGTCGAGGCCGTTCACGCCGGCGAAGATGCCCTTGCCGTCGCGGAGGTCTTTCATCTCCTGCTTGGCAGCGTCCATCTTTGTTTTGAGCATACCCCAGCGGATGAGGTCGAACTTACGGGTCATCTCACCGCAGAACTCGAAGGCGCGCTCGTTGACGATTGCATCGAACATCGCAGTCTTGGTGGTGAGGCCGCTTACGTAGGTTTCGGCATCGTCCTCGTTACCCTTGAAAGCGCGCTCGCGCACGGGCAGGAGGTAAGGCTGGGCTGCGGCTGCACCTTCAACCTCGTTGGCAATCTCTGCCGCCATGAGGAGGATATCGGCATAACGCATCACAACGGGCTTGATGCCGTCGTCGTTACCGCCGGTATAGGGATGAGCCTTCATCCAGTCGAAACGATACTTGCCGAAGTACCACCTCTGGATACCTGCGAGCTCGGGTTCGTCGTCGCTGTTCCAGCGCCAGTTGACGCAGGAGATGTCGCGGCGGACGTCCTTCTTGTCGTACTTGAACCACATGGTGGGAACGGGGCCTGCATCGCCGCCGCGGGTGACGGTTGAACCGCCGCCGTAGCTGGAGCCTTCAGTGCGTACTGCGAAGGTGTAATTCCACCTGCCGCGGCCGTTGGAGAACGGAATCACAAAGAGGGTCTCGTGGTCCGGACCTGCAACCAGGTTGTCCATGTTGCTCTGGTTCTTCCAGTACTGCTCGAAGTCCTCGAGGGAAGCGGTCTTGGAATTAATAGCGTCACGGAGATAGGCGATTGCCTTGGTATATAGGGCTGTCTTTCCTTCGCCGGAGAACATGGGATCGTTGCTGAAACGGACGGTACCAAGGTCCCCTGATCCAGGTCCGGTGGTTCCGGGCTCGTCACCTTCCATTACGTCATCGGGACGCAGGGCCTTGCCGCAGGCCATCAGGGCTATGCGGGCATAAAGACCTTCTGCGAAAATCTTGTTCACGCGGTCCGTGCGGGAAGTAGCGGCGCTCTGGCCGGGATAAGGCAGGTAAGGGATAGCCTCTTCGAGGTCCGAAAGCAGCTGCTTGAAGATAACGTCACGGCTTGCCTTGGGAACATAGATGGTCTCAGAGGTAATGGAATTGAAACGTGCAGGAACATCGCCCCAGGCCCTTACAAGGTCATAGTAAAGGAGAGCCCTGAGGGTGAGGACTTCGCCCAGGAGATATGCCATGTCGGTATTCTGCTCTACGTTGCCGTACTCGCGGATGCCCTCAATGCAGAGGTTGGCGCGCTCTATGGCTTCGTACATCTTGGCGAAGGGGCCGTTGTCAAGGTTCAGCTGGCCGTTGTTGGGAAGCAGGCTGTAAGCCGCAATCTGATACTTTTCGTCGGTGGCTTTAAAAGTATTGTACCACTCGATGTCACTGTTCAGGCCTATCCAGCTGAGGTAACGTCCGCGGTAGGAGTTGGTCTCGCCGAAGGACTGGGAAATGGAGAAGATGGTGTTCTCCGTAAGGCTGGGATTGGAATAGACAGTGGGTGCATCGAAAGTGGAAGGCGATGAACTGTCCAGGAATTTCTCGCAGGACACTGCTGCTGCGGCGAGAGCCGTCACTGTAAGGATATAGAATATCTTTTTCATATCGCTCTCTAGTTTAGAAGGTAAGGTTGACACCGGCTAC